>JASGEH010000174.1:0-40101 GCA_047606565.1 Comamonas sp.
ATCGCGAAGTCCCGCGGCACCGCCCCCGGCGCTGCGCGGCCGCGGCCAGCCGCCCTCGCGCGCCGACGTGGCGCTGCGCCTGCTGCTGACCCATCCGCAGGAATGGGAGGCCCTGTCGCACGAACTCCATGCCCTGCTGTGCGCCCTGCCGGGCGCGCACGGCGAGTTCTTCACCTGGCTCGACGGCCAGGTGCACGAGCACGGCATCCAGCCCTTCGCCGCCCTGCGCGAGGGCCTGCGCGGGCAGCCCTTCGAACCGCTGGTCGAACGCCTGGCCGCCGGGCCGGACCTGGCGGCGGCCGGCGAGGAAGTACCCGCCGACGACGCCCTGGCCGAACTGCGCAACGTGCTGGATTACATGCTGGACGAGCGCCTCAAGGCCGAACAGACGGCCGTGCTGGCCACGGTGGGCAGCGACCCCCGGGCGCTGGAGCGCTACAAGGCGCTGGAACGCAGGCGGCTCGAATTGCGGCATCGCCTGCGCCGCCAGCCGCCCTGAGCGGCTGGACCCTGCGCCAGGACGCGCTATAATGTAAGGCTTCGCAACCGGCAAGAGCGACAGCGGCACCTCCGGCCCGGCCCGGCGTCCAAACCAGGACGCAGCATCCCAGCAGCAGGATCAGGGCCCCTTCCAGCACCCCTGGAAGGACCACCGCAAGGACCGCACACCAAATGTTCGCCCACCCATCTTGCCCCGCGGACGGTGCGCTGCACGGCTTCGTGCTTGCGCACGCGCTTTCCGACCCCAGTTGAATCGCTCCTGCATGCCCTGCGCCGGGCCAGTGCTTTCGGCGCCCGTGTTCCGTTCGTTCGCCCGTTTTCTTGTTCCGAAGAGGTCTTATGCCGAGTTCCAAGAAGCCAGCAGCCACGTCACCCGCCAAGAACGCTGCCAAGCCAGCCGCCAAGCCCGCCAAGGCAGCGGCGGGCAAACCCGCTGCAGGTGCCGCCAAGACGGCCCCCGCCGCCAAATCCAAGACCGTGACCAAGAAAACCACCGACGCCGAAACCAAGAAGGCCGCTGCCGCCGCAGTCGCCGAAGCCACCACCACCGCGCCCGCCAAGAAGAAGCCGGGCCGCCCGCCCAAGGCTGAGGCCGCCGCCGGCGGCGCCAAGCGCGGCCGCAAGCCCAAGGCCGACGCCGCCAAGGGCAAGGCCGAGGTGGACGAGGAAGACTTCTCCGACGTCGAGGCCGAGTTCGCCGAGGAAGAACCGGCGCCGGCCGCCGCCGAGGCCGCCACGGCCGAGAAGGCCAAGCCCCTGCGCATGAAGATCAGCAAGGCCAAGGAACGGGCCTTGATGAAGGAGTTCGGCCTCGACGAGACGGTGCTGTCCGAAGAGGACATGGCCAAGCGCCGGCAGCGCCTGAAGGCGCTGATCACGCTGGGCAAGACGCGCGGCTACCTGACGCAGACCGAAATCTCCGATCACCTGCCCGACAAGCTGGTCGACGCCGAGACGATGGAAGTCGTGGTCGCCATGCTGGGCGACATGGGCGTGGCCGTCTATGAGCAGACGCCCGACGCCGAGACGCTGTTCCAGAACAACGTGACGCCCACCGCCGCCACCGTCGAGGAGGCCGAGGAAGAGGCCGAGGCGGCCCTGTCCACCGTGGACAGCGAATTCGGCCGCACCACCGACCCGGTGCGCATGTACATGCGCGAGATGGGCACGGTGGAACTGCTCACGCGCGAGGGCGAGATCGAGATCGCCAAGCGCATCGAGGGCGGCCTGCAGAACATGATGGAGGCCATCAGCGCCTCGCCCGCCACCATCGCCGAGATCCTGCGCATGGCCGCGGACATCCGCGAGGGCAAGATCGTCATCTCCACCGTCGTGGACGGCTTCTCCAACCCCAACGAGGCCGACGACTACGTGGCCGAGGAGGACTACGACGAGTTCGACGCCGAGGACGACGACGACGGCAATGGCGGCTCCAAGGCGCTGACCAAGAAGCTCGAGGAGATGAAGAACGAGGCGCTGGCGCGTTTCGACCGCATCGCCGGGCTGTTCGAGAAGGTCCACAGGATCTACGACAAGGAAGGCTACGGCACGCCGGCCTACCAGAAGGCGCAGCACGCCCTGTCGGAAGAGCTGATGACCATCCGCTTCACCGCCCGCACCATCGAGAAGCTGTGCGACATGGTGCGCACCCAGGTGGACGACGTGCGCAGGAAGGAACGCGAGCTGCGCCGCATCATCGTGGACAAGTGCGGCTACCCGCAGGAACAGTTCATCGCCGAGTTCTCGGGCGTGGACAGGAACGGCCACAAGACGACCTCCCACCTGCTGAACCTGAATTGGATCGAGAAGCAGGCCGCCGTCGGCAAGCCTTGGAGCGCGGTGATGGAACGCAACATCCCGCCGGTGCAGGAACTGCAGCAGCAGCTGACCGACATCCAGGCCCGGGTGGTCGTGCCGCTGGCCGAGCTGAAGGAAATCAACAAGCGCATGAACCAGGGCGAGGCCAACTCGCGCGAGGCCAAGAAGGAGATGATCGAGGCCAACCTGCGGCTGGTGATCTCCATCGCCAAGAAGTACACCAACCGCGGCCTGCAGTTCCTCGACCTCATTCAAGAGGGCAACATCGGCCTGATGAAGGCGGTCGACAAGTTCGAATACCGCCGCGGCTACAAGTTCTCGACCTACGCCACGTGGTGGATCCGCCAGGCCATCACCCGCTCGATCGCCGACCAGGCGCGCACCATCCGCATCCCGGTGCACATGATCGAGACCATCAACAAGATGAACCGCATCTCGCGCCAGCACTTGCAGGAGTTCGGCTTCGAGCCCGACGCCTCGATCCTGGCCGAGAAGATGGAGATCCCGGAAGACAAGATCCGCAAGATCATGAAGATCGCCAAGGAGCCGATCTCCATGGAAACGCCGATCGGCGACGACGACGACAGCCACCTGGGCGACTTCATCGAGGACAGCGCCAACACCGCGCCCATCGACGCCGCCATGCAGGCCGGCCTGCGCGACGTGGTCAAGGACATCCTCGACAGCCTCACCCCGCGCGAGGCCAAGGTGCTGCGCATGCGCTTCGGCATCGAGATGGACAACGACCACACGCTCGAAGAAGTCGGCAAGCAGTTCGACGTCACGCGCGAACGCATCCGCCAGATCGAGGCCAAGGCGCTGCGCAAGCTCAAGCACCCCAGCCGCAGCGACAAGCTGCGCAGTTTCGTCGACAACTTCTGACCCACGCAAGCGGGGCCCATGCCTGGGCCTGCACGCGAACCCGCCCGGCCAGCCTCGCGCTCGCCGGGCTTTTTCATGCTTGCTGGCCCCAGGCAGCCATTGCCCGCCGCGCACCTACCCGCCTTCTGAAAAGCCGTCAGGCGCGCGGATTGAAGGCCAGCTCGCGCGCCAGCGTCTCGTAGAGCTCCCTGGCGCGCGGCGAGTCGGCCGCGGGCAGGACCACCTGCAGTTCCAGGAAATAGTCGCCCGGCACCTTGCCGGGCAAGCCGCGTCCCTTGAGGCGCAGCTTGCGCCCCGAGTCCGAGCCGGCGGGCACCTGGACGGCCAGTTCGCCAGCCAGCGTGCGCACTTCGATCTCGCCACCCAGGGCAGCTTCCCAGGGCGTCACGGGCACCTGCTGGATGACGTCGGCCCCGTCGACGCGATAGCGCGCATCGGGCGTGAAGCCGACTTCCAGCAACAAGTCACCCGCCGGCCCGCCGCCGCGGCCGGGCTGGCCGTAGCCGGCCAGGCGGATCTTCTGCCCGGCGCGGATTCCCTTGGGGATCGTCACCTCCAGCGTGCGCGGCCCTTCGCGACCGCCCGACAGGGTGATGCGCCGGCTCGCGCCCTGGTAGGCGTCGGCCAGGTCAATCTCGATGCGGGTCTCGACATCCTGGCCGGCGCGCGGCATGGGCCGCCGGGCCTGCGCGGCGCCGAAGGGATCGGACCGGCCTTGCCCGAACATGCTGGCGAAGAAGTCGCTGAACTGTTCGCCGGACATGCCCTGCGCACCGCCGCGCCCGCCCCAGCCCGGCTGGCCGCCCAAGCCATTCAGGCCGTCCGGCCCGAGCGCATCGTAGGCGGCGCGCTTTTGCGGATCGGACAACACGGTGTTGGCCTCGTTGATCTCGCTCATGCGCTGGGCCGCGTCCGCATCCTTGTTGCGGTCGGGGTGGTACTGGCGCGCCAGCTTGCGGTAAGCCTGCTTGATCGCGGCCTCGTCGGCGCCGCGCGCGACGCCGAGTGTCTTGTAGTAATCCTTGTAATCCATGGATGCCTGAACTCCTGTCGCCATGGCGATGCACCATGGCCCCCGATCGTAAACACCTTCACAGGAAAGTTCAGGATGCCGCGCGCGCCGTCAGCCCTGGCGCGCGTCACCCGGCAGCGCACGCCATCGGGCGATACGACGATAGGCCATCGGCCCGAACACCACGGCCACGGCCAGCAGCCACAGCACGATACAGACCGGACTGGCCCACAGGATGGCGGCATGGCCGTCGGTGATGGACAGCGCGCGACGCAGGTTCTGCTCCATCATGTCGCCCAGCACCACGCCCAGCACCATGGGCGCCATCGGCACGCCGAGCTTGCGCAGCAGGTAGCCGACGACGCCGATCACCACCACCGCCAGCAAGTCGAAGGTGGTGGCGCTGATGGCGTAGACGCCGATGAAGCTGATCGCCAGCACGCCCGGCACCAGCAGCCAGCCGGGGATCGCCAGCATGGCGGCGAACACGCGCACCATGGGCACGTTCATGATGAACAGCATCACGTTGGCGATGAACATCGAGGCGATCAACCCCCACACCAGCGCCGGCTGCTGCTCGAACAGCACCGGCCCGGGCGTGATGTTGTAGAGCGTGAGCGCCCCCATCATCACGGCGGTAGTGCCCGAGCCCGGCACGCCCAGCGTCAGCATCGGAATGAAGGAGCCGGTGGCCGCGCTGTTGTTGGCGGCCTCGGGCGCGACCAGGCCGCGCATGTCACCACGGCCAAATTTCGCATCGGGGTCCTTGCCCTCGATCAGGCGCTTTTCGTTGGCGTAGGCCACGGCCGAGGCCACGCTGGCACCCGCGCCTGGCAACACGCCGATCACGAAGCCCAGCAGGCCGCCGCGCGCGGTGCTCCAGCCGGTGAAGCGCAGCTCGCGCAGGTTGAACAGCTTGCGCTGGCTGGGCGGTACTTCCACGCTCTGGCCCGAGAGTTTGTTTTCCAGCATCTGCAGCATCTCGGCGACGGCGAACAGGCCGATGACGACGACCACGAAGTCCAGCCCATCGGCCAGGTGCGGCAGATCGAAGGTGTAGCGGTAGACGCCGGAGTTGGCATCCACCCCCACCGTGGCGATAGCCAGGCCGATGGCCGCCGCCAGCACGCCCTTGACGGGTTGAGCGCCCAGCAGGCTGGTGAGCGCGCAGAAGGCGAACACCATCAGCACGAAGTACTCGGCCGGGCCGAAGGCCAGCGCCCAGCCCGCCAACAACGGCGCGAAGGCGGCGATGCCAACGATGGCGATCAGCGAGCCGATGAACGACGACCAGGCCGACAGCGACAAGGCCACGCTGGCCAGCCCCTGGCGCGCCAGCGGGTAGCCGTCGAGCGTGGTCATCACAGAGGCGGCCTCGCCCGGCACGTTGATCAGGATCGAGGTGATGCGCCCGCCATACTCGGCGCCCACGTAGACCGCCGCTAGCAGGATCAGCGCCGTGTCCGGCGGCAAGCCCATGGCGAAGGCGATCGGCACCAGCATGGCCACGCCGTTGATCGGCCCCAGCCCCGGTAGCACGCCGACGATGGTGCCAAAGAAAGAACCGATCAGCGCCACCAGCAGATTGGTGGCCGAGAAGGCCACGCCGAAGCCAAGCGTCAGGTTGTCGAGCATGTTCACAGCCAACCCTCCAGCAGGCCCAGCGGCAGGACCACGTCGAGCACGCGGTCGAACAGGTAGAAGAAGAACACCCCCATCAGCACGCCCCCCAGCAGGCAGCGGCCCCAGCGGCCGCCGAACAGCCGGCCGACGAAGGTGGCGGCCAGCGCCGTGGCGATGATGAAGCCCGCCCACTGGAACAGCCAGGCGTAGGCGGCCACCAGCACCACCATCAGCACGATGCGACTGTTGGCGCCCGGCGGATTGGGTTGGGCGGGGTTGCCGCCCTTGAACACCAGGCGCAGCCCGCACAGGCCGATGACGCCGGCCAGCAGCATGGGAAAGGCGCGCGGGCCCACGGGTTCATAGGCGAACGGGGCTTCGAGACCATGGCCGAACCAGGCCAGGAAGGCCGACAGCAGCAGCGCCGCCAGGCCCAGTATCCGGTCGTTGAGGATCATGGAGAACTCCCAGGGAAGAATGCCGGCGTGGCGGGGCCTACTTGATCAACTCGAAGGACTTGGCCAGCTCGGCATAGTCGCGGGTGCGCGCCTTCACGTAGGCGTCGAGTTCCGCGCCCGTCTTGTTGAAGGGAAACAGCCCCTGCTGCGCCTGCAGCCGGGCGAACTCGGGTGTGGCCAGGGTCTTTTCGAAAGCCTGCTTCCACCAGGCGTAGTCGGCGTCCGAGACCTTGGGGCCGACGTAAAAGCCCCGGATGATCGGCCACTCGATCTGGAAGCCCTGTTCGGCGGCGGTGGGCACATGCGCCAGCTTGCCCGGCAGGCGTGCGCTGTGATAGACCGCCAGCACGCGGATCGGCGCGCCGCCGTCGATCAGGGTGACGGCCTCGGCGGCATCGCCCATGTAGGCCTGGATGTGGCCGCCGCGCAGCGCGGTGACGGCCTCGCCACCGCCCTCGAAGGCGACGAAGCGCATCTTGCGGTAGTCCACGCCGGCGGCCTTGGCGGTCAGCGCGGCCTTCATCCAGTCCTGGCTGCCGATGGAGCCGCCCGCACCCAGCACGATCCGGGAGGGGTCGCTGCGGAAGGCCTCCATCAGGCTTTTGAGATCCTTGTGGGGCGAATCGTCGCGCACCATCGCCACGCCATAGTCGGCGCCCACGGCGGCCAGCCAGCGCACGTCGTCCACGGTGTACTTGCCGAACTTGCCTTGCGCCAGGTTCAGCAGCGAGCCGCCGGAAAACGCCACCACCGCGCCGCCATCGGCCGGGCGCTGGGCGATGATGCTGTTGTAGGCCACGGCCCCCACGCCGCCCGGCATGTAGACGATGCGCATGGGCTTGCTCAGCGCCTTAGCCTCGCGCAAGGCGCTTTGAGCCAGCCGGCACGTCAGGTCGAAGCCGCCACCGGGCTGGGCCGGCGCGATGCATTCGGGCCGGTTCGGCTCGGCCTGGGCGTGGGTGGTGGCCAAGCCAGCGGCGGCCAGGACAGCCGAGGCCGCAAGGCCGGAGGCGATGCGAGATGCGGTGCGGGAAAAACGGGTGCTGCGCATGGGTCTTGTCTCCGGGAAAAGTCGTTGGAATCGGCCGCATGGATCGCCGCCGGCCGGCACCGGGCACGCCCGCTGCGCGCGGGCTGCCAATTGCCAGTTGCGCGTAGCGTAAGAAACGCAGGCTTACACCCAGCTTTCAATCCAGGGTTATTCCCAGTCGGCCGGCAGCACCAGCGTGGCCTGCAGGCCGGCGGGTGCGCCCTGCGGCCGGTTGCGCAGACGCCAGGTCGCGTCATGGAGATCGGCAATGGTCTGGACGATCGCCAGCCCCAACCCGGCGCCAGGCTGGCGCTTGCCGGCCACGCCCCGGCGAAAGCGGTTGCCCGCGCGCGCCAGATCGCCTTCGCTCATGCCACCTCCCGTATCCTCGACCTGCAGGCAGAAGCAGCTGCCGTCGGCGCGCACCTCCACGGTCACCTGGCCGCCAGCCGGCGTGTAACGGATGGCGTTGTCCACCAGATTGCTCAGCGCCTCGCGCAGCAACCACTCCACTCCGCGCACTCGGGCGCCAGCGGGCAACGTCGGAAACTCCAGTCCCAAGTCGACCTGCCGGGCCCGTGCCAACGGCCACAGCGTGCGCGCGACATCTCCGGCCAGGGCCTGGAGATCGACGGCGGCAAAGGCCAGCCCACCGTCGGCCAGCGAGGCGTCGCGGGCTCGCGCCAGCGCCAGCATCTGCTGCGTCAGGCGCTCGGCCCGCGTGAGGCCGTCCTGCATGGCGCTCAGGGCCGTGCGCACCTCGTGCGGGTCGGGCTCGCGCAGCGCATAGCTGATCTGCGTGCGCAACACCGCCAGCGGCGTGCGCAACTGGTGCGAGGCATCGTCGAGGAACTGGCGCTGGGTGCGCGCCATGTCGGCCGAGCGCGCCATCAGCCGGTTGACCGACTGCACCAGCGGCCGGACCTCCGAAGGCAGGCCCTGCGCGTCGATGGGCGCGAGGTCGTCGGGGGCGCGTCCATCGAGCTGCTCGCGCAGGCGCAGCAGCGGCTTGAGCGCCATGACCACGCCAGCCACCAGCAGCACCACGCTGATGGCGACCAGCAGCACGTCACGCTCGATCGAGCGCCCGAGCATGGTCTCCTCGAAGGCCTCGCGCTCCCTCAGGCCCTCGGCCACCTGGACGATGAGGTGGCTGCCAGGACGGCCGGCGATGGGCGGGTCAGCCGGCCGCAGCAGCGTGGCCACGCGCACCGGCTCGTCAAGGTAAAGGGCGTTGTAGAACTGCGGCACGCCCGCCTCCAGCGGCCGTGGCGGCATGGGCAACGCCGGGCTGCCGATTTCCGCCAGGCCATCCTCGGTCGCCACGCGGAAGTACACGCGACCATCGACCGTCAGCTCGAAGAATTCCAGCAGCAGGTAGGGTTGCTCCACGGCCAGGCCACCGCTGGCGGTCGAGGTGTTGTAGTCGATCGCCCGCAGCGCGCCGGCCAGCGCGCGGTCGTGCGCCGCATCGACCTGGGTGCGCAGGTAATGGGTCGACCACAGCAGGCTGCCGCCCATGGTCAGCAACAGCCCGGGCACCAGCCACAGCAGCAGCGCGCCCTTGAGGCTGCGCGGCCAGCGCGGGCGCGGCCAGGGCAGCGGCTTCATGGCAGCACCGGGTCGGCGGCTTCGGGCTCCAGGCTGTAGCCCAGGCCGCGCAGCGTCACGATCTGCGCGCCGCTGCCCGCCAGTTTCTTGCGCAGGCGGTGCACCAGCACCTCGACCGCTTCCAGACTGGCCTCGCTGTCGCCCAGGAACACGCGCTCGAGGATCTGCGGCTTTCCGACCGGTTCACCGCTGCGCTGGATCAAGGCGCGCAGCACGGCGTGTTCGCGCGGCGACAGGTCCAGCGCCTCGCCACGCACCGAAAAGCGCTGCGCGGCGATGTCGTACCGCAGCGGCCCGCACGACAGGCGGGGATGCTCGCGGCCCCGGCTGCGCCGCACCAGCGCCTGCAGCCGGGCCTCCAGTTCCTCGACCATGAAGGGCTTGGGCAGGAAGTCGTCGGCGCCGTCGCGCAACAGGCCGACCCGCTCGCCCAGCGAGTCGCGCGCAGTCAGCACCAGCACCGGCGTGCGATCGTCGCGCGCGCGCATGCGGGCCAGCACCGTGTGGCCATCGATACCCGGCAGCCCCAGGTCGAGCACCACGGCATCAAAGGCTTCGCCACCCAGGCGCGCGTCGGCCAGCAGGCCGTCATCGGCCCACTCCACCGCCATGCCCGACTGGCGCGCCAGCGTGCGCGCCAGCCAATGCGCCAGGTCGGGCTCGTCTTCCACCAGAAGAATCCGCACGCGCTCCTCCATCGTTCTGATCTGAACGGCGGATTATCGCGACGGCAGCGCCAGCGCGCGGCCGGGGTCAACCCTGCGAACCGGATTCGCGCAACTGCCGCACCAGCGCCGCGCTGCGCGCGTCGAGCCCCTGCAGTGCCACCTCCAGGCCATGGTGACGCAACCGCGTGACGACCTTGTCGAGCGCCGCCACCGCCGTGATGTCCCAGAAGGTGGCCTGGGCGACGTCAATGCGCACCTGACGGCCGGGCACGTCGCGTGGGTCGAAGCTGTCGATGAAGGCCTGGGCCGAGGCGAAGAAAACCTGGCCGGACACGCGGTAGATGCGAGTGCCATCCTGCGGCGCGTCCTCGACGCGCACCTGCATCAGCCGCGCGACCTTGAAGGTGAAGAACACGCCGCTGAGCATCACCCCCACGGCCACGCCGGCGGCCAAGTTGTGCGTGGCCAGCGTCACCGCCACGGTCGCCAGCATGACGGCGCTGGAGGTCTTGGGGTGGCCCGCCAGCTTGCGCAGCGAGGACCAGTCGAAGGTCGAGACCGACACCATCACCATGATCGCCACCAGCGCCACCACCGGAATCACCGCCACCCAGGGCTTGAGCACGACCATCAGCACCAGCAGGAACAGGCCCGCGAACAGGGTCGACAAGCGCCCTCGCCCGCCGTACTTCACGTTGCCGACGGTCTGGCCGATCATGCCGCAGCCGGCGATGCCGCCGAACAGGCTGGCCGCCACGTTGGCCGCGCCCAGGCCGGCGCTTTCGCGGTTCTTGCTGCTGGGCGTGTCGGTCAACTCGTCGACCACGCTGGCCGTCATCAGCGATTCGAGCAGGCCGACCATGGCGATGGCCAGCGCCGGCCAGGCGATGATCTCCAGCGTCCGCAGCGTGAGCGGCACGGCCGGCCAGGCGAAGGCGGGCAAGGCTTCGGGCAGGCGCCCCAGGTCGGCCACGGTCTTGAGCGGCAAATCGAGCTGGACCGCCGCCAGCGTCAGCACCACGATGCACACCAGCGGCGAGGGAATCGCGCCCAGCACGGGAATGCGCAGCCGGGGCAGGCCGTAGATGATGAGCAGGCCCAGCCCCAGCATGGCCCAGGTGGCGGCGTTGCTGCCGAGGATTTGCGGCAGTTGCGCCGAGAAGATCAGGATCGCCAGCGCGTTGACGAAGCCGGTGCCCACCGAGCTGCTGACGAAGCGCATCAGCACGCCCAGCCGCAGCAGCCCGAAGGCAATCTGCAACAGCCCCGCGAGCAGCCCAGCGGCCAGCAGGTAGGGCAGCCCGTGGGCGGCCACCAGCGGTGCGGCAACCAGGGCCACCGAGCCGGCCGCCGCCGTGACCATGGCGGGCCGCCCGCCAGTGAAGGCGATCACCAGGCCCAGCACGAAGGAGGCGAACAGCCCGACCTGCGGGTCGATGCCGGCCACGAAGGCGAAGGCGATGACCTCGGGGATCAGTGCAAAGGTGGCGACGGCGCCGGCCATGGCCTCGCGGTGCGGCGCGATGCGCCACTGCGCCCATTCGCGCGCAAGAAACTTCATCATGGAGTGTGGGGAGCGCGCCCCGCTCACGCGGACGGCGCCTATCGACATCAAAAGCCTCGCACCTTAATCGAATTCAGCGCGACGGCCACGCAATTTCACGCCACCTGCAAGTCGTCGTCCCAGCCATCGAACGGCTCGATACAGATCGCGCCGACAGTTCGCCGGTAGGACGCCGTGCCGAAAAACCGCGCCAGATGGCAGTTTCCAGAGGCGCGCGGCGCGGCCGTCAGGAGTGGTGATGGCCATGATGGTGGTGATGCTCCTCGGCGCACGCCACCGGCGCGCGCTCACCCGCCGTGGCGGCACAGTCAGCGCACAGGCCGTACAGCGTCAGCTCGTGTCCCTCGACCGTGAAACCGGCGGGCGCCAGTTGCTCGTAGCCGGCCACGCAGCCCGGCACGTCGAAGACCCGGGCGCAGGCCCGGCATTGGAAATGGTGGTGATGGTGCTGCGCGGCCTGCCGGCTCTCGTAGCGCGGATTGTCGCCGGGCAGCACGACCAGCTCGATGGCACCGGCCTCCAGCATGGACTTGAGGTTGCGGTAGACCGTGGCGATACCCATGCCCGGCACGTCGCGCTGGGCTGCGTCCAGCACTTCCTGGGGTGACAGGGGCCGGCGGGCTTCGTCGATGGCAGTTTGAATGGCGTTGCGCTGACGGGTGTTGCGTTCCATCGGGGACTTCAGGTTAGAGCACTTGGCCTGCTGAAAACAGGCGGGCAGTTCGAGGTGGACTTGCCGATCATGCCAGCGATCAAGAAGTGACCGTGAAAATAGCCTCTCGGTCCCTCGCTCGCGCGATGCCCCGCAGCGAGTCAACAGCTTGCCTGCCTCATTTCTGTGCTTGTCCCCATCGCCCTTGTCCTGTTAAAGAGCCCGCACTGAGCCATTCCGCTATCAACCGCAGGCCGGTCGCTCCTCGGCCGAAGCAGCAAGCAAAGCGAAGATGACTGCCCGTCTCGATGTACCCGATAGCTTGCAAGTCCTGCGCCTGGCCATGCCAAACAATGCAACTCAGACTCTTCCGCTGATGCCCTGGGCAAGGCGCGCGAGGCGCAGCCTTGCTGGTGGTTCGACATGTGCCCGCCGCACAACTTCTGAATCGTTAAAGAAGGCGTCGGTCGGGTGAATCGGCGTTTCGCCGCCGCCCAACGACAGGACCGAATGGACGTTGTTGTCGACGAAATCCATGTCGTGACAGATCAGGACGACCACCTTGCCGGAACTGCTCTCATCACGAATGATCGATTGCAGCCTTTCTCTCCAGATGTGGTCCAGCCCGCGTTGCGGTTCATCGAGCAGAATAATCTCCGGTTCCATTGAAAGCAGCGAGGCGAGCGCAGTAAAGCGCCGCTCGGCAGCGGAAAGGTCGAGCGGGTGGCGGTCGGCGCAATAGGTCAGATGTGTCCGGATGAGGGCCTGTTCGACACGTCTTTCGATTTCCGTGGGCGACAGTTTCAGTTGCTGCGGCCCGAATGCCAGTTCATCGCGCACCCGTGCTGCGAAAAGCTGCTGCTCGGGTGTCTGGTAAAGCGTGCCAACATACCGGGCGATCTCATGTACCTGCATATTGCGCGTGCTTTTATCTCTGACCAGCACATCGCCAGTTTCAGGCCGTAGCAATCCGTTGAGAAGACGTAGCAAGGTGCTTTTTCCGGCACCGTTCCTGCCGACAATACCCAGAACATGCCCAGCAGGCACCTCCGCAACCAGATTACTGAATAGCGAGGGTTGACCGGGCCACGCGAAAGACAGGTTTTTCAGACTGAGCATCGCTTATATTCTGAAAGAAGTGCCGCCGCTTCGCAGTCATTGAGTGGCAGCGCGCGGTCGGGAAGACCGTGCCCTTCCGGAAGTTGCTGGAAGGCACGGGCAATGACCGGTAATCCGAGCACTTCTGTGCAAGCGGCGCTGAGAAGAACAGTGCGGGCATCACCCTCGACCGCGATTCGGCCATCCCGCAACAACAGGAAATGTTTTGCCGTGGCCAGCGCCACATCTGGATTGCTCTCGAAGAAGACAAGAGTCACGCTTTCCGGCAGTTCGGTCAGCACACCCGCCAGATGATCACGCGATGCCGGGTCAAGATTGGTGAAGGGCTCGTCAAGAATGAGCACAGACGGTGATAGAGCGAGTGCGGCGGCAATGACGAGGCGCTGCTGCTCACCACCTGAAAGCGTGAATGGCGCGCGGTGCGCCAGCGCCTCGAGCCGGCAGGTCGTCATGGCTTGGTCGCGACGGGTGATGATCTCTTCCGCGGGCAGACCGAGATTTTCGGGGCCAAAGGAAATCTCCTCTGCCACGGTAAAGGCACGCCCGGTCAGGTGTTGTGCGGGAAACTGCCCAACGAGTTGAATCGCCGTCGCACGTTCGGCAATGGAGTAATCCTGCCATGGTCTTCCCTGCCACAAAACGGTGCCACGTCCATCGGCATTGGCCGAGGTCAGCCAGCCCGCCAGCCAGTGGGCTAGCGTTGTTTTTCCTGAACCGTTGGCACCGAGAATGGCGATGCGTTCACCAGGCCTGATTGTGAAGAAAATGCCATCCAGCACCGGTGTATTGCCATAGGCAAAATAAAGATCTTTGACTTCAATCATGCCAGAATCACGTAACCGAGCTCCGCAACCATCGCGACTGCGAAAGCTGCACGCATCGCTTTCTCTCCGGCACTGTCCCTTGGCGGGTCGATCACCGTGCGCCACGGTAAAGCGCGAAAACCGCGGGCCGTCAGCAAATTGGCTCTCTCATGCGCATCGCTCAGCGCCAGTGTCAGCAACGGCACAACCAGGATTCGCAGGGCATGAAAACGCGCCGTGACCGTACCGCCAAGGGCAAGCCCGCGTGTCTGCTGGGCTTCCCGGATGGCATTGGCACGCGCTGTGAACTGATCGATCAGCAGAAGCGGGCTCGCGAGCAAGAACGAGGCGGCCGGTGGCCAGCGCGCGGCATCGAGAGAGCGCAGTAATGCCGAAGGATGCGTCGTCGCCACAAAAAGCAGCGAGGCCGTGAGCATCAGCGAGATTCTGCCGCCAACGGCAGCCGCATATTCAAGCCCCGCCGGGCTATAGGGCAGCCAGCCGAAAGCCTGCCGGAAATCCGGTCGCGACATGATGAGACCATGGAAGGCGAAAATGGCAACGATGAACGGCAGGGACAGCAGGAGATATCGGATGACGATCTGACGACCGATAGCAGCCGCAAAAGCAAGTGCGAGCAGGACGATCGTCGCACCCCACAAAACCGGCCACGGCGGCACAAATGCACTGACCACGCAAAACAGCAGAAATACGATTTTTGTGCGAGGGTTGACCCGGTGAAGAAAACTCTCCAATGGAACTGGAATGTAGAGCGACTGCATCAGGCTCTACGGCTGTAGTGCAGATAACTATAACCGCTTGTCAGGCGTTCGGGCAACTGGCGCACCAGACCCCATACGAGCACAGCCGAGAGTACTTTGTCGGCGATATTGGTGCCAAAAACGGTAAACGCCACCGAACTCAGCAATGTCTGACCGACGCTCGAGAGATACGCGATGAAGAAATCCGCACCGGAGCCGGTAACACCGCCGAAGAGGTAGATGCGGATCGGAACCGCGATGACCGTCAGGGCCGCGGCAATGACCGCGCCCGAGATGACCGCCTGCCAGACGGTTCTGAATCCGCCGACACGGGCAAGAAGACCTGCCACGACGCCGATCACCAAGGCGACCGGCGCAAAGGCGGCGGCAACCGGTGCGAACAGAAGGCCGATGACGAGATTGGTCAACACGCCGGTCACGCCGCCGGCGATGGGACCGGCAAGGCCCGCCACCAAAATGGTACCTATGGAATCCAGAAAGATCGGCAGCCGAAGCAAGTCGTTGAGCTGCCCGCCGATGATGTTGATGACGATGGCGACGCCGATCAGCGCCAGAATTTTCGTATCGAAATAGCCTTTTACAGCAGTGACCATGATACTACCCCGGTGAAATACCCCCGAAATGAATATTCGGAAAGCAGATGATTGATACGGCAACCGGATTAGCTCGGCTGGCGACTTTCCACAACGAGCTCTTCCCAGCCGGATTGCTTGCAAAGCTCGCGCCGGAACGACAGATCCTCGAACTCCGCAAGCGTGATCTCGGCTGTGGTGTAGACGGACGATCCGACGCCGAAATGGGCGCCGATTGTTCTACCCGTCCCGTCGGAGAGCGAAATATGCAGATGCTCACCCTTCTCATCGATCGTACCGACTAACGAAACGATCTCGAAATGGCCGGAAACCTCGGTCCATACGCCGGTATTGGCATATCGCAGCAGCGCCCTCCGCAGGCTTCCCACCACGGAAACGATGGAGACCGCTTTCAGCCCGTTGGCATTGACGAATTTCCGCAGTTCCTCAACGACATCCTGCCCTGGCTTGAGGCGAAGGGCATAGAAGCGCGCCCGACTGGACGTTGCATTTTCATACTCACTCATGATTTAACCCTGATTTGCAAGCCGAGCAAAAAACACCCTAATTCAAGCCACTCAAAAATCCATTAAAACTGTAGACAATTAATCCAGGCAGCAGATGCAATGGCAAAAAACTGTTTACCCTGCTTGCAAATGGGTGCACATGGATTTAACGAGTCCAGAACGAGCTGCATCACGAAAATGCGCCAAACCTTGAGCCCGACAGAAAAATCAACCCATCGGCTGGCGCAATGGGGAAATCCCTCTTAACCATCCTTATGCGAGCAAACCCCTGCTCCAACGGAGTGGGCGATTAGTTGCAAACCAAGATAAACTTCAAATAATTACTTCTCACTTTGCAAATACCGGACTCTCATCAAGCTCACGGATTGAACTCTACTATAAGTCTATAAGAAATAATTTCTTTCCTAATTCAAAATTCTGATAACGAAAGAAGCGAGCGACCTACCGTAAGATCCCCCGCCAAGTGCCGGTGGCGGAGGGATGCCGCAAGCACGGGATCAGCTCGCCGACGTGTGACACGTGGAAGAGCAAGTACGCGGGAGCGTACGGTGTCGGGCATGACGCGCATGCGCGAGCTGGAAGTGGAAAACGCCCGGCTCAGGCGCATGTGCAGACCTGGCGCTGAAGAACGCAGCGATCAAATACAACGAGTACCGACCGCATGACGCATTGGGAATGGGGCGCGGGAGATGATGAGGTTTTTTGCTGGTGTCGCCCCTGCCCAGCAAGACGGCACGGGTATGCGGCTTTTCGGTACTCAATGTCCCCATTCCGACAGCCTGGACTTGCCAAATCGAATGCGGAAAAGCTATGCACCGGGGAACGTCACGCGCCAGCTCAGGCGGCCATGCGTCCCCTCTCCTTGCAGGCGCGCTGCTCAGCCCATGTGCAGGCCGCCGTTGATGGAAAAGTCGGCGCCGGTGGCGTAGCCGCCCTCGTCCGAGGCCAGCCAGCCGATGATGGAGGCGATTTCCTCAGGCGCGCCGAGGCGGCGCGCCGGCACGGTGGCGACGATCTTGTCGAGCACGTCCGGGCGGATCGCGCGCACCATGTCGGTGCCGACGTAGCCCGGGCTCACGGTATTGACGGTCACGCCCTTGCTGGCAACTTCCTGGGCCAGCGCCATCGTGAAGCCGTGCAGCCCGGCCTTGGCGGTCGAGTAGTTGACCTGGCCGAACTGCCCCTTCTGGCCGTTGACCGACGAGATGTTGATGATGCGGCCCCAGCCCTGCTCGATCATGCCGTCGATGACCTGCTTGGTCACGTTGAACATGCTGTCGAGGTTGGTGGAGATGACCGCGTCCCAGTCGGCTTTCGCCATCTTGCGGAACTGGCCGTCGCGCGTGATGCCGGCGTTGTTGACCAACACCGAAACGGTGCCGTGCTCGGCCTTGACCTTGTCGAAGGCGGCGGTGGTGGAATCCCAGTCGCTCACATTGCCGACCGAGGCGTGAAACGTGTAGCCCTGCTGCCGTTGCTCGTCCAGCCAGCGCTCGTAGTCGCGGCTGGGGCCGCAGCCAGCGATCACCTTGAAGCCGTCGCGATGCAGGCGCTGGCAGATGGCCGTTCCGATGCCCCCCATGCCGCCTGTCACATAGGCCAACTTCTGACTCATAACACTACTCCGATTTATTGAATGCTGAAGACTAGCAAACTATGGACCGCCACCGCCGCCCCGATGCCTAGAGACAACCCGGGGGCCGCGCGATGGTTCAGCGCTCCAGCGCCAGCGCCACGCCCATGCCGCCGCCGATGCACAGCGAGGCCAGGCCCTTCCTGGCATTGCGCCGCTGCATTTCGTGCAGCAGCGTGACCAGGATGCGGCAGCCCGAGGCGCCGATGGGGTGGCCGATGGCGATGGCGCCGCCGTTGACGTTGATCTTGCTGGTGTCCCAGCCCATTTCCTGGTTCACCGCGCAGGCCTGGGCGGCGAAGGCTTCGTTGATTTCGAGCAGGTCGAGGTCGCTGGCGCGCCAGCCGGCGCGCGCCAGCGCCTTTTGCGAAGCACTCACCGGCCCCATGCCCATGTAGGCCGGATCGAGCCCGCTGGTGGCGTAGCTGGCGATGCGCGCCAGCGGCGTCAGCCCCAGTTCGCTGGCCTTGCGCGCGGTGGTGACCAGTACCGCCGCGGCGCCGTCGTTGATGCCCGAGGCATTGCCGGCGGTGACCGTGCCTTCCTTGTCGAAGGCCGGGCGCAAGCCGGCCAGCGCGGCCTCGTTGGATTTGCGGTTGATGAATTCGTCGGTGTCGAACACCAGCGGATCGCCCTTGCGCTGCGGAATCTGCACCGGGACGATCTCGTCCTTGAAGCGCCCGGCATCCTGCGCGGCGATGGCCTTGGCCTGGCTGGCCAGCGCGAAGGCGTCCTGCTGCTCGCGGCCGATCTTGAACTTGCGGGCCACGTTCTCGGCGGTGATGCCCATGTGGTACTGGTTGTAGGCGTCCCACAGGCCGTCGACGATCATGGTGTCGACCAGCTTCCAGTCGCCCATGCGCTGGCCCTCGCGCGATTGCGGCAGCGCATGGACCGAGCGGCTCATGTTCTCCTGGCCGCCGGCCACCACGATCTCGCTGTCGCCCGTGGCCACCGCCTGCGCGGCCAGCATGACGGCCTTGAGGCCGGAGCCACAGACCGCGTTGATGGTGAGCGCCGGCGTCTCGCGCGCGATGCCCGACTTGATGAGCGCCTGGCGCGCCGGGTTTTGCCCGGCGGCGGCCGTCAGCACCTGGCCGAGGATGACTTCGCCGACCTGGTCGGGCGTGAGCCGGGCGCGCTCGAGCACCGCGCGAATGGCGGTGGCGCCCAGGTCGACGGCCGGCACGCTGGCCAGCGAACCACCGAACTTCCCGACGGCCGTGCGTGCGGCGGAAACGATGACGATGTCTTCCATGATGTCTCGGTCTTTCTCGTAGAAGGTGGAGAGGGCAGGTGTTGCGCGGCCCTGCCTTCCATGCTGCGCCGCACAATAAAGGGCATGTTAGTGCCGCCAGGCACCGGCAGGCCCCATGAAAAACCCTGAATCCGCGCGCGACGGGGCAATCGTCATGCCTTGGCCCTCACATAGCGACCCGGTGCATTTTCGATAGCATCATAGCCATTTCCTCCATAGGATTTCGGCGCAGCAACCTTTTTCCCGCCATGGCTGTGCAGCCAGCGCACCCAGTCCGGCCACCAGCTGCCGGGGGTCTCAACGGCCTGCTCGCGCCATTGCGCCAGCGTCGGCGGCAGATGCGCATCGGCGCCCGAGGATGCGGGGGCGAGCGTCCAGTAGCTGCGCTTGCGCCGGGCCGGCGGATTGATCACGCCCGCGATGTGGCCGGAGGCCCCCAGCACGAAGCGCACCGGACCGCTGAGGTGCCGCGTGCTGGCATAGGCGCTGGCGGCCGGCACGATGTGGTCCTCGCGCGACCCGTACACATAGGCCGGCAGGTCCAGCGCCGACAGATCGACCGGCACGCCACACACCGAGACCCGGCCGGGCTGGGCCAGATGATTCTCGAGATAGGTGTGGCGCAGGTACCAGGCGAAGAATGGCCCGGGCAGGTTGGTGGCGTCGCTGTTCCAGTACAGCAGGTCGAAGGGCGGCGGCGTCTCGCCCTTGAGGTAGTTGCCCACCACGTAGTTCCACACCAGCTCGTTGGGGCGCAGAAAGCTGAAGGTGGCCGCCAGGTCCTGGCCCTTGAGCACTCCGCCCTCGGCGAACTGCCGCTCGCGCAGGCGCACACTGGCCTCGTCGATGAAGATGTCGAGGATGCCGGTGTCCTCGAAGTCGAGGAAGGTGGTCAGCAGCGTCAAGCTGGCCACCGGCTTGCGCCGGCGCGCGGCCAGCACCGCCAGCGCCGTGCCCAGCAGCGTGCCGCCGATGCAAAAGCCCAGCGCGTTGATCTTGCCGCCGCGCCCGTCCTGGCCGCTGATGGCGCGCACCACGTCGATGGCCTGGATCACGCCGTGCGCGACGTAGTCGTCCCAGGTGGCCTGCGCCAGGCTGGCGTCGGGGTTGCGCCAGCTCATGACGAAGGTGCGCTGGCCCTGCGCGACCGCATGGCGCACCAGCGAGTTCTCGGGCTGCAGGTCCAGGATGTAGTACTTGTTGATGCACGGCGGCACGATCAGCAGCGGCCGGGCATAGACCTGCTCGGTCAGCGGCCGGTACTCGATGAGCTGGAAGAAGTCGTTCTCGAAGACCACCGCGCCCTCGGTGACAGCGAGGTTGCGCCCCACCTCGAACACCGTCTCGTCGGTCTGCGACAGATGGCCGCGCCGCAGGTCCTGCAGCAGGTTGTTCAGGCCACGCGCCAGGCTCTCGCCCTGGGTCTCGACAGCTTTTTCCAGCGCCTCGGGGTTGAGCGCCAGGAAATTGCTGGGCGCCGTGGCATCGACCCACTGCTGCACCGCGAACTGCAGCCGCGCGCGCGCCTTGGCCTCGGCCTCGACCGCATCGGCCAGACCTTGCAAGGCGCGGGCGTTGGCCTGGTAGAACGCGGCGGTGCAGGCCGCCAGCGGGCTGCGCCGCCAGGACTCGGCCGCGAACCGGCGATCGGCGCGCGCCGATGCCCCCCCGGCCGGCGCCGCATCCGCGCCGGCGGGCGCCCACAGGGACGACAGGGCCTGGATATCGGCCAGGTAGCGCTGCCGCACGGCCTCCAGCTTGGCCGCATCGAAGGCCAGGGCCGGCCCTGCGGTGGTCGGCAGCGTGCCACGGTCGGTCATGCGGATCTCCTCCATCTGGATGCAGGCGCCTGCGGCCGGCCGCGCCGCCTGGGTCGAATCAGTCTAACCCCGCCTTGAGTACACCCTCGGGATGGCGGCATCCCGAATCACCCTGGGTGGCCGCCCTGCAGCGCTGCCGTGTCGGGCTGCCCCACCACGCTGCCGGCCGCGGCCTCGATCCAGACACAGGCTGCCATCCGGCCGGTGGTCCCGCGCACGGCGGCATCGCGCCGGTGCGAAAAGAAAAGCGCCGGCCGGCCGTAGGTACACCAGTCCGGCGAGCCGTCGTTTCCCGAGACCGACGCCACGCCCAGGCGCGACAGCCGCAAGCGGGCCAGCGTCGGCAGGTCGGCCCAGTATTTCCCGGGCGCGGCAGCCGGACGGAAACAGCCCTGTCCCTCTGGCCCGAAGGCCGCGCGCACCTCCTCGCCCACCTCGAAGGCGCCAGGGCCGATGCATGGCCCCAGCCAAGCGACGAGCGGCGAGGCGGTGCGCTGCCGGAGGGCACGCACGGTGGCCTCCAGCACACCATTCCGCACGCCATTCAACACGCCGTCCGGCGCCGGCCCCGCAGCGACGGGCGCACCCGCCAGACCGCGCCAGCCGGCATGCGCGGCGGCCACCACCCGGCCATCGGCCGAGGCCAGCAGCACCGGCAGACAATCGGCCACCATGACCACGCAGGCCCGGCCGGGCTGGGCGCTCAAGCTGGCGTCAGCGCGCGCGCCATCGGCCACGCCGGCGGCGCAGTCGACCACGTCGATGCCATGCACCTGGTCGAGAAACAGCGGCCAGGGCGCGCCGCGCCGCGCCAGGTAGCGCGCCAGGCGCTGGCGGTTCTCGCGCACATGCACCGGGTCGTCGCCCACGTGCGTGCCCAGGTTCATCGCATCCCACGGCGGCGCCGACACCCCGCCGAGCCGGGTGGTGAACACGGCCCGCACGCGCGGCGGCGCCGGCCACGCCGGCACGATGAAGCCCGGCGGCACCTGGCCGCCAGGACCGGTGGCCTCAGTCGTCACGGAGACAGGTGGATGTGGCGCGTACGGCGAGGCGAGGGAATCGATGGGCGTGGCCTGGGACATAGTCCGAGTTTAGGCTGCACTTTCGGCCGCGCTTTCAGTCTCGCTGCCGTCGCGCTCGAGGACCTGCCATCGCACGACCGGGCCCAGGCATCGGGCCGCCGCGCAGCCCATGCAGTCCGCGGAGTCATGGCACACTGCGGGGTGGCCGCGCGGCCGTCGACGGTGGCGGCCCCAGTCCTTGCTGCCCAGGAGCATTTGCCCATGACCTACGTTTTCTCCCCCGCGCCCGTCGTCACGGTTCCCGTCGAGGGCACGGCGGCGCGGTTTCCCGTGCACCGCGTCTATTGCGTCGGCCGCAACTACGTCGAGCACGCCCAGGAAATGGGCCACAGCGGGCGCGAAGCGCCGTTCTTCTTCCTCAAGCCCGCCGACGCCGTGCTGGTGGTGCAGCCGCAGACCACGGCCACGCTGCCCTACCCGAGCGAAACGCAGGACCTGCACCACGAGATCGAGCTGGTCGTGGCCATCGGCCAGGGGGGCGCCAACATCGCCGTGGCCGACGCCCTGCAGCACGTGTACGGCTACGCGGTCGGTCTGGACATGACGCGGCGCGACCTGCAGGCCCAGGCCAAGAAGCAGGGCCGCCCCTGGTGCGCGGCCAAGGGTTTCGATCACAGCGCGCCAATCGGGCCGATCACGCCGGCCGCGCAGGCTGGCGACGTGGCGGCCGCGGCCATCTGGCTGCAGGTCAACGGCCAGGAACGCCAGCACAGCACGGTCGCCCAGCTGATCTGGAACATCGCCGAGACCATCGCGCACATTTCGCGGCTGTGGACGCTGGCACCGGGCGATCTCATCTACACCGGCACGCCCGCGGGCGTGGCCGCCGTCTCGCCCGGCGACCTGCTGCATGGCGGCATCGACGGGCTGGGCAGCATCAACCTGCAAGTCGCCGAGCGCCCCTGAGCGCAACGGTTTCATCCCTCCTCAAGGTACAGCATTGATCCCCAGGCTCATCCACCATTGCCGGCAATGCGGCACGGCCGTGGCCTACCGCATTCCCGACGACATGGACAGCCGCGAACGCGCGGTCTGCCCGGCGTGCGGCACCGTCCATTACGAGAACCCGCTCAACGTAGTCGGCACCGTGCCGGTCTGGGAAGACCGCATCCTGCTGTGCCGCCGCAACATCGAGCCGCGCTACGGCAAGTGGACGCTGCCGGCGGGCTTCATGGAGCTGGGCGAAAGCAGCAGCGAGGGCGCGGCGCGCGAAACCGTCGAGGAAGCCGGCGCGCAGTTCCGCATCGGCCCGCTGTTCAGCCTGCTCAACGTGGTGCGGGTCGGCCAGGTCCACCTGTTCTACCTGGCGCAGCTCACTGCCGACACCTTCGAGCCCGGGCCGGAAACCATCGAGGCCCGGCTGTTCGCCGAGCATGAGATTCCCTGGGACGACCTGGCCTTTCGCACCGTGCGCCAGACGCTCGAATGGTATTTCGAGGACCGCGCCCGTGCCCAGGGCTTCGGCGTGCACACCGGCGACATTGCCTGAAGCCGTCCCCCCAACGTTACGGCCGGCTCTGCCGCAACGGCAGGCGCGGGCAGTGCGCACCACTTGATCCTTTTTTGGCGCAGAATCCAGGCTTGCCACAAGCACTTCCCTGGCGCATTGCTTGCTTGAGCCTCACCCAGGCTCCAAGGATCACAGATGCCCCCCACTGCCATGTCCCGCCCTCCTTCCACGCGCCCGGCGTCGCTGCGCCACGGCCTGTTCGAAGACGTGCAAGCCCTGTTCACGGGCTCGCTGTTCGTCTCGATCACCATGATGCTGTTCGCCCAGGCCGGCCTGCTGACCGGCAGCACCGCCGGCATCGCTTTCCTGCTGCACTACCTCACCGGCATCTCCTTCGGCAAACTGTTCTTCGCCATCAACCTGCCCTTCTACTGGTTTGCCTGGAAGCGCATGGGCCACGTGTTCACGATCAAGACCTTCATCGCCGTGGCGCTGCTGTCGGTGCTGACCGAGATCGGCCCGCATGTCATTCGTATCGACTACCTCCACCCGCTCTACGCCGCCCTGCTCGGCGGCCTGCTGCTGGGCACGGGCTGCCTGTTCCTGGCCCGGCACCACGCCAGCCTGGGCGGCGCCACTATCGTCTCGCTCTACTTCCAGGAGCACCTGGGCATCCGGGCCGGCAAGGTGCAGATGGCCATCGACTGCACCATCGTGCTGCTGGCCCTGTTCGTGGTGCCGCCCGAGCGCGTCGCCTACTCGGTGCTGGCCGCCGTGGTCATGAGCGTGTTCCTGTGGATCAGCCACCGCCCCGGCCGCTACGCGGGCGACTAGCACCCCACCGCCCCATGCTGGAAACCCGCAGTTGGCGGCGGGCCGCTGGCTGCTATATTGACCTTCATTGCTGCTGTGCAGCATCCAGGAAACCCGCATGCTCTACCAGATCTACGAGTCGCAGCGCGCGCTGATGGAACCGCTGGCCGACTTCGCCCAGGTCGCCTCGCGCTTCCTGAACAACCCGGGCAATGTCTACACCCAAACCCCCGTGGCACAGCGCATCGCCGCCGGCTACGACCTGATGTACCGGCTGTTCAAGGACTACGAGAAGCCCCAGTTCGGCATCGACCACATCACGCTCGGTGAGCACGACATCGCCGTGGCCGAGCGCACCGTGCTCGACCGGCCCTTTTGCCGCCTGCAGCGCTTCAAGCGCTTCTCCGACGACCCGGTCACACTGGCGCGACTCAAGACCCAGCCCGTGGTGCTGATCGTCGCGCCGCTGTCGGGCCACTACGCCACGCTGCTGCGCGACACCGTGCGCGCCCTGCTGCGCGAGCACAAGGTCTACATCACCGACTGGAAGAACGCGCGCACCGTGCCGCTCAGCGAAGGCGAATTCCACCTCGACGACTACGTCAACGACGTGCAGGACTTCATCCGCCACCTCCAGGCCGAACACGGCAACTGCCACGTCATGAGCGTCTGCCAGCCCACCGTGCCGGTGCTCGCCGCCATCTCGCTGATGGCCAGCCGCGGCGAAACCACGCCGCTGTCCATGGTCATGATGGGCGGCCCCATCGACGCGCGGCGCTCGCCCACGGCCGTCAACAACCTCGCCACGCAGAAAAGCTACGAGTGGTTCGAGAACAACCTGATCTACGCCGTGCCGCCCTCCTTCCCCGGCGCCGGCCGGCGGGTCTACCCCGGCTTCCTGCAGCACGCCGGCTTCGTGGCCATGAACCCCGACCGCCACGCCAGCAGCCACTACGACTACTTCAAGAACCTGCTCAGGGGCGACGAGGATGCGGTGGACAACCATCGCCAGTTCTACGACGAGTACAACGCCGTGCTCGACATGGACGCCCACTACTACCTCGAAACCATCCGGGTCGTGTTCCAGGACTTCGCGCTGGTCCACGGCACCTGGGACGTGAAATCGCCCGACGGCCGCCTCGAACGCGTGCGCCCGCAGGACATCCGGACCACCGCGCTGCTCACCATCGAGGGCGAGCACGACGACATCTCCGGCCAAGGCCAGACCCAGGCCGCCCACGACCTGTGCAGCGGCCTCGACCCGGCCGACCGCCGGCACTACGAAGTCCAGGGCGCGGGCCACTACGGCATCTTCAGCGGCCGGCGCTGGCGCGAGAAGGTCTGCCCCGAGATCACCCGCTTCATCCTGGCGCACGATGGCGACGGCCCCATCGGCCAGGCCGAGGGTGACGAGGCCACGCTGCCCTCGGACGACCCAACCCCGGCCCAGCGGCGGCGCGCGGCCCGGCCAGCCCAGCCCGCGACGTCTCCTGCCAACGCCGATTAAGGCCTCGCAAGCGGCGTCTGGCCTCGCTGCGCGGCCCCGGTAAAATCGCCGCTCCCCGATGACGACTGCCCGAAGCACGCCTTTCCGCGCGCCGCACGGCCCGACCGACTTGCCCACGCCCTCCGCCCTCGCCGCGCGTCTGCTCGACGCGCTGCCCCAAACCCAGTGCACGCGCTGCGGCTACGCCGACTGCGAGGCCTATGCCGTGGCCATCGTGGCGGACGGCGCACCCATCAACCAGTGCCCGCCCGGCGGTGACGAAGGCATCGCCCGGCTCGCCGCCCTCACCGGCCGCCCGCGCCTGCCGCTCAACACGCTGCACGGCGCCGAGGTGCCCCGGCAGGTGATGTGGATCGACGAGGACTGGTGCATCGGTTGCACGCTGTGCGCCAAGGCCTGCCCGGTCGATGCCATCGTGGGCAGCAACAAGCGCATGCACACCATCATCGAGGCGGACTGCACGGGCTGCGAGCTGTGCCTGCCGGCCTGCCCGGTCGACTGCATCGTCACCGAGGAAGCCACGCCCGGGCGCACCGGCTGGCAGGCCTGGAGCCCCGTCCTGGCCGAGGCTGCGCGCACGCGCTACGCCACGCACCAACAGCGGCTGGAGCAGGACGCCCCGGGCGAGCGCGCCCGGCGCCTCGGCTCTCTGGCCTCGCGCCCCCAGGCACGAGAAAACGCGCTGGCCGATGGCCCTGCCCCGGCCCCAGCCGTGGTCTTACCGCCAGCGCCCATCGAAGGCGCATCCAGTTCACCCAGTTGGCCCTACCGGCCGCAGCAGGCCACACCCCTGCCCCACGAGGCCCCGGCGCGCGCCGGCTGCGGCGACGACAAGCGTGCCGCCATCGCCGCCGCCCTGGCCAAGGCCCGGGCGCGCCGGGCCTGATCTGCTGCGCGGCGGGGCGGCCCGTCCGCGTCAGCCTGCGCGCGCAGCCACCTGCCGCAGCCGGCGGTCGCGTTTTTCGACCTGGAGCGACCAGGCGAACATCAGCATGCCGCCCAGCGCCAGCGCGGCGCCGACCCAGGCGGTGGAGGTCCAGCCCAGGCCGGCCGCGATGGTCAGGCCGCCGAGCCAGGCGCCCAGCGCATTGGCGGTGTTGAAGGCCGAATGATTGAGCGCCGCCGCCAGGGTCTGGGCGTCGCCAGCCACGTCCATCAGGCGGATCTGCAGCACCGGCCCGATGGCCACCATGGTGCCGATCAGGAACACGTTCAGGCAGGCCAGCCAGACCCAGTGCGCGGTGAAGCCGAAGGCCAGCAGCACCACGAAAGCCCACAGCAGCAGCCCGCCCATGGTGCGGTTGAGCGACTTGTCGGCCAGCGGTGGTCCGATCAGGTTGCCGGCCACCATGCCGATGCCGAACAGCGCCAGCACCACGGGCACGCCCTGGATCGACAGGCCGGCGACTTCCATCAGGGTCGGCTTGATGTAGCTGTAGACCGAGAACATGCCGCCCAGGCCGATGGCGGCGATGCCCAGCGTCATCCAGACCTGCTTGCGGCGCAGCGCGCCGAGTTCGCGCAAGGGGCTGGCGGCCGCATCGGCCGGCATGAAGGGCAGCCAGCGCTGGATCAGGACGGCGGCGGCCAGCGCCAGCACACCGACCAGCACGAAGGCGTAGCGCCAGCCCAGCACCTGGCCCAGCCAGGCCGCCAGCGGCACGCCGAGCACGGTGGCGGTGGTCAGCCCCAGCATCAGCCAGCCGACGGCGCGGGCGCGCTGGCCGGGCGGCGCCAGCGCGGCGGCAACCAGCGCGGCGACGCCGAAATAAGTGCCGTGCGGCACGCCCGCCAGGAAACGCAGCGCATTCAGGCTGAGGTAGCCCGGCGCCAGCGCGCTGGCGAAGTTGCCGGCGGCGAACAGCAGCATCAGCGCGATCAGCAGCAGGCGCCGGGGCCAGCGCGCGCAGGCCACCGCCAGCACCGGCGCGCCAAGAGTCACCCCCAGCGCGTAGGCGCTGATGACGTGGCCAGCCTGCGGAATGCTGACCTGCAGGCCCTGGGCCACCTCGGGCAGCAGGCCCATGATGACGAATTCTCCGGTGCCGATGGCGAAGCCGCCGAGCGCCATCGCCAGGATGGCGCGCACGGCCACCCGGGCACGCTGTGTTTCGCTTTCGACCGTGGTCGTGGCCTGTTCGGCCGCTGGCATCAATCCGCCGCTCATGATGTGTGGGGGTGTGGGGGTGTGGGGTATCTGGGATCGCGTGGGGCGGCACGGCACGGCCCCTGTCGCGGGCCGGCGGCGCAAGCCCGGATCATAGTCCTCCGAAACGGCGCGATCAGTGTTTACCCTGATATTTCCCAGTATCCGACCCGGTCTGCCACTTCAGGCCGCGGCGGCCAGCAGCCTTTGCGTGTAGGGGTGCGCGGGCTGCTCGATGACGGCGCGCACGTCGCCGTGCTCGACGATCTCGCCGTCCTTCATGACCAGCACCTCGTGGGCCATGGCGCGAATCACGTCGACGTCGTGGGTGATGAGCAGAAAGCTCAGGCCGCGCTCGCGCTGCAGCCGCTGCAGCAGCGCCAGCACCTGCTTCTGGATGGTCACGTCGAGCGCGCTGGTAGGCTCGTCGAGCACCAGCACCTCGGGATCGACGATGAGCGCGCGGGCAATCGCCAGGCGCTGGCGCTGGCCGCCCGAGAACTCGTGCGGATAGCGCGAGAGCAGGCCCGGGAACTGCTGCTCGGACAGGCCGACGTCGGCCAGCGCCTGCGCCACGCGCGCCGCGCGCGCGGCGGCGTCGAGATCGGGCGCGTGAAAGCGCAGGCCTTCGCTGACGATTTCCTCGACCGTCATGCGTGGCGACAGCGACGAATACGGGTCCTGGAACACCACTTGCACCTTGCGCCGCAGCACCTTCTGCGCGGCGAAGCCCTGCTGGTTGGCGGCGCGCCACGACAGGCCGTCGACCCGCAGTTCGCCCTCGTGGCGCACCAGGCCCAGCACGGCCAGCGCCAGGGTCGACTTGCCCGAGCCGGATTCGCCGATCACGCCCAGCGTACGGCCGGCGCGCAGCGCGAAGTCGGCCCCCTTCACCGCCACGAAGGCACCCTTGCTGAACCAGCCCCGGATGCCCGGCTGGCTAACCGGGTAGCTCACGCGCAAGGCATCGCCCTGCAGCAGCGGGCGCGATTCGATGCCGGATTCGGTGCCCGATGCCGCCGGCACCTCGACGACATCGCGCACCGGACGGCTTTCGATCAGCTTGCGGGTGTAGGGATGCCGGGGGTCCTCGAAAATCTGCCGCACCGGCCCCTGCTCGACCAGGTGGCCGTGCTCCATGACGGCCACGCGGTCGGCGAAGCGCCGCACCAGGTTGAGGTCGTGCGTGATCATCAGCACGGCCATGCCGTTCTTGCGCTGCAGTTCAGCCAGCAGGTCGAGGATTTGCTGGCGCAGCGTCACATCCAGCGCGGTGGTCGGCTCGTCGGCCAGCAGCAACCGGGGCTCGGCGGCCAGGGCCATGGCGATCATGGCGCGCTGGCGCTGGCCGCCCGAGAGCTGGTGCGGATAGGAATGGGCGCGCCGCTCGGGCTCGGGGATGCCGGTTTCGCGCAGCCGCTCGATGGCCCGGGCCCAGGCCTCGCGCCGGCCCAGCCCCTTCTTGAGCTGGAACACCTCGGCGATCTGGTGGCCCACGGTGTAGAGCGGGTTGAGCGCGGTCATCGGCTCCTGGAAGATCATGGCGATGTCGCGCCCGCGCACGGCGCGCAGCTCGCGCTCCTTGAGCGAGAGCAGGTCCTGCCCGCCAAAGCGCGCGCGCCCGGCGATGCCGGCGTCGGGCACCAGGCGCAGCAGGCTCATGGCGCTGATGCTCTTGCCCGAGCCGGACTCGCCCACCAGCGCCAGCTTTTCGCCGGGGCGGATCTCGAAGAACACGCCGTGCACGACCTCCTTGCCGTCGAAGGCCACGCGCAAGCCGTCCACCTGCAGCAGCGCCTCGCCGGAAACGTCAGAAACATCGGAAGTGGCGGGGGAGGAAAGGTGGGAAGCCATCAGTCTTTCTTTCGCGGATCGAGCGCGTCGCGCAGGGCATCGCCCATGAAGGTCAGCAGCAGCAGGGTCACGGTCATGACGGCGAAGGTGGACAGCGAGATCCACCAGGCGTCGAGGTTGGCCTTGCCCTGGTTGAGCAGTTCGCCCAGGCTGGGCGTATCGGGCGGCACGCCCAGGCCGAGGAAGTCGAGCGCGGTCAGCGCCAGGATGGCCGCGCTCATGCGAAACGGCAGGAAGGTGATGACCGGCGTGAGGCTGTTGGGCAGGATGTGGCGCCAGATGATGTGGCCGTGCCCGGCGCCCAGCGCGCGCGCCGCGCGCACGTAGTCGAGCTGGCGGTTGCGCAGGAACTCGGCGCGCACGTAGTCGGCCAGCCCCATCCAGCCGAACAGCGACAGCAGCGCCAGCAGCAGGCCCACGCTGGGCGCGAAGATGGCGCTGAAGATGATGAGCAGGTAGAGCTCGGGCATGGAGCCCCAGATCTCGATGAAGCGCTGCACGGCCAGGTCGGTCTTGCCCGCGAAATAGCCCTGCAGCGCGCCGGCGGCCACGCCCAGCACCACGCCGATGGCGGTGAGCGCCAGCGCGAACAGCACGCTCACGCGAAAGCCGTAGACCAGTTGCGCCAGCATGTCGCGCCCACGGCTGTCGGTGCCCAGCCAGTTCTCGGCCGAGGGCGGCGCCGGGTTGGGCGCCTGCGCGAAGTAGTTGAGCGTGCGCGGCCCGTAGGGGTTGGGCGGGTACAGCGCCCAGTTGCCCGGCTGGGCGAACTGCGCCTGGATGAAGGGGTCGAGGTAGTCGGTGCTGCTGTCGAAGTCGCCGCCGAAGGTGGTCTCGGGGTAGTCCTTGAACAGCGGCAGGTAGGTCTGGCCTGCGTAGCGCACGATCAGCGGGCGGTCGTTGGAGAGCAGCTCGGCCAGCAGGCTCAGCAGCACCAGCGCGGCGAAGACCAGCAGGCTCCAGTAGCCCAGGCGGTTGCGCCGGAAGCGCAGCCAGGCGCGCCGCGACGGGCTGACGCCGGCGGCTGCGGCCGGCGGCGCGGCGGCGGGGGTGGCCGGCAGGGCTTCAGTCGAACTTGACACGGGGGTCCACCCAGACATAGGACAGATCGGACAGCAGCTTGGTCAGCAGGCCGATCAGCGTGAACAGGAACAGCGTGCCCAGCACCACCGGGTAGTCGCGCCGGATCACGCTCTCGTAGCTCAGCAGGCCCAGGCCGTCGAGCGAGAACAGCGTCTCGATCAGCAGCGAGCCGGTGAAGAAAGCGCCCACGAAGGCCGCCGGGAAACCCGTGATGATGGGCAGCAGCGCGTTGCGCAACACATGGCCCCACAGGATCTGCCGCTCGCCCAGCCCCTTGGCGCGCGCCGTCAGCACGTACTGCTTGCGGATTTCCTCCAGGAAGGCATTCTTGGTCAGCATGGCGGTGACGGCGAAGCTACCCAGCACCATCGAGATGACCGGCAGCGCGATGTGCCACAGGTAGTCCAGGATGCGCGCGGGCCAAGACAAGTCCTGCCAGTTGTCGGAGACCAGCCCGCGCAGCGGAAACCACTCCAGCGTGCCGCCGAACACCACCAGCAGCGCCACGCCCAGCACGAAGCCTGGGATCGCGTAGCCCACCAGCACGATCAGCGAGGTGACGAAGTCGAAGCGCGAGCCGGCGCGCACCGCCTTGGCCACGCCCAGCGGCACGGCGATCAGGTAGCTGATGAAGAAGGTCCACAGGCCCAGGCTGATGGAGACCGGCAGCTTCTCGGCGATGAGCTGCGAGACCGGCTTGTTCTGGAAGAAGCTGTTGCCCAGGTCGAAGCGCGCGAACTGCCCAAGCATCTGCCAGAAACGCTCCAGCGGCGGCTTGTCGAAGCCGTAGAGCGCCTTGATCTCCGCCAGCCGGCGCGGGTCCACGCCCTGCCCGCCCCGGTAGCCCAGGCCGCCGCCCTCGGCGCCGGCACCGGCCGCGCGCGCCTCGGCCAGGTATTGCTCGACCGGCCCGCCGGGCACGAACTGCACGATGGCGAAGGTGACCGCCAGCACGCCCAGCAGGGTCGGGATCATGAGCAGCAGCCGCTTGAGGATGTAGCTGAACATATCGGCTTGGAAGGTGTGGACGGCAATCAGGGCGCGAACGCACCGGGCACACCGGGCGCACCCGGCAATGGAGCTGTCAGCGGCTGGGGCCGGGCCCACCAGGTGGCGATCGCCCAGGCCTCGCCGGGCGCGTAGGCCGGCATCGCGCCGGCCGGGCGCTGCAGCCGCCAGTCGTTGTAGACGAGGCGGTAGGTGGTGGCCGCGTACTGCGGCACCAGGTAGTAGCCGTGGGCGATCACCCGGTCGAGCGCGCGGCAGGCGTCGAGCAGGTGCGCGCGGTCCTGGGCACCGGCCATGCGGGCGATCAGGTCGTCGACCGCCGGGCTTTTGACGCCCGGGTAGTTGCCCGAATCCTCGGTGTCGGCGGCCGCGCTGCCGAACAGGTCGGCGAACTCCTGGCCCGGGTTGCTGGTGCCGCCGTAGGCGATGGTCGTCATATCGAAGTCGAACTGGGCCAGGCGCTGCAGGTAGAGCGCGAAATCCACCGTCCGGTAATTCAGCGTGATGCCCAGCCGGCTCAGGTTGCGCACCCACGGTGCGATCGTGCGCACGTTGCTTTCGCTGCTGTCGAGGTATTCGAGCACCATGGCCTGGCCCTGTGCGTTGCGCAGCACGCCGTCGCGCACCTGCCAGCCGGCCTCGCGCAGCAAGGCCTGGGCCCGCCGCAGGTTGCCGCGCAGCGAGTGTTCACCGTCGGTGCGCGGCGGCTCGGCCATGGGGCCGAAGACGGCCTCGGGGATCTGGCCGCGCCAGCGCGCCAGCAGCGCCTGCTCGCCCTCGCCCGGCTCGCCCTGCGCCGCGCAGGAGGTGTTTCCGAACAGGCCCTTGACGCGCACGTAGCTGCCGTAGAACAACTGCCGGTTCATCCACTCGAAATCAAAGGCCAGGCCCAGCGCCTGGCGCACGCGCGGGTCCTGCAGCAAGGGGCGGCGGGTGTTGAGCACCGTGCTCTGGAAACCCGTAGGCTGTTGGTGCGCGAACTCGCCCTTGACCAGTTCGCCCGAGCGAAAGCGCTGGCCGCCCAGCCCGCGCGCCCAGTCGCGCGCCGAGTAAAAGCGCATCAGGTCGAACTGCCCGGCCTTCAGCGCCTCCAGCCGCGCGGTGCCGTCGCGGTAGATGCGCACCGTGATGCGGTCGAAGTTGGCCGTGCCCTTGCGCACATTCAGGTCGCGCGCCCAGTAGTCGGGATCGCGCACATAGGTGATGTCGCGGCCGTAGACCACCGGGCCGATCCGGTAGGGGCCGCTGCCGATCGGCACGTCGGTGACGACCTGGTCGAAGCGCTTGCCCTCGCCCCAGCGGTGGCTGAAGATGGGTAGGCCACCCACCGTCAGCGGCAGCTCGCGGTTGGGCTGGCTGAAGCGGAAACGCACGGTGCGCGCGTCGATCACGTCCAGCCCGGCCACATCGTGCAGCAGCGTCTTGTAGGCCGGCGAGGTGTAGGGGCCCTGCAGCGTGTCGTAGCTGTACTTCACGTCACGCGCCAGCACCGGATCGCCATTGTGGAAACGCGCCTGCGGCCGCAGGCGGAAGGTGGCCGAGAGCCGGTCCGGCGCCACCTCGACGTCCTCGGCCAACAGGCCGTAGCCGACGCCGGACTCGTCAAACGAGCCAGTCAGCAAGGTGTCGAACAGCAGGTCAGAAAGATAGGCCGGCGCGCTGCCCTTGAGGGTGAAGGGGTTGTACTTGTCGAAGGTGGAGGCGCGCTGATTGCTCACCAGCCGCAGCTCGCCGCCCTTGGGCGCCTGCGGGTTGACGTAGCTGAAATGATCGAAGCCCTCCGGGTAGCGGGGCGCTTCCCACAGGCCATAGGCGGCGGCCGACCAGGCCGGCCCGGCCAGCGACCCGCAGAGAAACATCAAGGCTGCACAACGCATGGCCGATTGTTGCATGACATCAACAGCGCCCAAGGCCGATCCCGGCGGCCGGATCCGGGCGTACGCGCATAAGCAAATGACGTCAGCACATGAGGCACGGCCCGGCCGCGCGTGGCAAGCCGCGCAGGGGCCAGGGCCGGTTCAGCGCGGCAGCGCGCTGGCGGCGCGCGCCAGTTCGGTGATGCGCGCCCAGTCGCCGCCGCGCACGGCGTCGGCCGGCGTCAGCCAGGAGCCGCCCACGCAGGCCACGTTGGGCAGGGCCAGGAATTCGGCCGCGTTGGCCGGGCTGACGCCACCGGTCGGGCAGAACGCCACGTCGCCGAAGGGGCCGTTCCAGGCCTTGAGCATGGCCGTACCGCCGGCCTGCAGCGCCGGGAAGAACTTGAGTTGGGTATAGCCGGCTTCCTGGGCCTGCATGATCTCGCTGCCGGTGGCCACCCCGGGCAGCAGCGGCAGGCCAAGATCGCGGCAGGCCTGGCCCACGGCCACGGTGTAGCCGGGGCTGACGGCAAAGCGGGCGCCGGCGCGTTGCGCGGCCTGCGCGTCGGCGGCGCTGCGCACGGTGCCGGCGCCAGCCACGGCCTCGGGCACTTCGTTGGCAATGGCCTCGATGCAGGCCAGCGCCACCGGCGTGCGCAAGGTCACCTCCAGCATGCGGATGCCGCCGGCCACCAGCGCGCGCGCCAGCGGCACGGCATGGGCCACGTCGTCGAGCACGATCACCGGGATCACCGGCGCGTCGCGCATCACCGCCAGCGCCGTCAGCGGCGCGGCCAGGGTTTTCGGATCGGCATTCACAGCCATGTACAAGCTCCTTCTTCTGCACTCAGGGCATGGCGGCGCATGCCCGCAAACAATTCACGGCCCATGCCATGGCCGTCGGCCTGGCGCTGGGCCTCGCTCAGTTGGGCGGGCTCGCGCGCGGCCCACTGCTGTTCGGCAGCAACGCCGTCCAACACAACCTCCAGGCGGCCGGCCGCCGCGTCCAGCCGCACGATGTCGCCATCGCGCACCTTGGCCAGCGGCCCGCCGGCCAGCGCCTCGGGCGAGACGTGGATGGCGGCGGGCACTTTACCCGAGGCGCCGCTCATGCGGCCGTCGGTGACCAGCGCCACGCGGTAGCCCTTGTCCTGCAGCACCGCCAGCGGCGGCGTCAGCTTGTGCAGCTCGGGCATGCCGTTGGCGCGCGGGCCCTGCCAGCGCACCACGCAGACCAGGCCGTTGGCCGGGGTGGACTGGCACAGCCGCTCCAGCTCGCCGCTCTTGAAGGCCTGCTGCAGCGCCTCCTGCGTGTCGAACACCTTGGCCGGGGCCTCGATGAGGTGGCGGTCCTCGGGCACGGCCGAGATCTTGATGACGCTGCGCCCCAGGTTGCCGCCCAGCAGCTTGAGGCCGCCGGTGGCGCTGAACGGCTCGCCCGCCGGGCGCACCACGCTAGTGTCGCGCGAGGGGCCGATGTCGGTCCACGCCAGATCCGGCGCGGCGCGCTGGCCGGCGCCCTCGCCCACCGCCGCCTCGGCCACGCCGAACAGCACCGGCTCGCGCGTGAACTCGCGCAGGCCGTTCGGGCGCACGGTCAGCACATCCTCGTGCATCAGGCCAGCGTCGAGCAGCTCGCGGATCACGTAGCCGGGGCCGCCGGCGGCCTGGAACTGGTTCACGTCGGCGCTGCCGTTGGGGTAGACGCGGGTCAGCAGCGGCACCGCCTGCGACAGCTCGGCGAAGTCGTCCCAGTCGATCAGGATGCCGGCGGCGCGCGCCACCGCCACCCAGTGGATCAGGTGGTTGGTCGAGCCGCCGGTGGCCAGCAGCGCCACCATGGCGTTGACGATGCAGCGCTCGTCGACCACCCGCCCGATGGGCGCGAAGCGCCGCTCGCGGGTGATGTCCAGCACCGTGCGCACCGCCTCGCGCGTGAGCGATTCGCGCATCGCGTCGCCCGGCGTCACGAAGGCCGTGCCCGGCACATGCAGGCCCATGGCCTCCAGCAGCATCTGGTTGCTGTTGGCCGTGCCGTAGAAAGTGCAGGTGCCCTCGCCGTGGTAGGCCTGCGACTCGGCCGCCAGCAGCGCCTCGCGCCCGACCAGGCCCTGAGCGGCCTGCTCGCGCACCTTGGACTTGGCGCTGTTGGACAGGCCCGAGGTCATCGGCCCGGCCGGCACGAACACGGTCGGCAGGTGGCCGAAGTGCAAGGCGCCGATCAGCAGGCCCGGCACGATCTTGTCGCACACGCCCAGCATCAGCGCGGCGTCGAAGACATCGTGGCTCAGCGACACCGCGGTCGCCATGGCGATGGTGTCGCGCGAGAACAGGCTCAGCTCCATGCCCGGCGTGCCCTGCGTGACGCCGTCGCACATCGCCGGCACGCCACCGGCGACCTGGGCGGTGGCGCCGTGGCGGCGCGCCTCGTCGCGGATGATCTCGGGGTAGCGCTCGAAGGGCCGGTGCGCCGACAGCATGTCGTTGTAGGCATTGACGACGCCGATGTTGGGCGCGCGCTGCGTCACCACGCGCAGCTTGTCCGGCCCCGGCAGCGCCGCGAAGGCGTGCGCCACGTTGGCACAGCCCATGCGCTGAGCGCCGGGCGCGCGGCTGGCGTATTCGTCGAGGCGTTGCAGGTAATCGTGGCGCAGCGCCTGGCTGCGCTGGCGGATGCGGTGCGTGACCTGGGCCACGCAAGTGTGCAGGGGAATCATCGGGGGCCTCTCGGGGGCAATGCGGCAAGGAGCAAGTGCCGGGGTTACAAGGATTCAATGAATTCAAGTAACTTAATTACATCGCCATCTTAGCCGAGCCGGGCCCATCGGCGACATCATGGTTAACCCGGGGCGCAGGCAGCGGCATGGCAGCGGCGCAGCGCGCCAGGGAGAAACGCGCAGCCGGTCTACACTTTTGCCCATGAGCAAGCTATCCGACACCATCGCCCACCTGCGCAAGAGCTACGAGCAGGCCGAACTCGACGAAACGCAATCGCAAAGCCAGCCGCTGGAACAGTTCGACCAGTGGCTGCAGCAGGCCATCGCCGCCGGCGTGCCCGAGCCCAACGCCATGACACTGGCCACCGTCGGCCACGACCTGCGGCCGTCCACGCGCATCGTGCTGGTCAAGGGCTATGACGAACGCGGCATCGTCTGGTACAGCAACCGCGACAGCCGCAAGGGCCGCGAACTGGCTGGCAACCCCTACGCGGCGTTGCAGTTCCACTGGGTCGAGCTGGAACGCGTGGTGCGCATCGAGGGTCGGGTCGAGCCCGCCAGCGACGCCGAAAGCGACCAGTACTTCGACAGCCGCCCGCTCGACTCGCGCATCGGCGCCTGGGCCAGCCCGCAAAGCCAGCCCATTACCAGCCGCGCCGTGCTGGTGGCCAACGCCGCCAAGTACGCCGCGCAATTCGGCCTCAAGCCCCCGCGCCCGCCGCACTGGGGCGGCTTCCGGCTGCGGCCGGACCGCTGGGAGTTCTGGCAGGGTCGCAAGAGCCGCCTGCACGACCGCCTGCGCTACGACCTGCAAGACGGCCAGTGGCTACGCAGCCGGCTGGCGCCCTGAAATTCAGAGATTCAGAGAAAGAGGGAGGCTCAGTGCCCCAGCAGGTGCGGCAGCCCCACCGACAGCCCCGGCAGCAGCGTCAGCGCCGCCAGGATGAGGAAATGCGCCAGCAGGAAAGGCCAGAGTTCGCGCGTCAGCGCGGTCAGCGGCACCTTGGCGCTGGAGCAGACCACGAACAGCAGGCTGCCCACCGGCGGCGTGATCATGCCCAGGGTCAGGTTGACGATGACCACGATGGCGAAGTGCACCGGGTCGATGCCCAGCACGCCCGAGATCGGCGCCAGGATGGGCACCAGGATCATCACGCCCGGCAGCGGCTCCATGAAGATGCCGAACAGCAGCAGCAGGACGTTGACCGCCACCAGGAAGCCCAGCGGCCCCAGGTTCCACTGCACGATGGTGTCGGCCAGCATCTGCGGCGTGCCCTCGATGGTCAACACCCAGGCAAAGGCGGCCGAGGCCGCCACGATCAGCAGCACCGAAGCCGTCAACAGTGCCGAGCGCGCCAGGATGCCGGGCATGGCGCTCCACTTGAGCGTGCCATAGACCCACTTGCCGCACAGCAGCGCGTAGAACACCGCCACCACCGAGGCCTCGGTCGGTGTGAAGACACCCAGCCGGATGCCGCCCAGCACGATCACCAGCAGCATCAGCGCGGGAATCGCCTTCCAGGTGTTGACCAGCATCTGGCGCAGCGGCGGGCGCGGGTCGGCGCTGCGGTAGCCGCGCCGGTGGCAGACCCAGGCATTGACGGCCGCCATGCCCAGCGCGATCAGCAGGCCCGGGATGACGCCGGCCAGGAACAGCGACAGCACCGAAACCCGCTCGTCCTGCAGGCAGTAGACGATCATGATGATGGACGGCGGGATGATGGGCCCGACCACCGCCGTGGCCGCCGTCAGCGCGGCGGCGTAGGCGCGGCTGTAGCCGGCCTTGTCCATCATGCGGATCATCATCGCGCCGGGGCCGGCCGCGTCGGCCAGGGCCGAGCCCGAGATGCCCGAAAAGATGGTCAGCGACAGCACGTTGGCATAGCCCAGGCCGCCGCGCAGGTGGCCCACGAACTGCGCCGCGAAGCGCAGCAGCACCACCGTGAGGGCGCCGCCCGACATGATCTCGGCGGCCAGGACGAAGAAGGGCACCGCCATCAGCGGAAAGCTGTCGATGCCGGTGAACATCTCCTTGAACACCACGACCATCGGAAACTCGCCGCCGACCAGCACGGCCAGGGCCGCCGAGATCGCCAGGGCGAAGGCCACCGGCACGCCCAGCGCCAGCAGCACGACCACGGAAATGAAAAGGGTGATCCACATGGTGCGCTCCTCAGATCGACGCGGCGGTCTCGGCGTCGATCTCGCCAGATTCAAGATAGCGCTGCTCCAGCACGTAGCGGCGTGCCACGAAAGCCAGGTGCAGCATCAGCAGGCCGAAGCCGATCGGCGAGGCCAGGTAGATCCACCAGTACGAGAGGCCCAGCACCGGCGTGGTCTGGTACTGCATGAAGTCCATGTACTCCAGGCCCCACCAGGCCATGGCGGCGAAAAAGATCATCAGCAGGGCCACCAGCGCCGCGCGCAGCGCGATGCCGGCGCGCCGGGGCAGACGGTTCTGCAAGTCCTCGATGGCGACATGGCCGCCGAAGCGCAGCACCAACCCGGCACCCAGGAAAGTCACCCAGATCATCAGGTAGCGCCCCACCTCCTCGGCCCAGACCAGCGAATCGTTGGTCAGGTAGCGCAACACCACGTTGGCGAAAATGATGCAGGCCATGGCGCCCAGCATCAGGATGAGCAGCCAGCGGTTGGCCTGCACCAGGCCTTGTTCGAAACGGTCGATCATGTTGTCGTTCTCGTTGGGATTCAGACAGGGAAGACAGGAAATGGCGGGAATGGGCGGCGGCGCCACGGAGGCCCAGACGCCAGAACGCCTGCCGGGTCGCGGCAGGCGCACGAAAAGTGGCACCGGGCGCGGCGCGCGGCCGCGCGAATCACTCCGTCTTGGCGATGCGCTCCAGCAGTTCCTTGCCGAACTTGGCTTCGTACTGGCTGTAGGCCGGTGCCAGCGCGCGCTGGAACGGGGCCTTGTCGGTGATGGTGTTGACCTGCATGCCGGCCGCCTTGAGCGTGGCCACGCCCTTGGCGTCGACGTCGTCGACGAAGGCGCGCATGGCCGCCGCGCCGGCCTTGGCACCGGCCAGGAACACCGCCTTGTCGGCGTCCGAGAGCTTGTTCCACAGGCGCGGCGAGACGATCAGCAGCGTGGGCGCGTAGACGTGGCTGGAGAGCGTCAAATACTTCTGCACGTCCGAGAGCTTGGCCGAGACGATCACCGACAGCGGGTTCTCCTGGCCGTCGATGGTGCCTTGCTGCAGCGCGCCGGTCACCTCGGGCCAGGCCATGGGCGTGGGCGCGGCGCCCAGCGTCTTGAAGGCGGTGATGTGGACCGGGTTCTCCATGGTGCGGATCTTCAGGCCCTTGAAATCCTCGGGCCGCACCACCGCGTGCTTGCTGTTGGTGAGGTGGCGAAAGCCCTGCTCGCCCCAGGCCAGCGCCACGATGCCGCGCGGCTGGAACTTCTTCATCAGGTCCTGGCCGACCGGCCCGTCCATCACCCGGCGCGCGTGGCCGATGTCGCGGAACAGGAAGGGCACATCGATCACGCCGACCTCGGGCACGAAGTTGGAAAGCGTACCGGTGGAGACGATCAGCGCCTGCACCGTGCCCAGTTGCAGGCCCTCGATCGATTCACGCTCGCCGCCCAGCGCGCTGGCCGGGAAGTGCTTGAACTTGTAGCGCCCGGCCGAGGCTTTCTCGACCGAATCGGCCCAGGCCTGCGCGCCCACGCCGTAGTGCGAATTGGCGGCCAAGGCGTAGCCGATCTTGACTTCGGTCTGCGCCTGCGCCGCGCTGCCCGCCAGCACCGCGCAGGCCGCAGCCGCGCCGCCCAGCCAGGCACGCAGGCGCGCGCCAGCCATCTTGTTGGTCATCTCCATCTCCTCGGGGAATTGCAAAGGTGCCGAGTGTGCGATGCCGCCACCCGGAGGGGCAACTGCATGCGATCCCGGCATGTTTTCAGGGGCCCGTATGGTAACCGCGGCTCGCGCGGAAATCCGGAGAGAAAACCCGCCCCTGCGCACGCTTGGCGATGACTGCCGGCGTCGGCCGGGACAGCAGCCCCTGTTGCCTTACCCGCCGCGCTGCCGCAGCGCTTCGTACAGGCACACACCGCTGGCCACCGAGACGTTGAGGCTTTCGACCGCGCCGCGCATGGGGATGCCCACCAGCTCGTCGCAGCGCTTGCGCGTGAGCTGGCGCATGCCCTGCCCTTCGGCGCCCAGCACCAGCGCCACGGGCGCCTTCAGGTCGACCTGGTAGAGGGTCTTGGGCGCGTCGTCGCTGG
>JASGEH010000175.1:0-26521 GCA_047606565.1 Comamonas sp.
CCTGGTCGAGTGCGGCGCTGGCCAGCAGCTCGACGCACAGCGTCTCGTAGTCGATGCCCGCCGCGCGCGCCGACATCGGCACCAGCGAATGGCCGGTCATGCCCGGCGAGGTGTTGATCTCCAGCAGATAGGGCTCGCGCGTGGCGGCGTCGATCATCACGTCGATGCGGCCCCAGCCACGGCAGCCCAGCGTGCGGTAGGCCTTGAGCACCAGGTCCTGGATGCGCGCCTCCTCCTGCGCCGGCAGGCCGCTGGGCACCAGGTAGTGGGTGTCGTCGGTGAAGTATTTGTTCTCGTAGTCGTAGTTGCCCTCGGGCGCGACGATGCGGATGGCCGGCAGCGCGCGCGCGGCCGCGCCGCTGCCCAGGATCGGGCAGGTCACCTCGTCGCCGGCGATGAACTGCTCGCACAGCACCTCGGCGTCGAGCACGGCGGCGGCCTCGACGGCGGCGGCCAGTTGCTCGCGCGAGCCGACCTTGGCGACGCCGATGGACGAGCCCTCGCGCGCGGGCTTGACCACCAGCGGCAGGCCCAGCCGCGCGACCAGCGCATCGAGCGCGGCCGCGTCGGCCTCGCCCTGGCGCAGCAGCACGTAGCGCGGCGTCGGCACGCCCTCGTGCGACCAGACGCGCTTGGTCATGGTCTTGTCGATGCCGATGGCCGAGGCCATCACGCCCGAGCCGGTGTAGGGGATGCCCAGCAGTTCAAGCGCGCCCTGCACCGTGCCGTCCTCGCCGAAGCGGCCGTGCAGGGCGATGAAGCAGCGCTGGAAGCCTTCGGCCTTGAGTTCGGAGAGGTCGCGCTCGGCCGGGTCGAAGGCATGCGCGTCGACGCCCTGGGCGCGCAGCGCCGCCAGCACGCCGGCACCCGACATCAGCGAGACCTCGCGCTCGGCCGAGGCGCCGCCCATCAGCACGGCGACCTTGCCGAACGCCGGCACCGCGCGCGGCGAGCTCTGTTCGTTCACGGGACTTCCTCCGTTCTGGACCGCGCTCATGCCGTCTGCTCCCCGGCCGCGCCGAATCGTTCCACCACCTGCGCGCAGACGCCGCCGATCGAGCCGGCGCCCATGCACAGCACCACGTCGCCGGGCCGGGCGTTGTCGATGATGGCCTGCGGCAGCTCCGCGACCGGGTCGACGAACACCGGCTCGACCTTGCCGGCCACGCGCAGCGCGCGCGCCAGCGAGCGGCCGTCGGCGGCCACGATGGGCGCCTCGCCGGCCGCGTAGACCTCGGTCAGCAGCACGCTGTCGGCGCCCTGGCCGATGACCTTGACGAAGTCCTCGAAGCAGTCGCGCGTGCGGGTGTAGCGGTGCGGCTGGAAGGCCAGCACCAGCCGGCGCTGCGGGAAGGCGCCGCGCGCGGCCGCCAGCGTGGCGGCCATCTCGACCGGGTGGTGGCCGTAGTCGTCGATCAGCGTGATGTGCCCGCCCGCCGGCAGCGGCACCTCGCCATAGCGCTGGAAGCGCCGGCCCACGCCCTTGAAGACCGCCAGCGCCTGCTGCACGGCGGCATCGGGCACGTCCAGCTCGGTCGCCACGGCAATCGCCGCCAGCGCGTTGAGCACGTTGTGGCGGCCCGCCAGGTTGAGCACGATGGGCAGGTCGGGCAGCGTCACGCCGTTGCGCCGCTGCACCGTGAAATGCATCTGGCCGCCGGCCGCGCGCACGTCGATGGCACGCACCTGGGCCGATTCCTCGAAGCCGTAGGAGGTGATCGGGCGCGAGACCTGCGGCACGATCTCGCGCAGCGCCGGGTCGTCGGTGCACAGCACGGCCGCGCCGTAGAACGGCAGGCGGTGCAGGAAATCGACGAAAGCGCCCTTGAGCCGGCCGAAGTCGTGCCCGTAGGTGTCCATGTGGTCGGCGTCGATGTTGGTGACCACCGCCATCACCGGCAGCAGGTTGAGGAAGGACGCGTCGGACTCGTCGGCCTCGGCCACCAGGTATTCGCCGGTGCCCAGCTTGGCGTTGGCGCCGGCGCTGTTGAGCTTGCCGCCGATCACGAAGGTCGGGTCCAGGCCGCCGGCGTGCAGCACGCTGGCCACCAGGCTGGTGGTGGTGGTCTTGCCGTGGGTGCCGGCGATGGCGATGCCGCGGCGCAGCCGCATCAGCTCGGCCAGCATCACCGCGCGCGGCACCACCGGGATCAGCCGCGCGCGGGCGGCGGCGACCTCGGGGTTGGCGTCGTCGACGGCGCTGGAGATGACCACCGCGTCGGCGCCCTGCATGTTGCCGGCGGCGTGTCCCACGAAGGTCCGGATGCCCTGCGCGGCCAGCCGGCGCAGGGTCGGCCCGTCGGCGATGTCCGAGCCGCTGATGGCGTAGCCCAGGTTGTGCAGCACCTCGGCGATGCCGGACATGCCGACCCCGCCGATGCCGACGAAATGAATGTGTTGGATCGCGTGCTTCATGGCTGGGACAGCTCCTCGCACGCCTGCACCATGATGTTCACGGCTTCGGTCTTTTCCATGTGCTTGGCCTTCTCCCCCATCTGCACGAGGGTCGGGCGCTCCATTGTCGAAATCAGGTCGGCCAACTTGCGCGGCGTCAGGTCGCGCTGCTGGGCCAGCCAGCCGGCACCCGCGTCCACCAGGAAACGGGCATTGGTGGTCTGGTGGTCGTCCACCGCCGAGGGGAAAGGCACGAACACCGCCGGCACGCCCACCGCGGCCAACTCGGTGACGGTGCTGGCGCCGGCGCGCGCCACCAGCACGTCAGCCTCGGCATAGGCGCTGGCAACGTCGTCGATGAAGGGCAGCAGCGTGGCCTCGACACCGGCGGCGGCGTAGTTGGCGCGCAGCGCGTCGATCTGCGCGGCGCCGCTCTGGTGGGTGACGACCGGGCGCTGCGCGGCGGGCAGCAGCGCCAGCGCCTGCGGCACCACCTCGTTGAGGCCGCGCGCGCCCAGGCTGCCGCCCACCACCAAGAGGCGCAGCGGGCCGCTGCGGCCGGCGTAGCGCGCAGCCGGCGCCGGCTGCGCCAGGAAGGGCGCGCGCAGCGGGTTGCCGATCCAGGCGGCGCCGGGCAAGGCATCGGGGAAGGCCGTGTAGACCCGCTGGGCGAGCCGGGCCAGCATCTTGTTGGCCAGGCCGGCCACCGAGTTCTGCTCGTGCAGCACCAGCGGCTTGCCCAGCAGCACGCTCATCAGGCCGCCGGGGAAGGTGACGTAGCCGCCAAAGCCCAGCACCACGTCGGGCCGCACCCGGCGCACCACGGCCAGGCTTTGCGCGAAGGCCTTGAGCAGGCGCAGCGGCAGCAGCAGCAAGGTCTTGAAGCCCTTGCCGCGCACGCCGCCGAAGTCGATGGTCTCGAAGGCGAAGCCCTGCGGCGGCACCAGCCGGCTTTCCATGCTGGGCTTTTCGGCGCTGCCGGGCGCGCCCAGCCAATGCACGCGCCAGCCGCGCTCGCGCAGCGCCTGCGCCACCGCCATGGCCGGGAAGATGTGGCCGCCGGTGCCGCCGGCCATCACCAGCGCTACCTTCGGGCGCGCCTGCGGGCGGGGGGGCGAGGTCGACATGGCATTGCTCATCGCGCGCGCCCTCCCCGGCCCTGCATCATGAGCGCGCGGTTCTCGTAGTCCACGCGCAGCACGATGGCCAGTGCCACCAGGTTCAACAGAATGGCCGAGCCGCCGTAGCTCATCAGCGGCAGCGTCAGGCCCTTGGTCGGCAGCGCGCCCAGGTTCACCCCCATGTTGATGAAGGTCTGGAAGCCCATCCACAGCGCGATGCCCTGCGCCACCAGCCCGGAGAACACGCGATCGAGCGCGATCGCCTGGCGGCCGATGTGCATGATGCGGCGCGTCAGCCACAGGAACAGGCCGATCAGGATGCACACGCCCACCAGGCCGAACTCCTCGCCCAGCACCGCCATCAGGAAGTCGGTGTGCGCCTCGGGCAGCCAGCTCAGTTTCTCGACGCTGTTGCCCAGGCCCTGGCCGAACCACTCGCCGCGCCCGAAGGCGATCAGCGAATGCGAGAGCTGGTAGCCCTTGCCCAGCACGTGCTTCTCGTCCCACGGGTCGAGGTAGGCGAAGATGCGCTCGCGCCGCCATTCGCTGGAAAACACCATCAGCGCGAAGGCGCCCACGCACAGCAGCGCGATCAGGAAGAACATGCGCGCGTTGACGCCGCCCAGGAACAGAATGCCCATGGCGACCACCGCGATCACCAGGAAGGCGCCCATGTCCGGCTCGGCCAGCAGCAGCAAGCCGACCACCACCACCGCCACCGCCATGGGAGCGACGGCGCGGAAGAAGTTTTCCTTCACGTCCATCTTGCGCACCATGTAGTTGGCCGCGTACATGACCACCGCCAGCTTGCCCAGTTCGGAGGGCTGGAAGTTCAGCACCTTCAGCGAGATCCAGCGGCGCGCGCCGTTGACGTTGACGCCGATGCCCGGGATCAGCACCAGGATCAGCAGCAGCAGCGTGACCACGAACAGCCACGGCGCCCAGCGCTCCCAGGTCTCCATGGGCACCTGGAACACCAGCACCCCGACCAACAGCCCGATCGCCATCGACGAGAGGTGGCGCACGAAGAAGTGGGTGCTGCCGTAGTTGGCGAAGCGCGGGTTGTCCGGCAGCGCGATGGAGGCCGAATACACCATCACCAGCCCCCAGGCCAGGATGGCGGCGACCACCCACAGCAGCGCCTGGTCGAAGCCCAGCAGGCGCGCCGGCGTGGTGCTGGCGCGCGCGTAGGCGTGCGAGTCGATGCGCACGGGCAGTTGCTCGGGCACGCCTTGGGCGCGCTTGCGCCGGCCCAGCCAGCCCAGCGGATTGAAGCCGCGCGAAGCCCGGGCGCTCATGCCGCATCCTCCACGGCGGGGGCCGCCGGCAGGCCGTCCTCGGCCAGGGCCTGCACGGCCTCGACGAAGACCCGGGCGCGGTGGCCGTAGTCGTCGAACATGTCGAAGCTGGCGCAGGCCGGCGACATCAGCACCGCATCGCCCGCGTGGGCCCGGCGGGCGGCCTCGCGCACCGCCTCGACCATGCTGGCGGCGTGCAGCAGCGGCACGCCGCTGTCGGCCAGGGCGGCCTCGATCAGCGGCGCGTCGCGGCCGATCAGCACCACCGCGCGCGCATGGCGGGCGACCGGCCCGGCCAACGGGGTGAAATCCTGCCCCTTGCCGACGCCGCCCAGGATGACCACCAGCCGGCGCTCCTGGCCCAGCCCGCGCAGCGCGGCGACGGTGGCGCCGACGTTGGTGCCCTTGCTGTCGTCGAAGAACTCGACCTCGCCGATCAGCGCCACCGGCTCGACGCGGTGCGGCTCGCCGGTGTACTCGCGCAGCCCGTACAGCATGGGCGCCAGCGGGCAGCCAGCGGCGGCGGCCAGCGCCAGCGCCGACAGCGCGTTGACCGCGTTGTGGCGGCCACGGATGCGCAGCGCGTCGGCCGGCATCAGGCGTTGGATGAACAGTTCCTCTTCCTCGCCACGGCGGCGCTTGCGGGTCTCGTCGGCTTCCTGCGCGCGCACCAGCCAGGACATGCCGTGCACGGTCTCGATGCCGAAGTCGCCCGGGCGGCGCGGCATGTCGCTGCCGAAGGTCAGGTAGGCACGCTGCTGCGGCTTTTGCAGCCGGACCTTGACCGGCGGCGGCAGCATGGCCATCACCGCCTCGTCTTCGCGGTTGAGCAGCATCAGGCCGGACTGGCCGAAGATGCGCGCCTTGGCGGCGGCATAGGCCGCCATCGAGCCGTGCCAGTCGAGGTGGTCCTGCGACAGGTTGAGCACGGCGGCGGCGGTCGGCTCGAAGTTGTCGATGCCGTCGAGCTGGAAGCTGGAGAGCTCCAGCACCCAGACCTGCGGCAGCGCCGCCAGTTCGGGCGCGGCGGGCTCGGGGGCCTCGACCGCGAGAGCAACGGCGGCTTCCTCGTCGTCCTCGCTCTCGGCCACTTCGGCGTTGAGCCGGGCCGAATCGCGCAGCGCCTGGTCGATGCCGGCCAGCGTGTCGGCCGTCTGCGGGGTGTCGCTGGCCTCGGCGGCCTGGGCAGCCTGGGCGGCGGCTTCGGCGGCGGCCTGCGCGTCGGCCAGCGCCTGGGCATCGAGGTGGCTCGTCAGGGTGTCGAGCAAGGTCGGACCGATGTTGCCGGCCACGGCCACGCGGCGGCCGGCGCGCTCGACCAGTTGGCCGGTCAGCGCGGTCACCGTGGTCTTGCCGTTGGTGCCGGTCACCGCCAGCACCTTGGGCGCGTAGCCGCGCGTTTCGCGCAGATCGGCCAGCGCCTGGGCGAACAGCGTCAGCTCGCCACCGGTCCACAGCCCGATGGCGCGCGCCGCCTCCAGCACCGGCGCGGTCTGCCCAGGCGCCAGGCCGGGGCTGCTGAAGACCGCGCGGATCGCCGTGCCCTCGACCAGCGCGGGCGTGAAGTCGCCGGCCACGAAGGCCGCCTCGGGCACTTCGGCGCGCAGCGCGGCCAGCTGCGGTGGCGCCTCGCGCGTGTCGGCCACGGTCACCCGGGCGCCGCAGCGCGCGCACCAGCGCGCCATCGCCAGCCCGGACACGCCGAGGCCGAGGATGAGGACGGGGACGTCTTGAAGCGTGTTCATGCCGGTGTCGTCCTCAGCGCAGCTTGAGCGAAGAAAGCGCCAGCAGGCACAGCAGCATGGTGACGATCCAGAAGCGGACCACCACCTGCGTCTCGTTCCACCCCTTCTTCTCGAAGTGGTGGTGCAGCGGCGCCATCTTGAACAGCCGCTGGCCTTCGCCATAGCGGCGCTTGGTGTATTTGAACCAGCCCACCTGCAGCATCACCGACAGCGCCTCGACCACGAAGATGCCGCCCATCACGGCCAGCAGGATTTCCTGCCGCACGATCACCGCCACCGTGCCCAGCGCCGCGCCCAGCGCCAGCGCACCCACGTCGCCCATGAAGACCTGCGCCGGATGGGTGTTGAACCACAGGAAGGCCAGCCCGGCGCCGGCCAGCGCGGCGCAGAACACCAGCAGCTCGCCCGAGCCCGGGATGGAGGGGAAGATCAGGTAGCGCGCGTAGACCGCGTTGCCGGTGACGTAGGCGAACACCCCCAGCGTGGAGCCGACCAGCACCACCGGCATGATGGCCAGGCCGTCGAGCCCGTCGGTCAGGTTGACGGCGTTGCTGGCGCCGACGATGACCAGGTAGGTCAGCACGATGAAGCCGGTGACGCCCAGCGGGTAGCTGACTTCCTTGAAGAAAGGCACCAGCAGGTTGGCGTGCGGCGGCAGAGCCACCGTGAAGCCCGACATCACCCAGTCCGTGAACAGCTCCCACACGCGCGCGTTGGAGCTTTCGGAGATGGCGAAAGCCAGCGCGAAGGCGGCGGCCAGGCCGATCGCCGACTGCCAGAAGTACTTCTCGCGCGAACGCATGCCCTCGGGGTCCTTCTTGACCACCTTGCGCCAGTCGTCCACCCAGCCGATGGCGCCGAAGCCCAGCGTCACCAGCAGCACGATCCAGACGAAGCGGTTGGTCCAGTCGAACCACAGCAGCGTCGAGATGGCGATGCACAGCAGGATCAGCACGCCGCCCATGGTCGGCGTGCCGTTCTTGGAGAGATGGGTCTGCATGCCGTAAGCGCGGATCGGCTGGCCGATCTTGAGCGCGGCCAGCGCGCGGATCACCGCCGGCCCGGCCGCCAGGCCGATCAGCAAGGCCGTCATGGCCGCCATCACGGCGCGCAGCGTCAGGTACTGGAAGGCCCGCAGAAAGCTCCACTCGGGGCCCAGCGTCGACAGCCAGTTGAAAAGGCTCAGCAGCATCTCAGTTCTTCTTTCCTTGTTGTTCTTGGGGCGGGGCCGCCTGCGCGGCGCTGTCTGCGGCACTTTTCACGGCACGGTCGACGGCGGCCTGCACCAACCGCTCCATGCCCATGAAGCGCGAGCCCTTGACCAGCACCGCCGCCAGTTGCGGCAGCGCCGCCGGCAGCGCCGCCTGCAGCGCCTCGATGCGGTCGGCATGCCAGGTCTGCACACCGCTGGCGGCCCGTTCGGCGGCGGCGCTGGCGTGGCGGCTTTGCGCGCCCAGCGTCCACAGGTGGTCGATGCCGCGCTCGGCCGCGTACTGGCCGACCTCGGCATGGAAGGCCGGGCCCTGGTCGCCGACCTCGCCCATGTCGCCCAGCACCAGCAGGCGCGGCGCGGGCAGCTCGGCCAGCACGTCGATGGCCGCGCGCACCGAGTCCGGATTGGCGTTGTAGCTGTCGTCGATCAACGTGACGGCATGACCATCCAGGTCGAGCACCCGCGCGTGCGAGCGCCCGCGCACCGGCCGGAAGGCACCGATGCCGCGCGCGATCACCGCCGGCCGCGCGCCGGCCGCCGTCGCGCAGGCCACCACCGCCAGCGCGTTGCGCACGTTGTGGCGGCCAGCCAGATGCAGCTCGAAAGCCAGAGCCTGGCCGTCCACGCGCGCCTCGACGCGCCAGTGGTCGCCCGCCCACTGGGCACTGCCGGTGACGTCCGGCGCGCCGGCCAGGCCGAAGGTGCGGATCGCGGCAGTGCCGGCCATCGCCTGCCACAGCGGCGCATAGTCCTCGTCGGCCGGGAACACCGCCGTGCCGCCGGGGGCCAGCGCGTGGAACACGCTGCCGTTCTCGCGCGCGACGGCTTCGACCGTGGCCATGAACTCCTGGTGCTCGCGCTGCGCGTTGTTGACCAGCGCCACCGTGGGCGCGGCCAGCGGCGCCAGCCAGCCGATCTCACCGGGGTGATTCATGCCCAGTTCGACCACCGCCGCGCAGTGGTGCGCGCGCAGCCGCAGCAGCGTCAGCGGCAGGCCGATGTCGTTGTTGAAATTGCCCTGGGTGGCCAGCGCCGCCTCGCCATGCCAGGCGCGCAGCACCGAGGCCAGCATCTGCGTGACGGTGGTCTTGCCGTTGCTGCCGGTGACCGCGATGAGCGGCAGGCTGAACTGCGCGCGCCAGGCGGCAGCCAGCAGCCCCAGCGCGCGGCGGCTGTCGCCGACCTCCAGGCCGGGCAGGCCACAGCCATCGACGCCGCGCTCGGCCAGCACCGCGCGCGCGCCGCGTTGCGCGGCCTGGTCCAGAAAGTCGTGGGCGTCGAAAGTATCGCCGCGCAGGGCCAGGAACAGGTCGCCGGCGGCCAGCGAGCGGCTGTCGGTGTGCACGCGCTGCACCACCACCTCGCCCGCGCCGACCAGCCGCACCGGCTCGCCGGCCTGCCGCAGCCATTCGGCGGCTTGCGCCAGCGTGAGGCTCAAGCCATCGGCCGGCTCGGCAGCGGCCGCGCCGGACCGCCGCGCCAGTGCGGCGCGCGCGTGGTCTTCGTCGGAGAACGGGTGCTTCACGCCCGCGATCTCCTGGTACTGCTCGTGGCCCTTGCCGGCGATCAGCACCACGTCCAGCGGCTCGGCCTGGGCCAGCGTGTCGGCGATGGCCTGGGCGCGGTCGGGCTGGACCACCACGCGCGAAGGCGTCTTCAGGCCGGCCAGCATCTGGTCGATGATGGCCAGCGGCTGCTCGCCACGCGGGTTGTCGCTGGTGATGACGACGGCGTCGGCCAGCCGCTCGGCGATTTCGGCCATCAGCGGGCGCTTGCCCGCATCGCGCTCGCCGCCACAGCCCAGCACGATGTGCAGCCGCCCGCCGCGGCCCTGCGCCAGCGGCCGCAGCGCCAGCAAAACTTTCTCGACCGCGTCGGGCGTGTGGGCGAAGTCGACCACCGCCAGCGGCTGGCCCTCGCCGCCCTGGCAGGCCATGCGCCCGGGCACCGGCTGCAGGCCGGCGCAGGCGCGCACCGCTGCATCCAGCGCGATGCCCAGCGCCCGCAGGCCGCCCAGCACCGCCAGCAGGTTGGCGACGTTGTGCTCGCCAGCCAGACGGGTGCGCAGGCGCAGCGGGGGAGCGGCATCAGTGCCGGCGGTGCGCTCGGTCACGTCGAAAGCCAGGCCGCCGCCTTCGTAGGCCAGGCCCGAGGCGCGCAGGCGCGCGGCTTCGTGCAAGCCATAGGTCCACACCGCCAGATCCTCGTGCGCGGCCCGCGCCTGCAGTTGCGCGGCCAGTTCGCGACCCTGGGCGTCGTCGATGTTGAGCACGGCCGCCTCCAGCCCGTTCCAGCGGAACAGCTCGGCCTTGGCGGCCCAGTAGGCGCCCATGCTGCCGTGGTAGTCGAGGTGGTCCTGCGAGAAATTGGTGTAGAGCGCGACCTTGATGCGCACGCCGTCGAGGCGCTGCTCGGCCAGCCCGATCGACGAAGCCTCGATGGCGCAGGCCGAATAGCCGGCGTCGGCGAAGTCGCGGAAAGCCGCATGCAGCGTGAGCGGGTCGGGCGTGGTCAGGCCAGTGTCGCGCACCGCCGGCGGCTGGCCGACCCCCAGCGTGCCGACGAAGCCGCAGGGCGCCTGTTCGCGGCAGGCCGACAGCGCCTGCGCCAGCCACCAGGCGGTGCTGGTCTTGCCATTGGTGCCGGTGACGGCCAGCACCTCGAGCGCGTGGCTGGGCTGCTCGTTCCAGGCCGCAGCGATGGCGCCGGTGTCGGCCTTGAGGCCGTCGTAGAGCGCCACGCGCGCGCGCTGCGCGGCGTCCAGGCCGGCCCAGGCAGCCTGCCATTCGGCCGCGCCCTGGTACTCGACCAGGCAGGCCGCCGCGCCTTGCGCGAAGGCCTCGGCGACGAAACGGCGGCCGTCGGCGGCCGCGCCCGGCCAGGCCACGAAGGCGCTGCCCGCGGCCACGCGCCGGCTGTCCACCGTCAACGCGCGCGCGCCCTGTTCGCGCAACCATTGCACGGCCAGGGCGGGGGTGTGGAAGGTGGGGTGGGCAAGCGTCATGACGGATGCTCCTCGCTCACCGGCTCCTCGATTTCCTGCGCGTTGATCTGCGGTTTGACCGCCATGTCCGGCGGCACGCCCATCATGCGCAGCGTCTGCTGGACCACCTGGCTGAACACCGGGCCGGCCACGGTGCCGCCGTAGTAGGAGCCGGCGCCGGGCTCGTCGATCATCACCGCCACGATGATGCGCGGGTGGTCGATCGGCGCCATGCCGGCGAACCACGCGCGGTACTTGCCCGCCGCGTAGCCCTTGCCGGCCTGCTTGCGCGCGGTGCCCGACTTGCCGCCGATGGTGTAGCCCACGGTCTGGGCGCGCTGGCCGGTGCCGCCCGGCCCGGCGGCCAGCCACAGCATGTGCCGCACCTCGGCCGCGTTCTCGGCCGAGAACACGCGCGTGCCCACGGCCGGCTCGGGGCTCTTGAGGATGGTCGCCGGGATCACCCGGCCGTCGTGCGCGAACGCCGTGTAGGCGCGCGAGATCTGCAGCAGCGAGGTCGACAGGCCGTAGCCGTAGGACATGGTGGCCTGCTCGATCGGGCGCCAGCTCTTCCAGGGCCGCACCCGGCCCGAGACCGCGCCCGGGAACTCGATCTGCGGCTTCTGCCCCAGGCCCAACGCCGCGTAGGTGTTCCACATCTCCTGCGCACTGAGCAGTTGCGAGACCTTGGTGGCGCCCACGTTGCTGGACTTCTGGATCACGCCCTCGACCGTGAGCACGCCGTAGTTGTGGGTGTCGGTGATGGTCGAGCCGGTCACGGTGTAGCGGCCGGGCGTGGTGTCGATGATGGTGCGCGGCGTGACGCGCCGCAGCTCCAGCGCCGTGGCGATGGTCACCGGCTTCATGGTCGAGCCCGGCTCGAAGGTGTCGGTGACGGCGCGGTTGCGCAGCATCTCGCCGGTCAGGTTCTGGCGGTTGTTGGGGTCGTAGCTGGGGTAGTTGGCCAGCGCCAGCAACTCGCCGGTGACGGTGTCGAGCACCACCACGCTGCCAGCCTTGGCCTTGTTCTCGACGATGGCGTCGCGCAGCTTCTGGTAGGCGAAGAACTGCACCTTGCTGTCGATCGACAGCTGGATGTCCCGGCCGTCGACCGGCGGCACCTGGTCGCCCACGTCGTCGACCACGCGGCCAATGCGGTCCTTGATGACGCGGCGCGAGCCGGGGCGGCCAGCGAGCTGCTTGTCGAAGCTCAGCTCGATGCCTTCCTGCCCGTGGTCCTCCACGTTGGTGAAGCCGACCACGTGCGCGGCGGCCTCGCCCTCGGGGTACTGGCGCTTGTATTCCTCGCGCTGGTAGATGCCCTTGATCTTGAGCTCGGCGATCTGCCGGGCCACCGGCACGTCGACCTGGCGCTTGAGCCAGACGAAGGTCTTGTCCTCGTTGGCCAGCTTCTTGTTGAGTTCGGCCAGCGGCATGTCCAGCAGCCGGGCCAGTTGCGCCAGCCGGGCCGGGTCGCGCTCGACGTCCTCGGGGATCGCCCAGATGCTCTGCGCCGGGATGCTGGAGGCCAGGATCAGCCCGTTGCGGTCGAGAATGCGGCCGCGGTTGGCCGGCAACTCCAGCGTGCGCGCGAAGCGCACCTCGCCCTGGCGCTGGTAGAAATCGCGGTCGATCACCTGCACCCAGGCGGCGCGCGCGCCCAGACCGACGAAGCACAGCGCCAGGCAGGCGACCACGAACTTGCTGCGCCAGACCGGGGTCTTGCTGGCCAGCAGCGGGCTCGACGAATAACGGACGCTGCGCCTCACCGCCGGCCTCCGGGTTCGGCGGCGGCGCCGGCCGTGGTGGGCTGCGGCGGCACATACTGCGGCACCTGCACGCCCACGTAGTCGGTGGTGGCCGGCGTGGGGGTGACCATCTTGAGCTTGTCCTTGGCCAGCTGTTCCACACGCAGGTGGGTGGCCTGGGCGCGCTTTTCGACCTGCAGGCGCTCGAACTCGACGTCGAGCTTGCGCGCCTCGTTGACCGCGCGGTCGTGTTGCACGAACAGGTTGCGCGAGTCGTGCTGGGCGTGCACCACGGCCAGCGCGCTGAGCACCGCGCTCAGCAGCAGCAGCAGGTTGAGCCGCGTCATGCCGCCTCCTTGCCGACCCGCGCGAACGCCAGGTCGGTGCGGCAGGCCACGCGCATGATGGCGCTGCGCGCGCGCGCGTTGGCCGCGACCTCGGCGGCCGACGGCTTGATGCGCTCGCCCGCCGAGAAGGCCAGCGGACGCGGCGGCGCGAAGGGCGCGCGCCGGTCGTAGACCTCGCGCGAATGCCGGGTGATGAAGTTCTTGACGATGCGGTCTTCGAGCGAGTGGAAGCTGATCACCACCAGCCGCCCGCCCGGCTTGAGCACCTTGAGCGCGCCGTCTAGCGCCTGTTGCAGTTCCTCGAGCTCGGCATTGATGAAAATCCGAAGAGCCTGAAAGGTCCGGGTGGCGGGATTCTGGCCGGCCTCGCGGGTCTTGACCGCGCCAGCCACGAGCTGGGCCAGCTCGGCGGTTGTCGAGAGTGGGCCGCGTTCCTGCCGGCGAGCAACAATCGCCTTTGCAATTGGGCCAGCAAACCGTTCTTCACCGTACTCACGTATCACCTCCGCAATCTGCTGCACCTCGGCGTGGGCCAGCCAGTCGGCCACGCTTTCGCCGCGTGTCGTGTCCATGCGCATGTCCAGTGGCCCGTCGAAGCGGAAGCTGAAGCCGCGCAGAGGGTCGTCGATCTGCGGCGAACTCACGCCCAGATCCAGGAGCAGGCCATCGACGCTGGCCTCGGGCAGTTCGCCCAGACTGGAAAAGCCCGCGTGGCGGATCGCCAGCCGGGCATCGGCCAGCTGGCTGGCCACCTCGATGGCCTGCGGGTCCTTGTCGAACACCGTCACGCGGTCGGCCGGCGCCAGCCGCGACAGCAGCAGCCGGGTGTGGCCACCGCGGCCGAAAGTGCCATCGACGAAATGGCGCGCGGGCGGCGGCACGCCGTCCGGGGCCGTGCCTGCGGGCTGCTGGAGCAGTGCCCGCACCGCCTCCTCGAGCAAGACGGTGGTGTGAGTCAGAACCATGGATACCACCGGGCCTAGAAAGAGAAATCCTTGAAGACGTCAGGCATCTCGGCCTGCATGGCTTTCGCCTCTTCTTCCGCGTAACGTGCCGCATCCCACAGCTCGAAGTAGTCCCCCATGCCCAGCAGCGTGACCGACTTGCCGATGGCGGCGGCGGCCCGCAGCTCGGGCGCGATCAGGATGCGGCCGGCCGCGTCCATTTCGACGTCGCAGGCGTTGCCGAGAAAGATGCGCTTCCACCAGTGGGCCTGGGCCGGCAAGGCGTTGATGCGCTCGCGAAACTTGTCCCATTCGGGGCGGGCGAACAGCATGAGGCAGCCGTGGGGATGTTTGGTGATGGTGAGCTGGCCGGCGGCGTTGGCGCTCAAGACGTCACGATGCCGGGTCGGCACCGAGAGCCGTCCTTTCGCATCGAGAGCCAGTGAAGAAGCGCCTTGAAACATGTCCGCCGTTGCCTGGGTTGGTCAGATGGGATGAAGTCCAGATCAGACACTTCTCACCACCAAATTCCACTTTTTCCCACTTTATCAGGAAATGCCCATCAAACCTACACTCGATGACGTTTTTTTTGAATGAAATCAAAGACTTAGACCAAACTCCACACAAAATAACAAGTCGTTTTCCTTATATAAATTAATGACTTAGCTCTTTGAATGAATGTTCAGCCTGAAAAAAAACCGAAGCCGCTGGAACCCCAGCGGCTTCGGCAGGCCGTAAATCAACCCTGTAGGACCCGTCCTAGGGTGCCGTCAGCCCGGAACGCGCCATTCGTCGCGCCGGCCTGGAAACCATCGCTTTACAAAATGAAGCGAGACAGGTCTTCGTCCTGGCTGACCTCGGACAGGCGGGCATCGACATAGGCGGCGTCGATGACCACGGTCTGCCGCTCCAGGCCGGGCGCGGCGAAGCTGACGTCCTCGAGCAACCGCTCCAGCACCGTGGCGAGCCGGCGCGCGCCGATGTTCTCGGTGTTTTCGTTGACGTGGTAGGCGATGGCGGCCAGCCGCTCGATGCCGTCAGGACGGAAGTCGAGCGTGACGCCCTCGGTGGCCAGCAGCGCCTGGTACTGCTTGACCAGCGAGGCATGGGTCTGCGTCAGAATGGCCTCGAAATCGCCGACCGACAGCGAGGCCAGCTCCACCCGGATCGGGAAGCGCCCCTGCAGCTCGGGGATCAGGTCGCTCGGGCGACTGAGGTGGAAGGCGCCGGAGGCGATGAACAGGATGTGGTCGGTCTTGACCATGCCGTACTTGGTGTTGACGCTGGTGCCCTCGACCAGCGGCAGCAGGTCGCGCTGCACGCCCTGGCGCGAGACGTCGGTGCCGCTGCTGCCCGAGCGCGTGGCGACCTTGTCGATCTCGTCGATGAAGACGATGCCGTTCTGCTCGGCGTTGAGCAGCGCCTGGGTCTTGATCTCGTCCTCGTTGACCAGCTTACCGGCTTCTTCCTCGACCAGCAGCCGGCGCGCCTCGGCGATGCGCAGCTTGCGGGCCTTGCGCTGCGAGCCAGCCGCGCCCGCGAACAGGCCGCGCAACTGCTCGGTCATCTCCTCCATGCCGGCCGGCCCCATGATTTCGAGCTGGCGCGGCTGCTCGGCCACGTCGATCTCGATCTCCTTGTCGTCGAGCTGGCCCTCGCGCAGCTTCTTGCGGAAGGTCTGGCGCGCGGCGCTGTCGGTGGCCGGGGCGCCGGGCTCGCGCGGCATGGGGATGAGGACATCGAGGATGCGCTCCTCGGCGGCGTCCTCGGCGCGCATGCGGACCTGGCGCGTGGCGGCCTCGCGGGTCTGCTTGACCGCCACCTCGACCAGATCGCGGACGATGGCGTCGACGTCCTTGCCGACGTAGCCCACCTCGGTGAACTTAGTCGCCTCGACCTTGACGAAGGGCGCGTCGGCCAGCCGCGCCAGACGGCGCGCGATCTCGGTCTTGCCGACGCCGGTGGGGCCGATCATCAGGATGTTCTTGGGCGTGATCTCGGGGCGCAGCTTGTCGTCGACCTGCTGGCGGCGCCAGCGGTTGCGCAGCGCGATGGCCACGGCGCGCTTGGCGTCGGCCTGGCCGACGATGTGGCGGTCCAGCTCAGAGACGATTTCCTGGGGGGTCATGGAGGACATGGGGCGATCCGTGTGGGCGAGGCCGCCCGGGCGGCGGGCGGACCAGGGGCGAACGAAGGAGGACGGTCGGCGGCCGTCAGAACGCGTTCAAAGCGTCTCGACCGTGTGGTTCATGTTGGTGTAGATGCACAGCTCGCCGGCGATGGCCAGCGACTGGCGCACGATCTGCTCGGGCGGCAGCTCGGTGTGGTCGAGCAGCGCCTTGGCCGCCGCGTGCGCATAGGCGCCACCGGAGCCGATGGCGACGATGCCGTGCTCGGGCTCCAGCACGTCGCCATTGCCGGTGATGATGAGCGAGGCGTTGCGGTCGGCGACAGCCAGCATCGCCTCCAGCCGTCGCAGCACGCGGTCGGTGCGCCAGTCCTTGGTCAGCTCGACGGCGGCCTTGACGAGGTGGCCCTGGTATTTCTCCAGCTTGGCCTCGAAGCGCTCGAACAGCGTGAAGGCGTCGGCCGTGGCGCCGGCAAATCCCGCCAGCACCTGGCCCTTGTGGAGCTTGCGCACCTTGCGCGCCGAGCCCTTGACGACGATGTGGCCCAGCGTGACCTGGCCGTCGCCACCGATGGCGACCTGGTCGCCGCGGCGCACGCTGATGATGGTGGTTCCGTGAAATTGTTCCATACGCACCCCATGTAGGGCTGCGTGCGGCGGTTGCAAGAGCCCGCGCGGCCGGGATCAGTCGCCGAACATCTTCTGCTTGAGCTCGCGGCGCTCCTGCGCCTCCAGCGACAGCGTGGCCGTCGGGCGCGCCAGCAGCCGGCCCACGCCGATGGGCTCGCCGGTCTCGTCGCAAAAACCATAGTCGCCGGCATCGAGCCGGGCGATGGACTGCTCGATCTTCTTGAGCAGCTTGCGCTCGCGGTCGCGCGTGCGCAGTTCGAGCGCGTGCTCTTCCTCAATGGTGGCACGGTCGGCCGGATCGGGCACGACGACGGTGTCCTCACGCAGGTTCTCGGTGGTCTGGCCCGCGCTTTCGTGGATGTCCTGCTTGAGCTTGAGCAGCTTGAGCCGGAAGAACGCCAACTGCTTGTCGTTCATGTACTCGTCGTCGGGCATGGCGATGACCTCGGCATCCGTCAGTTCCTCGACGGACTTGGTCTTCCAGTTGTTGGCCAGCTTGGGGTCTTTTTTGACCACGGGTGCGACGGCGGCAGATTGGACTTGTGCAGGCATGGCTGAGTCGTAATAGCGTTAGGTCCCGTTGGCGGCGCGCTGGCCGGCGAACCGGCCACGCCTCGTCGGGCGGGATAGACGAAAGCCCGGCGGCCGGGGGTGCCGCTGGGCGAACAGCCAGCACCGGGCAAGGCCCGACACCGGCTTCGGGGCGGCGATTGTAGGATTTTTGCGTCCCTCCCATCCGGCACTCACCGCTCCAGTCGAAATCAGGGCGGCCTACCGTGGATCGCGTCCACGCCGGGCCGGCCTGAATTCTTGGCACGCGTTATACCCGGTTCTGCGCACGGCGTAATGCTTTTTCTGTCGGCTGACATGCCGTCAATGCGCCCAGGAGGCCAGTCGCACCCTGCCCCGGCTCACTGCGTGCACTGCTCCAGGCCCTGCACCAGGATGTCGCGGGGCAGGTCGATACCGATGAAAACCATCTTGCTCACGCGCGGCTCGTCAGCGCCCCACTCGGGGCCCAGGTCGCTGCCCATGAGCTGGTGCACGCCCTGGAAGATCACCTTGCGCTCGGTGCCCTTCATGTAGAGCACGCCCTTGTAGCGCAGCATGCGCGGGCCGTAGATGTTGACGATGGCGCCCAGGAAGTCTTCCAGCTTGGCGGGGTCGAGCCGCTTGTCGGTGCGGAAGACGAAGCTCTTGACGTCGTCGTCGGCGTGGTGATGGTGGGCGTGGTGGCCCTCGCCGTGGCCATGACCGTGGCCATGACCGTGGCCATGACCGTGGTCATGGTCGTGCGACGGGTGGCTGCAGTGCTCGCCATGCACGTGGTCATGGTGGTCGTGCCCGTCCTCCTTGAGAAAGTCGGGGTCGATGTCGAGCTTGGCGTTGAGGTTGAAGCCGCGCAGATCGAACACGTCGCTGATCGCCACCTCGCCGAAGTGCACCACCTTCTGCGGCGCGCGCGGGTTCATGTGCTTGAGGCGGTGCTGCAGCGCGTCGAGCTCGCCGGGGGCAACCAGGTCAGCCTTGCTGATGAAGATCTGGTCGGCAAAGCCCACCTGGCGCTGGGCCTCGACACGCTCGTTGAGCTGCTGCGCGGCGTGCTTGGCATCGACCAGCGTCAGGATGGAGTCGAGCAGAAAGCTCTCGGCGATCTCCTCGTCCATGAAAAAGGTCTGCGCGACCGGGCCGGGGTCGGCCAGGCCGGTGGTCTCGATGACCACACGGTCGAAGTCCAGCAGGCCCTTGCGCTTCTTGGCGGCCAGCAGTTGCAGCGCCTCGCGCAAGTCCTCGCGGATGGTGCAGCAGATGCAGCCGTTGCTCATCTGCACGATCTGCTCCTTGGACTCGGTCACGAGGATGTCGTTGTCGATGTTCTCCTCGCCGAATTCGTTTTCGATGACGGCGATCTTCTGGCCGTGCTGTTCGGACAGGACGCGCTTGAGCAGGGTCGTCTTGCCCGAACCCAGGAAGCCGGTCAGGATGGTGGCGGGAATGAGGCTCATGGTGATGGGGCACCGCCGGCGGGCGCGGGCGGCTGCGGGGCTATGAAGGGAGACGACGAGTGTATCGGCCCCGCGCCGGCCGCGTGCAATCGATAGCCAATTATCAGGATATGCCCCGGGGGATTCTCCGCTACGGCGGGCTCACGCGAGCAGGCGCGAGAGCCCGGCCGAGGCCAGTGCCGCCAGCCGCGTCAGGAAGTCGGTGTCCAGCCCGGCGTCGAAACGCTGCGGATCGGGCGAGGCCAGGATCAGCAGGCCGAAGACGGGCGCGGGCGGCGCGGCAGCGTCCTGCGACGCCAGGGGCGCGTGGCGCAGCGGCAGCAGCGCCACCGACTGGACGACGGCGGGGTCGGCCAGCCATGCCACGGCCTCGAAGCCGGGATTGGGCCCGACATAAGGCTTGGTGAGGCCGGCCGCCTGAGTCTTGGCGCCGTCGCTCACGCCCTGGGCATAGAGCGCGCCGGCATCGGCCACGCCCCACAGGCGCAAGGCGGCGTCCGGCACCTCGAAGCGCGCCTGCAGGTCGGCCAGCAGCAGGCCCGGCAGCTCGGCCGCGTCGCGGTTTTGCAGCAGCACGCGCGCCCATTCCTCGAGCTTGGCATCGAGCCGGCCGTTGTCGCGGCCATTGCGGATCAGCTCGGCCATCTTCAGTTCGAGCTGCTTGATCTTCTCGCGCAGCATCTCGGCCTGGCGCTCCTGCAGGCTGACCGCGCGGTGGCTGTGCGGGCTGGTCAGTTGCACGGCCGACAGCAGTTCAGCGTGGCGCTCGAAGAAGTCGGGCGTGTTGTACAGGAAGTTGGCGATGTCGTCTTCGGTGATGGGATTCATGCGCGGGCGCTCTCGATTCCGGAAGCAGAACAATGCCGCAAGCATAAGGCCAGTGCCGCAGACGCGCGACTTCGGCCAGTCAGGCGTCCGGCAGCTCGGGCAGTTCGATCTCGCCGGTGAACACGGTCTGGGCCGGCCCGGTCATGAGCACCGCGTCGCCCTCCCGGCCCGACCACGCGATGGTCAGGCGGCCGCCGCGTGTCTCGACCTCGACACGGCCATCGAGCCAGCCGCTGCGCATGCCGGCCACCGCCGCCGCGCAGGCGCCGGTGCCGCAGGCCAGCGTCTCGCCGGCACCGCGCTCGTACACCCGCAGGCGAATGCGGCCGCGATCGACGACCTGCATGAAGCCGGCGTTGACCCGGCGCTCGAAACGCGGGTGCGACTCGATCGCCGGCCCCAGCGTCTCGACCGGCGCGGCGTCCACGTCGTCGACCCGCAGGACGGCATGCGGATTGCCCATGGACAGCACCGCCAGCGGCACCGCCGCGCGCTCGCCGCGCAGGTCGAGGACCACCGGCCAGCACAGCCAGTCGCCCGCCGGCTCGGGCGCCAGCCCGGCGGCATCGAAGGGGATGCGCGCATGCTCGAACACCGGCGCGCCCATGTCGACGCTGACACGGCCGTCGTCCTGGCTGCGCAGCTCGATCACGCCGCTTCGGGTCTGCACGCGGACCGTGGACTGATCGGTCAGGCCGTTTTCCTGCACGTAGCGCACGAAGCAGCGCGCGCCGTTGCCGCATTGCTCGACCTCGCTGCCATCGGCATTGACGATGCGGTAGCTGAAATCGATGCCCGGCGCGGGCGAGGGCCCGACGATCAGGATCTGGTCGGCGCCGACGCCGAAGTGGCGGTCGGCCAGCCACTGGTACTGGCGGCGCGTGAGCCCCTGGCCGCCGATAGGCCCGCGCGTCTCGTCGAGCACGACAAAGTCGTTGCCGGCGCCCTGCATCTTGGTGAATGGAATTCGCATGCGGCCGATTATCCCGCGCACCACCCGGGTTTGCCCGGGTTTGCCAGAGTCGGATCGCCCGCGAGCGCCATGCAAAATGTTCGACATGGTTCGCCCAGTCCACCTGCTCTACCCACCGCGCGTTCCGGTCGCCCTGCGGGCGGCGGCCACGGTGGTGCTGCTGCGCGATACGCCGCAAGGCCTGCAGGCCTTGCTGGCCCGGCGTGGGCCCGACGCCCGCTATGCGCCCGGCGCCTGCGTCTTCCCGGGCGGCGGTGTCGATGCGGTCGACGACAGCGCCGATGCGCATGCCATCACCCAGCAACGGCCGGGGCAGGGCGTGCTGCGGCTGACGCAGGCGATCACTGCCATCCGCGAATGCTTCGAGACCTTGGGCGTGCTGCTGGCCTACGACGCCAACGGCCAGCCGGTCGGGCCGCAGGAACTGGCGCAACTCGACCGCGCCGCCTGCCGCAGCAGCGCCAGCGCCTTCATCCAGCAATGCAGCGCCATGGGCCTGATGCTGGCGGCCGACCGCCTGCATCTGCTGGCCCACTGGATCAGCGACCGCGACCTGCCCAAGCGTTTCGACGTGCCGCTGCTGGTGGCGCGCATGCCCGAGGGCCAGCGCGCGGTGGGCGACGAGGAGGGCCGCTGCGAACCGCTCTGGGTGCATCCCGCCGAGGCCATGGCGCGGCACGACGCGGGCACCCTGCATCTCCTGTTCTCGACCTACCGCACGCTGCAATGGCTGGCCCGCCACGGCGACGTCGACAGCGTGCTGCGGACCTGCCGGGGCGAGGCGCCGCAGTGGATGAGCTGCCCGCGCGCCGGCCTGCTCGGCAGCCAGCCCACGCGCTACATGGAGCATGAACCGGCATACGGCGAGCTGGCCCTGGTCTGCCCCGACGGGCAGATCACGCACGAACTGGCCTGGCAGCACGAGCGGCCGGTGGCGCTGCTCAAGAACCTGCGCCGCCTCACCGCACCCAACCCAGGCCCGGCCACCGGCCCCGGCACCAACAGCTATATCGTCGGCACCGAGGCCTCCGGCGCCATCGTGATCGATCCGGGCCCGGCCGACGCCGGCCACGTGCAGCGCCTGGTCGCCGCCACCGGGGGCGACGTGCGCGCCATCGTCTGCACCCACTCGGCCCCCGAACGCGCCGGCGCGGCCTGGCTGCTGCAGGCCATCTGCCAGCAGCGCAGCCGGCTCTCGATTCCGGTTCTGGGCCGCCCCTCGCCCCCCCAGGCCGGCCCGACCGCCAGCTTCACCCCCGACCGAGAGCTGCAGCATGGCGAACGCCTGTCCTTGATGGGCTTCGGCATCAGCCACACGCTGCGCGCCATTCACACGCCCGGCCATGCCGCCAACCACCTGTGCCTGCTGTTCGAGGAAGAAGGCCTGCTGTTCTCGGGCGGCTACGCCGCTAGCGGCACGGCCGATCCCGCGCCGCCCTCCGGCGGCGACACAGCCCGCTACCTGCGCGCGCTCGACCGGCTGCAGGAAGCCTGCGAGCAAGCGAGCGTCGGCACCCTGCTGCCCAGCCACGGCCATGCGCGGGCCCCGGCCGCCGAGGCCCTCCATGGGCTGCGCCGGCAACGCCTGCAGCACGAAAGCGAGAAGCTGCACGCCGCGTCCAAGCCACGGCCGCTGAGCGGCTCTACCGGCGCGGGCCTGCGGCCAGCCTGAGTAACCTGTTCAAAGTCTTTTCATGGGGTGCGCATGGCTCCACCGGCAAGGGCCCGCGGCGTGAATCACCGCCTTCGAAGCCCAGCGCGGCGCGGCGATGCGCCTATCATGTCCGCTTGCGCGCGCCCCCTGACCGCGCGCTTGCCTGGCCCACCTCGATGACTCCACCCTCCGCCCCGGCCGCCGCACCGGCATCGGCCCCCACACCCGCGCGCCAGCGCTGGCTGTTCCTGCTGACGCTGATGGTCGGCACCATGGCCTCGGTGATGTCCTCGACCATCATCAACGTCGCCATTCCCGGCATGAGCCACTACTTCGCGCTGGGGCAGGCACGCGCCCAGTGGGCGACGTCGAGCTTCATGCTGGCGATGACGGTGTCGATGCTGACCACGCCCTGGCTGCTCGGGCGCTTCGGCTACCGCCGCACCTACCTCGGGACCATGACGCTGCTGCTGGCCGGCGGCGTGCTCGGCGGCCTGGCCGAGGACTTCAACGTGGTGCTGGCCGCGCGCGTCATCGAAGGGCTGGCCGCCGGCGTGGTGCAGCCGATCCCGGCCATCCTCATCATGCGCGCCTTCCGGATCGACGAGCAGGGCAAGGCCACCGGCCTGTTCACCATGGGCGTGGTGCTGGCGCCCGCGCTGGGCCCCAGCGTGGGCGGCGTGCTGCTGGAGCTGTGGGGCTGGCGCGCGATCTTCTTCATGGTGGTGCCACTGTGCGCGGCGGCCTTCGCCCTGAGCCTGCGCTGGGTCCCCGACACCGTCCCCGGCGGCCGCCGCCCGGGCCCGGGAAGCCAGGGGCAGGCGCTGGACTGGATCGGCCTGCTGCTGGCCAGCCTGGGCACTCTGGCGCTGCTCAACGCCATGGTGCGTCTGCACGCCACCAGCCTGGCGCCGGCGGCCGCGCTGCTGGCCTCGGCCGGCCTGTTGTGGGGACTGTTCCTGCGCTGGCAGCGGCGGCTGGCGCGGCAAAGCCAGGCCGACGCGCGCGCGCAGCCGCTGCTCAACCTGGCGGTGTTCAGCCACCCGGCCTACGTCATGGGCTGCGTGGTCGCTTTCATCTACGGCGCGGCGCTGTTCGGCTCGACCTACCTGCTGCCGGTCTACATGCTGCTGGGCGCCGGACTGTCGGCGGCCCACGTCGGCACGGTGCTGCTGCCCGCCGGGCTGGTACTGGCGGCGGTGATCCCGGTGGCCGGCCGGCTGGCCGACCAATTGCCGCCGTACCGCCTGGTCATGGGTGGCCTGGCACTGCTGGGCCTGTCCTTCGCGCTGATGCCCACGCTGCAACTGGACAGCGGAGTACTGGCGCTGAGTCTCTACACCCTGCTCGGCCGCGTCGGTCTGGGCTTCATCCTGCCGGCACTCAACCTGGGCGCGATGCGCGCGCTCGACAAGACGCAGATCGCGCAGGGCGCCAGCCTGATCAACTTCGTGCGCATGCTCGGCGGCGCCATCGGCGTGAGCCTGTGCGGCGTGGCGCTGGAATGGCGCGCCAGTGCGCGCGGTCAAAGCCTGGTCACGCCCGAGCTCACGGTCGAGCGCCTGCGCGCTTTCGACGACGTGTTCCTGGCACTGGCCGTGCTGTGCCTGCTGGCCGTTGCCGCGGCCTGGCGTATGCGCCGGACATGATGAACACCTGCATGCTTATTCGAAAATCGAGCAAGTATGGGGTTCCAAAATACGGCCCAGGTGTTTAAAACCCTCCATCGACTTTTAGAACACCACAAGCCCCAACAGGACCCGCCATATGTGTCAACTCCTGGGCATGAACTGCAGTCTGCCCGCCGACATCACCTTCAGTTTCTCTGGCTTCTCTCAGCGCGCCGGCCACACGGGCGACCACACCGACGGCTGGGGTGTCGCCTTTTTCGAGGGCCATGGCCTGCGGCATTTCGTCGACCACCTGCCGGCATTGAAGTCGCCGGTGGCCCAGTTCGTCCGCAACTACCCGATCAAGAGCCGCAACGTCATCGCGCACATCCGCAAGGCCACGCAAGGTGAGGTCAAGCTGGAGAACTGCCACCCCTTCGTGCGCGAACTCTGGGGCCGCTATTGGGTGTTCGCGCACAACGGCAACCTCAAGGGCTTTCACCCACGCCTGCACGCCGCCTTCCGCCCGGTCGGCGAAACCGACAGCGAGCGCGCCTTCTGCTGGATCATGCAGGAACTGTCCAAGTCGCACGTCGGCGTGCCCAGCGTGGCCGAACTCACGCTCACCCTGCAGGAGCTGGCCAACAAGATCTCGCCGCACGGCCCCTTCAACTTCCTGCTCTCCAACGGCGAGGCGCTGTGGGCGCACGCCACGACCAAACTGTGCTACATCGAGCGCCGTCACCCTTTCAGCCAGGCCCGCCTGGCCGACGAGGACCTACGCATCGACTTCGCCCAGACCAACAGCCCGGACGACCGCATCGCCGTCATCGTCACCGCGCCGCTGACCTCGGACGAGCAATGGACGCCCTTCGAGCTGGGCAAGGTCAAGGTCTTCGTCGACGGCACCCTGCAAAACGACGGCGCGCCATCGCGGCTGATCCGGAAAAAGCTGATCACCGACACCGCATGACCCGCGGCTGAACAGGCGATCCGGGAAGCCGGACTCGCCTCAGCGAAGTCAAGGGGGAATGCGTTGGCCGCCAGGCCAGCGCAGGAGGACATGAGCAGAGGCGAGTCCGGCTTCCCGGATCGCCTGCCACCGTCCACCCATCCGCCCGTCAACCCGCCAGCCGCTCCAGCGCGTCAATGAACATCGCCGGCACATCGAAGCCGGTCTGGTCAGTGATCTCCTGGAAGCAGGTCGGGCTGGTGACATTGATCTCGGTCAGGCTCTCGCCAATCACGTCCAGCCCCACCAGCAGCAGCCCGCGCGCAGCCAGCGTCGGGCCCAGCGCCTCGGCGATCTCGCGGTCGCGCGTGGACAGCGGCTGCGCCACGCCCTTGCCGCCGGCCGCCAGATTGCCGCGCACCTCGCCGCCCTGCGGAATGCGGGCCAGGCAGAACGGTGCCGGCCGCCCGTCGATCACCAGGATGCGCTTGTCGCCCTGGGCAATAGCCGGCACGTAGCGCTGCACCATCAGCGTCTGCGCGCCGTCGCGGTTGAGCGTCTCGATGATGCTGCCCAGGTTCAGCCCGTCTTCCCGGACCCGGAAGATGCCGGCGCCGCCCATGCCGTCGAGCGGCTTGAGGATGATGTCGCCATGCTCGGCCTGGAAGGCGCGCACGTCGTCGGCGCTGCGCGTCACCAGCGTCGGGCTGCTGAACTGCGGGAACTCCAGCAGCGACAGCTTCTCGGGATGGTCGCGCAGCGCGGCGGGCTTGTTGAAGACCCGCGCGCCCTCGCGCTCGGCCTGGCCCAGCAGGTGGGTGGCGTAGAAGAACTCGGTGTCGAACGGCGGGTCCTTGCGCATCAGCACCGCGCCGAAGTCGCGCAGCGCCACCTCGCGCGTGCCAGCCACCTCGAACCACGCCCCGGGCTGGCCGTTGAGGATGATGTCGCGCACGCGCGCCGTCACCCGCCCACCGCTGCGCCAGTGGATGTCGCCCTGCTCGCAGGCCGACACCGTGTGCCCGCGCCGCTGCGCCTCGCGCATCATCGAGAACGTGGTGTCCTTGTAAATCTTGAAGGACTCCAGCGGGTCCGCCACGAAAAGAATGTTCATGCCCTAGCCTTTTCTTGAATCACCATTCACCCGGACCCGAGCCCGGGCGCCGCCAGCCACGCCGGCCGGCCGGCCATCCTGGACGACCTTGCTGGCCGCCCCGGAAACCGCATGGGTGCGATTGTGGCACCGCCAGCCACGCCACAATGCAGGAGGCGCGCGTCGCGCGCCTCCGCCTACATCACCTCGCCCGCGCTGCCACCCACCATGACGCCCCCCCTCACCGCCACCCTCCGCCTCGAACAAGCCCTCGCCGCCATCGACGCCGCCGGCGCCGAGGGGCTGCGCATCTTCACCCGCGTCTACGCCGAACGCGCCCGCGCCGAAGCCCAGGCAGCTGATCAACGTGCGGCGCTTGGCCTGTCGCTCGGACCGCTCGATGGCCGGCTGGTGTCGGTGAAAGACCTGTTCGACGTCGCCGGCGAACCCACCACGGCTGGCTCGGCCCTGCTGCGCGGTGCGGCGCCCGCCGCGCGCGATGCCGAAGCGGTGCGGCGCCTGCGGGCGGGTGGCGCCGTCATCGTCGGCAAGACCAATATGACGGAGTTCGCCTTCTCGGGTCTGGGCCTCAACCCGCACTACGGCACGCCGGGCAACGCACACGACGCCACGCGCATTCCGGGCGGATCCTCGTCGGGTGCTGGGGTGTCGGTGGCGCGCGGCATGGCCGAGATCGCCATCGGCTCGGACACCGGCGGCTCGATCCGCATTCCTTCGGCGCTCAACGGACTGGTGGGTTTCAAGCCGACACGTGCGCGGGTGCCGCTGGCAGGCGCCTTCCCGCTGTCGTTCACGCTCGACACGCTCGGGCCGCTGGCCACCTCGGTGCAGGA
>JASGEH010000176.1:0-4305 GCA_047606565.1 Comamonas sp.
AGCACGGCGTAGGCCACGCCCGCGGCCAGGGCGACGGCGGTGACGCCGGCGATCAGCCACTTGTTGTCCAGCAGGATGTCGGCGTATTGCGCCAGGTTGATCTCGTCGCCATCGTCTTGCGGTGGCGGTACGGCAGCCGTGGCTGGGTAGTTGGGTGTGGCGTTCATGTGGTGTTCGAAAGAGGTCTGAAGCGCTGGAGGTGAGGCCTTCTTAGAGCCGGGCGATTTTTTGCGACCAGGTCGCCACGCCTTGGTCGATCAGTTGCAGGGCATATTCGAAAGCAGCCCTGTCCTGCTGGTAGGGGTCGGGGATGTCGATGTTCTCGAACTGCCCCAGGCAGAACACCTTGCCGCGTGCGAAAGGGAACTGTTGCTCGATGAAGGTCTTGTGCTGGCGTTCCATGACCAGGAGCAGGTCGTGCTGCTGGCACAGGCGGGTGTCGAGCTGCTGCGCGCGGTGGGCCGAGATGTCCAGCCCGCGCGCCTTCATCAGGGCAATGGCATGGTCGTCGGCGGCATGGCCCACCAGCGCCCCGATGCCGGCCGAATGCACGCGGGCTTGGGGCAGGGCTTGCGCCAGCAGCGCTTCGGCCATGGGGCTGCGGCAGATGTTGCCCACGCAAACGGTCAAGAGGTTCTTCATCGATTCGGGTAATCAGTCGCGCGCTTGGATGGCGCTGCCGTAGTTCAGTACCGCGGCCGAGGGCACGATCAGGCTGACGATGCGGTTCCAGCGGACCAGGCCGACGGGGTCGATGTAGACCACGTCGCGTGGCTGCAGGTTGAAGCCGTCGGCCAGGGCCAGCATGGCGGGGTTCTTGGCGTCGAGGTGGAAGACGGCCGGCGTGTTGTCTTCCTGCCGGCGGATGACGTAGATCTGGCCGGGGTTGGCGGTGCTCAGGTTCACGCCGCCAGCCTCGCCCAGTGCCTGGTTCAGGCTCAGGTGGCCGTCGCGCATTTGCAGGGCCGAGGGGCGCAGGGCTTCGCCCATCACGTAGACCTTGCGTTCGTCGCGGCTGCGCACCTGCAGGGTATCGCCATTGCGCAGCAGGATGCGGTTGACATCGACGTTCTGCTGGCGCAGCGCGGGCAGGTCGATGGGGATGGAGCGCCCATTGCGCGTGAGCACGATGTTGGACTGGTCGCCCGTGGTGGCGATGCCGCCGGCGCGGTTGATGGCCTCGGGCAGGGTCATGGGCCGGTCGGTGAAGATCTGCATGCCCGGCGTGCGGACTTCGCCTTCCACATAGGCGCGCTGGCTGCGGAAGGACTGGATGCGCAGCGTGACTTGCGGGTTCTGGATGTAGGTGGCCAGGCGGCGGGTCAGCAGCTCGGTGGCCTGCACTTCCGTGAGGCCGGCGACCTTGACGCGGCCGACGTAGGGGTAGGAGATCTCGCCAGCCGCATTCACGATCAGACCGGGCGCGGCGCTGACGCCGGTGGGGTCGGCCGTTTGACTGATGACGGCGCCGGACGAGGGCATCAGTTCCGCATGGTCGTAGACGACGATGCCGACCACGTCGCCGGGGCCGATGGTGTAGGGCTGGGGCTCGCCGAACAGGGCCTGGATGTCGGCCGGAACCTGTTGCGGTTGCAGGGTGTCGAGGGTGCGAATGACCTCGGGGGTGATCTGCACCAGCGTGTCTTCGGGCTTGCTGCTGAAGCTGCTCCAGCGGTCCGACGACGCGGCAGGCCCGGCGCTCGTGCCGCGCACGTCGCTATAGCCGGGTGCCAGCAGGGAGCAGCCTGCGGCCAGGGTGCTGGCGGCCAGGGCCACGGCCAGGAGGGCGGGGCGGGCGGGCGGGCGGATGGGCTTGCCGAGGGGCACGGCATGCGGATTCGGTTGGTTTTTTCCGGTCACGTAATGCTTTCAGAGACAGGTCGCGTAAAGTATTGTCACATGGATGGGCGTGGCGGCCGGACTTGGCCCGGCCCACTGGCGGTGGGGTGGGTGTAAGACTCGAATACCCTCATGCGACATATTGTTTTGTCCTGGTTTATCGGTTGATCATCAAAGGCGCTTGCGCCATTCTCTCTATTCTCAACGGCTGGGCCAGAGCAGATCCTGGCCGGTTTGTGCGGGCGTCAGGTCGTCTTCTTCCCGTACGAAGGGTTCATATTGGAATGCGCGAGTATCGCGGGCCGATGTCAGGGGATAGAGCGCCCAGGCCCGGTTGAGCTTGGCGCCGCCGTCCCGCAGCAAGGGTTGCCAGACCAGGAAACCTGTCGAGGCGGTTGATTTTGGCAGGATCAAATCAAAGGGGATTGTCAGATAAATGCCCTTGTCGAAGCTGCCTTCACCAAATTGTCGCGAGGACACATTGGTCTTGGTGGCCCAGGCGCCCAGGACGACCCCGTTGTCGAAGCGCTTGCTGAGGTCCAGCGTGGCGCCCCTGTCGCCCGCCAGGTACTGGCCGGCGCTGAGCTGGGCGTGCAGGCCTTGCCAGCCGGTGTCCCAGTACAGCGTGGCGTGGCCGGTGGTGACCTCGTAGTCGCGCAGCGAGAAGCGCTGATCGAAATCGCGCTGCCTGACGCGGTTGACGTCCACACCGAACGCCCACCGACTGGCAACCGGGCGGTACAGCCACTCGCCGCCCACGCCGGCATACATCGACTCCAGCAGGCCGCCATAGACGCTGGCGAACTGGTTGGCCGTGAGCTGCTCGAAGTGCGTGATCTGCAGGTTGCTGAGGGTCAGGCGCGAGGTGGTGGCGTATTCGCGCGAATAGGTGCGCACCCGGGGCAGGCTGCTGGGCGCGGTGTATTTGAACTTGTCGTAGTTGTCGAGCAGGCGATAGTTGACCGAGCCGCTGATCAGCGTCTTCTTGGTCAGCCGCAACTGCGCGCTGCCTTGCACGCCGATCTGGTAGAGCATGAAGGCATCCGGCCCGCCGAAGCTTTGCCAGAGGCTGGGCGCGAAGGCCATGCTGAAGCGCTTGTCCTTTTCCGTGGGCAGCCACAGCAGTTCGGTGTGGCGGGGGGCGGCGCCCGGCGTGGCGGATGCGGCTGTTGCACTGTCGAGCGGCGCGCTGCCGGCCGCGTTGGAGAAAGCCGGCTGTGCGGCCTGGGCGTCTGGGGTACTGGCCGAGGCCAGGCCGACGCTGAGCGCGGAGGCCTGCTGTTGTTGGGCCTGGGCCCAACTGCGGGCCCGGATGGCCTCCAGGCCTTCCAGGCCACCCTGGCCGCGCCAGTAACTGTAGGGCAGGCCTCGGCTGCCGCGTTGCGTGGGGGAGGTGGCGGTGGTGTTGCGCCAGACCCAGTCGCTGCGGTTGACGCGCTGGCTGTCCAGCGTCATGCCCATGGCCGTGAAATCGAGCGAAAAAGACTTCACGTTGGCTGGCGCGTCGCGGTTGAGCACGGCGATGACGCGCTCCACGCGCTCCTTGCGCAGGACGCCGCCGCCATCTTCCACGTCGATGTGCAGGGTGTCGCCAGACTGCCCGATGGCACGTACGCCCCAGTCGGTCTGTTGCGAGACGGCCTGCGCGGTCTGGCTCCAGTCGGGCGCGGTGGTCGGTGCGACCACGTTGGCCGGCGGCGGCGGCACGTCGTAAACCTTGGGCTGGTTCAGCTCGGCCAGATTGCTGCGCAGCGTCAGCCCCACCATGAATTTACTGCCTCGCTCCAGCCCGGCGCTCAGGTCCAGGACCTTGTTGACGCGGTAGGTGGCGCCGACGTTGAACGGCGAGCGGGCTTTGATGGGGTTGGTGGCGGGTTCGTCGCTGTAATCGTTGCCGTCGTATTCGAGCTTGAGGATCAGCGGCGAGTAGGGCGTTTGCCACTGCACGCCGCCAAAGGGGCTCATGCGGCCGCGAAAGTAGTTGAAGTTGAAGTCGCCCGCGCCGCTGGAGGTGGGGCGCGTGGAGAACTTGTCGCTGAGGGAGGAGAGCGGATTGCTCAGGCTGCCGCGCCCGCCGATGTTGCCCCAGCCCATGCCCAGGGTCCAGTCCAGGCTGCCGGTGCGTTTGCTGGCGACCACGTACTCGCCGGAGAACAGACCGGTGCCGCCGATGTCGCGCGCGCCGGCGGCGACTTCGGGCAGGTAGCGGGACTCTTGCCACAGCCGGACCTTGATGTCGATGCTCTTGTCCTTGTACGACTGCGAGGTCAGATCACGGCCGTAGTCGCGGTCGGCGATGTCGGTGTAGCGGAAGCCGCCTTCGAGCCAGTCGAAGGGCTGGAACATGACGCTGCCGCGCGTGTAGGGCGCAACCCGGCTGGCGTGGAAACGGAAGTTGCCCGCTTTCTCCATGCGCGCGCTGGGCATTTGCAGCAGGCCGATTTCGCCCCAGTCGTTGGCGGTCAG
>JASGEH010000177.1:0-11255 GCA_047606565.1 Comamonas sp.
CGGCGAACAGCGACAGCGAGCCGCAGGCCGCCAGGATCTCGCTCCAGTCGAAGTGCGCGCCCTGCACGGTGTGGACGGTGCGCTCGGTGTAGCCCTGGGCGCGCGCGGCGGCGCGGATGGCGTCGGCCGCTTCCTGCAGCAGCAGCGGCTCGTCGCCGTGCAGGGCGTAGAGCGGACGCAGGCCGCGCGTGAGCTGGGCGCTGAGCTGGGGCAGGGCGATGTGCATGGTGGCGCGCGCGAAAGAGGGGGCCGCGCGTCAGAACGGCGCGATGGCGCCGAGGCGGCGCAGCAACTGCTGCACCAGGTCGGCATCCATGTCGCGGTAGAGCGATTCTTCCTCGTATTCCTTGGCCAGCGCCGCGCTTTCGCTGTAGCTCATGTCGCGCGACTGCGACAGCGTGGTCGCGCCGATCAGCTCGCGCTCGGCGGGGGTGCGAACCTTGAAGCGCAGGCGTGCGGTCAGCGAAAGTTCGCGCACCTCGCCGGCGGAGTTGTAGGTGGAGACCGACTTGCTGCGGGTGTCCTGGAGGATGTCGAGCAGCACCTGCGCCTGGGCACGCTCGGCCGGATCGGTGATGACGCGCACGCCCGGCGCGGAGATCGCCATGGCCTGCAGGAACTGCTCGCCGAGGTCGGAGGTCTCGGAAAAGCCCGAGTACAGGCTGGTGAAGGCGAAGTTCTGCTTGCCGCGCAACTGGAAGCCGCAGGCCGCCAGGCCCAGCGCGGCGGCCGGCAGCAGGGCCAGCCGCAGCGCGTGGCGGCGGGTGGGCAGGGGTGCGGGGGTCTGGGCAGGGGGCATGGAGACTCCGGGGGCGTTTTGACGTTCGGCGGGCGGTGCGGGGGCTCAGATCACGATGTTGACCAACCGGCCCGGCACCACGATCACCTTCTTGGGCGCGGCGCCCTCGGCGAATTTGGCATAGGCTTCGCTGGCCAGCGCGGTGGCTTCGATGGTGGCCTTGTCGGCGCCGGACGGCACGCTGATGGCGCCGCGCAGCTTGCCGCCGATCTGCAGCATCAGCTCGACTTCGTCCTGCACCAGCGCGCCTTCGTCGACCTGCGGCCAGGGCGCGTCGAGCAGGTCGCCCAGCACGCCGGCGTAGCCCAGCTCGGCCCACAGCGCATGCGCGATGTGTGGCGTGGCGGGGTAGAGCACGCGCAGCAGGATGCCGAAGCCTTCGGCCAGCGCGACTTCGCCGCCGGCCTCATCGTCCGCTTTGAAGCCCTCCAGGGCGTTGAGCAGCTTCATCGCGCCGGACACGACGGTGTTGTACTGCATGCGCTGGTAGTCGTAGTCCACCTGCTTGAGCACGGTGTGGACTTCCAGCCGCAGCGCCTTGGCCGGCTTGCCGAAGGCCACCTCGGCGAGGCGGGCCGCGTCGCGCAGGCGCTCGACCGTGCCGCCCGGGATGGCCGCCGAGAGCTTGACGCCGAAGTTCCAGACCCGGCGCAGGAAGCGGTAGCTGCCTTCGACGGCGGCGTCGTTCCATTCGAGCGTGGCCTCGGGCGGCGCCGTGAACATGGTGTACAGGCGCGCGGTGTCGGCGCCGTAGCGCTCGATCAGTTCCTGCGGGTCGACGCCGTTGTTCTTGGACTTGGACATGGTGCCCACGCCCTCGTAGTCGATGGGCGTGCCCACCGGCAGGCTGCCCACCGCATGCTTGAGTTGGGCGCCGACGATCTTGCCGCCTTCATCGAGCACATGCTCGACGTCGTGCGGCCAGAAGTATTCCTTGGCGCCCTTGTCGGTGCGCCGCGAATAGATGTGGTTGAGCACCATGCCCTGCGTGAGCAGCTTGGTGAAGGGCTCGTCGATCGTGACCAGCCCCAGGTCGCGCATCACCTTGGTCCAGAAGCGCGCGTACAGCAGGTGCAGGATGGCGTGCTCGATGCCGCCGATGTACTGGTCCATGCCGCTGCCGCCAGCGGTATTTCTCGCATCCCGCATCCAGTACTTGGCGCCGTCGGCCACCATCGCCGAGTCGTTCCCGGCATCGCAATAGCGCATGAAGTACCACGAGCTGTCCACGAAGGTGTCCATCGTGTCGGTCTCGCGGCGCGCGGGCTTGCCGCAGCAGGGGCAGACGACGCCCGCGTGGAAGGCCTCGCTTTTCACCAGCGGGTTGCCGCTGCCGTCGGGCACCAGGTCGGTGGGCAGCACCACGGGCAGGTCTTGTTCCGGCACCGGCTGCGCGCCGCAGTCGGCGCAGTGGATGATGGGGATGGGCGTGCCCCAGTAGCGCTGGCGGCTCACGCCCCAGTCGCGCAGGCGCCAGGTGGTCTTCTTCTCGCCCAGGCCCAGCGCGGCTAGGTCGGCGGCCACGGCATCGACCGCGGCCTTGTGGTCCAGGCCGTCGTACTTGCCGGAGTTGATGGTCTGGCCCTGCTGCTTGTCGCCATACCAGTCGGCCCAGGCCTCGGTGCTGAATTCCCGGCCCTCGGCGGCCACCACCTGCTGGATGGGCAGGCCGTACTGGCGCGCGAAGGCGAAGTCGCGTTCGTCGTGCGCGGGCACGCCCATGACGGCGCCGTCGCCATAGCTCATCAGCACGTAGTTGCCGACCCACACCGCCACGCGCTCGCCGGTCAGCGGGTGCAGCACGAACAGGCCGGTGGGCTGGCCTTCCTTGTCCTTGAGCGCGAGTTCGGCCTCGGTGGTACCGCCCTTCTTGCACTCCTCGATGAAGGCAGCGAGCTGCGGGTTGGACTGCGCGGCGTGCTGGGCCAGCGGGTGCTCGGGGGCGACGGCGCAGAAGGTCACGCCCATGATGGTGTCGGCGCGCGTGGTGAACACGTAGAGCCGGCCGTCCTGGATCAACTGCCCATCGGCGCCCCGGATGTCGTGTGTGAAGGCGAAGCGCACGCCCTCGCTCTTGCCGATCCAGTTCTCCTGCATCAGGCGCACGCGCTCGGGCCAGCCCGGCAGCTTGTGGCGCACGTGGTCGAGCAGTTCCTCGGCGTAGTCGGTGATCTTCAGGTAGTAGCCCGGGATCTCGCGCTTTTCGACCAGCGCGCCAGTGCGCCAGCCGCGGCCGTCGATGACCTGCTCGTTGGCCAGCACGGTCTGGTCCACCGGGTCCCAGTTGACGACCTGGGTCTTGCGGTAGGCGATGCCTTTTTCCAGCATCTTCAGGAACAGCCACTGGTTCCACTTGTAGTAGCTCGGGTCGCAGGTGGCGACTTCGCGCGACCAGTCGATCGCCAGCCCCATCGCCTGCATCTGCTTCTTCATGTAGGCGATGTTGTCGTAGGTCCACTGGGCGGGCGGCACGCCGTTCTTGAGCGCGGCGTTCTCGGCCGGCAGGCCGAAGGCGTCCCAGCCCATGGGCATGAGCACGTTGTAGCCCTTCATGCGCAACTGGCGCGCCAGCATGTCGTTGATGGTGTAGTTGCGCACGTGGCCCATGTGCAGCTTGCCGCTGGGGTAGGGCAGCATGGAGCAGGCGTAGAACTTGTCCTTGCCCGCGTCTTCGGTCACGCGGTAGGCGTCGCGGGCCGTCCAGTCGGCATGGGCGGCGCGTTCGATGTCTTGGGGGCTGAAGGTTTCTTGCATGGTGAGGAATGACGGGGCGTGGCCGGGCACGGCCGTGCCGCAGGGTGCGATTCTAGTGGTCGCCACCCGCCAGCAAAAACGCCTTCATCCGGGGGCGAATGAAGGCGCGGCTGGGCGGTGGGGCCGGTGTTTATTTCAGGCTCAGCACGTCGGCCATGTCGAACAGGCCGTGCGGGCGCTCGGCCAGGAAGCGCACCGCGCGCAGGCTGCCCTGGGCGTAGGTGGCGCGGCTGCTGGACTTGTGCGTGATCTCGATGCGCTCGCCGGTGCCGGCGAACAGCACGGTGTGGTCGCCCACGATGTCGCCGCCGCGCACGGTGGCAAAGCCGATGGTCGACGGGTCGCGCTCGCCGGTCACGCCGTGGCGGTCGTAGGCGGCGCAGGCCTTGAGGTCGCGGCCGAGCGCGTCGGCGATCACCTCGCCCATCTTGAGCGCGGTGCCCGAGGGCGCATCGACCTTGTGGCGGTGGTGGGCCTCGATGATCTCGATGTCGTAGCCGGTGGCCAGCGCCTGGGCGGCCATCTGCAGCAGCTTGAGGGTGACGTTCACGCCTACGCTCATGTTGGGCGCCAGCACGATGGCGATGTCGCGCGCGGCCTCGGCGATCAGCGCCTTCTGCGCCTCGTCGAAGCCGGTGGTGCCGATCACCATCTTGACGCCGAGCGCGCGGCAGACCGGCAGGTAGTCGAGCGTGGTCTCGGGCCGCGTGAAGTCGATCAGCGCGTCGGCGCCCTGTAGCGCCGTGCGCAGGTCGGCCGTCACGGCGACGCCGCTGGTCTGGCCCAGGAAGGCGGTGGCATCGGTGCCGGCGGCGCCGGCGCGGCGGCTGAGCGCGCCGCTCAACTGGCAGTCGTCGGCGGCGCTGACGGCCTCGACCAAGGCGCGGCCCATGCGGCCGCTGACGCCGGCAATGGCGATCTTGTGCATGCGTGTCTTTCTCTCTGGGGGGCGGCCGCTGCCGCCCGGCGTGGCGCGAGGCGCTTATTCGAGCGGCGGGTAGTCCTGGCTGGCCGTGGCGCTGGCGGCCGGCGTGGCCGTGGCGTCGGTGGACGGGTCAGACTTGGGCGCGAAGGCCTTGAGCTTGTCGGGAGAAGCGCTGAGCTCCGGCACCTTGACCTTCTCGGCCGGGGGCTGGACGAGCGTGGCGAATTCGGTCTCGCTGGGCAGTTCGTCGCCCTCGGTGCGCTGCAGCGCATCGCCCTGGAAGAAGACGGTGAACTTGCGCTCCAGCGGCGCCACGCCCTGGCGGCGAATGGTAAAGACGTAGTCCCAGCGGTCCTGGCGGAAGACGCTGGCGATCAGCGGCGTGCCCAGGATGCTGCGGACCTGATTGCGGGTCATGCCCGGCTGCAGCGCCTTGGCCTGCTCGGCGGTGACGACGTTGCCCTGGATGACATCGGCCTTGTAGGGCGTGACCCAGCCGATGGCCTTGTGGCTGAACCGGTCGGCGGTGGAACAGGCGGCCAGAACGGCGCACAGGCCGAGCGGCAGGATCAATCGGGCACTGCGGGGAAGAAACAAAGACATGGCCTCAATGTGACGATATGATCGACTCATTGTAGCGGCAGCGTGTAAAGGCTTCTCATGGCCTGGCACGCGATGCGGGCGCGGGTCGCCGGTTCTTGCCGCCGCTCCTGCCCGTGCGTTTTTCACCAGACTCCTGCCTGTCCTCGTCCACAGGAAATGCCATTCATGAACAGCAACAACAATATCGAAGAACTCAAGAGCACGGGCTTGAAGGCCACCTTGCCGCGCCTGAAGATCCTCGAGATTTTCCAGAAGGGTCCGCAGCGCCACATGACGGCCGAAGACGTGTTCCGTCTGCTGCTCGATGACCGCTCCGACATCGGGCTGGCCACCGTGTACCGCGTGCTCACGCAGTTCGAGCAGGCTGGCATCCTGAGCCGCCGCAACTTCGAAAGCGGCAAGGCCGTCTACGAACTCAACGAAGGCCAGCCGCACGACCACCTGGTCTGCACCGCCACGGGCGAAGTCGAGGAGTTCTACGACGCCGAGATCGAAAAGCGCCTGCAGGCCATCGCCAAGGAGCGTGGCTGGACGCTGCAGGACCACACCATCGTGCTGTATGGTTTGGCGCCGGGCTACCGCGAAGGCGGCGAGCGCGGCAGAAAGTAAAGATAAAGATCGAGCGTTCGGGCGCGATGCCCGGGGCGCGCCAGGTTACTCGCCGCGCGCCATGGCCTTGCGGTGGCGTTCGACGAACTGGTCGTAGGTATTGATGCCGCGCAACTGCAAAATGGTGTTGCGCACGGCGGCCTCGACCAGCACCGCGATGTTGCGGCCGGCCACCACCTGGATCACCACCTTGCGCACCGGGATGCCCAGCACGTCCTGCGTCAGCGGCTCGTGCGGCAGCCGGTCGTACTCGCGCTCCAAGGTCTCGCGGCGCACCAGGTGGACGATCATCTTCAGCCGCATCCGGCGGCGCACCGCGGACTCGCCGAAGATGGCCTGGATGTCGAGCAGGCCGATGCCGCGCACCTCCAGCAGGTTCTGCAGCAACTCGGGGCAGCGGCCCTCGATGGCGGTCTGGTTGATGCGGTAGAGATCGACCGCGTCGTCGGCCACCAACCCGTTGCCGCGCGAGATCAGCTCCAGGCCGAGTTCGCTCTTGCCCAGGCCCGATTCGCCCGTGATCAGCACGCCCATGCCCAGGATGTCCATGAACACGCCGTGCATGGTGGTGCGGTCAGCGAAGTGCTTGGAGAGGTAGGCGCGCAGCACGTCGATCACGAAGGCTGCTGAGCCAGGCGTGGCGAACAGGGGAATCTGCGCGCGTTCGCACATGTCCAGCAGCATCGCGGGTGGTTGCTCGCCGTCGGCCAGGATCAGCGCGGGGGGCTCCAGATGCAGGATGCGCGAGATGCGGCGCGCCGAGTTCTCGGGCGTATCGCCTGTCAGGTAACGAATCTCGCGTCCGCCCAGGATTTGCAGGCGGTAGGGGTGGATGTAGTTGAGGTAGCCGACCAGGTCGGCGCCCGAGGTCGCCTCGCGCACCGCCACTTCGTCGAAGCGGCGCTCGCCCGCGCCGTGGCCGGCCAGCCATTTCCACTGCAGCGAGGCGCGGTGGTCCTCGAAAAGCGCGTCGGCGCTGACGGCCGTGGGTTTCATGAGGCAGGAGCGGCAGCTCAGGCCGCGGTGGCGGTCGGCTGCCAGTTGGCGATGAGACCGTAGAGCGTGGCAACGTCGCAGGCACTGCGGATCTTCTCGCGCAGCACGCCGTCGCTGAGCAGCTCGGCGATTTCCGACAGGATCTCCAGGTGCTTTTGCGTGGCCGCTTCCGGCACCAGCAGGAAGATCAGAAGGTTGACGGGTTGCTCGTCCGGCGCGTCGAAGCCGATCGGGTTTTCCAGCCGCAGCACGGCGGCCATGGGCGACTTCAGACCCTTGATGCGGCCGTGCGGGATGGCCACGCCATGGCCCAAGCCGGTGGAGCCCAGTCGCTCTCGCGCGAACAGGCTGTCGGTCACCAGCGCGCGGCTCAGGCCGTGCTGGCTCTCGAACAGCAAGCCGGCTTCCTCGAAAGCGCGTTTCTTACTGGTGGCATCCACGTCCACGAGGACCTGGGCCAAGGGCAGGATGGCAGAGAGTCTGTTCATAGCGTCCGATGAATTATGCACCCAGCACGCCGATTCGGGGCAAGCCTCGCCGGGCGCTGCGTGGGGGCGTATTGTGCATTTTTCCAGAGGCCGGGCCGCAAGAGGGTAGGCCGATGCACGTGACCGCATGGGTGGAGGTGGTTTTTGTGGCCACAATAAGGCCATGTCCATCTCTTCTTCGCGTGGCACCTCCGCCACCCCCGCAGCCGCTTCTGTTGCCGCCCCTGTTGCAGCGGCCGTGGCGTCTCCCCGCCTGTCGGTCCGGTTCATGTGTGCCCACCCGGCGCGCCTGGTGGCGCTGGCCTTTGGCGCCGGGCTGTCGCCGATTGCGCCCGGCACGGTGGGCACGCTGTGGGCCTGGGCCGTGTTCGGGCTGCTGCAATGGCTGCTCAACGAGGCGCAGATGGGCTGGCTGATCCTGGTGTCGCTGCCGGTCGGCTGGCTGGCCTGCACGGTGACGGCGCGCCATCTGCAGGTGGAGGACCCCGGCGCCATCGTCTGGGACGAGGTGGTGGCCTTCTGGCTGGTGCTGTGGCTGATCAGTCCGGCCGGCTGGCTGGCGCAGCTGGGCGCCTTCGTGCTGTTCCGCTTCTTCGATGCCGTCAAGCCGCAGCCGGTGCGCTGGGCCGACCGGCACTTCAAGGGCACTGGCGCGCGCGGTGGCTTCGGCATCATGTTCGACGACCTGGTGGCCGCGTTCTGCACGCTGCTGGTGCTGGCGGCCTGGCGCTTCGCCACGCAGTGATTGATCGTGCCCCACCCAGATCCACGCCATCCGAAGAAAACCGAGGACTTCTCTGCATGACTGCAACGCCCGCGCAGCTTCCCGATGAGTCCGACGGCCCCGTGGCCGCCGCTGGCGACGCGCTGCCGGCGCGCGTTGCGCGGCTGGCCGGCCTGCTGCAGGCGCACGGCTGGATGATGGCGACCGCCGAGAGCTGCACCGGCGGCCTGATCGCCGCGCACTGCACCGAGGCCGCTGGCGCCAGCAGCTGGTTCGAGCGTGGCTTCGTGACCTACTCCGACGCCGCCAAGGCGGAGCTGCTGGGAGTGTCCCACGAGACCCTGGCCCGGCATGGCGCTGTCAGCGAGGCGGTGGTGCGCGAGATGGCCGCCGCCGCCGTGCGCCGCTCGCAGGCGCAGGCCGCGGTGGCCGTGAGCGGGGTGGCCGGCCCGGGCGGCGGCAGCCCTGAAAAACCCGTGGGCCTGGTCTGTTTCGGCTATGCGGTGGGCAAGCGGGTGCTGACCGAGTCCTGCCACTTCGCGGGCGACCGCCAGGCCGTGCGGCAAGCCACCGTGCACCATGCGCTGGGCCGGCTGGCCGAGCTGATTGCCGCGCGGCCCGTTTGAGTTACGAGCGCCGCAAGGCTTTCAGGATCTTCTGTCCGGCGTGGCCGTCGACGGGCAGCCCCAGGCGTTCCTGCTCGGCCTCGATGGCCTGGCGCGAGCGTGCGCCGATCACGCCGTCGGGGTTGCCGATGTCGTGGCCGTGGATCAGCAGCAGCGCCTGCAGCTCACGCCGCTCGGCGCGCGACAGGCCGGGGTCGTCGGTCGGCCAGGGGGTGACGAAGGGGCCGCCGCCGCGCAGCCGGTCCGAGAGGTGGGCGATCGCCAGCCCGTAGCTCTCGGCCGCGTTGTACGAGTAGAGCGCGTCGAAGTTGCGCGTGACGATGAAAGCCGGCCCGCGCGGGCCGGCCGGCAGCAGCAGCGCGGCCGGCGCGTTGCCCGCCGGCAGCGTCGAGCCGTCCACGCGAAGCACGCCCAGCGCGGTCCAGCGGCTCATGGGCTGCTTGTTGCGGCGGCCGGCCACGCCGGTGTCGAAGCCCCGGGGCAGCTTGACCTCGTAGCCCCAGGCCAGGCCGGGCTGCCAGCCGGCCTTGTCGAGGAAGTTGGCGGTGGAGGCCAGCGCATCGGGCACGCTGTCGACCAGGTCGCGCCGGCCGTCGCCGTCGAAGTCGACTGCCAGCCGCAGATAGGTCGAGGGCATGAACTGGGTGTGCCCGAAGGCGCCGGCCCAGGAGCCGACCAGCCGGTCCGCCGGCACGTGCTCGTCCTGCAGGATCTTGAGGGTGGCGAAGAGCTCGCCCTGGAAAAAAGCCTGCCGGCGGCCGAAGCACGACAGCGTCGACAGCGAGGTCAGCAGGGGCCGGCCGCCGAAGTTCTGGCCGAAGTTGCTCTCCACCCCCCACACCGCCACCACCGTCGCCGGGTCGACGCCGAAGCGCTGCTGCGCGCGCGCCAGCACGTCTTGCCACTGCGCCAGCATGCGCTGGCCGTCGCGCACGCGCTCGTCGTCGACCAGGCCGGCCAGGTAGTCCCAGAGGGGTGTCTTGAACTCGGGCTGGGCATCGAGCAGCGGCAGGATGCTGGCGTCGGGCTGTACGTCGCGCAGTTGGGTGTCGAAGGTGGTGCGGGCCACGCCCTTGTCCTCGGCCTGGCCGCCCAGGCGTGCCAGGCAGGCCTGGAAGGCGGCGGGATCGAGATTGGGGGCGGCCGGGTCGGCCTCCTGTGCCCAGGCCCCGAGGCAGCAGGCCAGGCCGGCGGCGGCCAGCGCGGCACGCGGCGCGGCGCGCAGAGGAGGGCGGGAGGCGGTCAGCGGGGACGATGGGAGGCAGAGGCGGCGCATGGCTGCATTCTGCCCCGGCGACCGGGCGGTCCGTCCGTAGGACAGGGCCGTGAGGCGTCAGTCCGGCCGGTGCTGTGCGGCGTCCTGGCGCAGCCAGTCCAGAACGCCACCGCCGACCACGCGGCCGGTGCCCAGGCAGGCGGTCAGCAGGTAGCCGCCGGTGGGCGCTTCCCAGTCGAGCATTTCGCCGGCGCAGAACACGCCGGGCAACTGGCGCAGCATCAGGCTGGGCGACAGGGCCTCCAGCCGCACGCCGCCGGCGGTGCTGATGGCCTCGTCGAGCGGCCGGGGCGCGGCCAGGTCGAGCGGCAGCGCCTTGATGGCGGCGCCCAGCCAGACTGGGTCTGCCAGCTGCTCGCGGCTGAGCACCTCGTGCAGCAGCGCGGCCTTGGCTCCATGCAGGCCGAGGCGCGACTTGAGGTGGCTGGCCAGCGAGCGCGAGCCGCGCGGGTGGCGCAGGGCGGCCATCACGCGCTCGCTGTCGTGGTCGGGCAGCAGGTCCAGCGTCAGGCTGGCGCTGCCGTGGCGGGCGATGTCGTCGCGCAGCCAGGACGAGGCCGCGTAGACCAGGCTGCCTTCGATGCCGGTGCGGGTGATGACGAATTCGCCGCGCCGCTCGAAGCGCGGCTGGCGCAGGCCGTCGACGCGCAGTGCGACGGCCTTGAGCGGCTCACCCGCATAGCGCTCGCTCAGGTGCGCGCTCCAGCCGGTGCGCGGCTGGCCGGCGGCGTCGCGCGTGAGGACGTCGAAACCGCAGTTGGCCGGCTTGAGCGCGGCGATGTCGATGCCTTGCGCGCGCAAGGTGTCGACCCAGGCCCCGTCCGAGCCCAGCTTGGCCCAACTGCCGCCACCCAGCGCCAGCACCACGGCGTCGGCCTGCACCTGCACTTCGCCGGCGGGCGTGGCCAGGCGCAGCGGGCGCGGGCCGGCCTCGGCGGAGGGGCTGGCAGGGGTGTCGGCAGGGGTGTCGGCCCAGCCCAGCCAGCGGTGGCGGGTGTGGAACTGGATGCCGGCGCCGCGCAGGCGCTGCAGCCAGGCACGCAGCAGCGGCGCGGCTTTCATGTCGAGCGGGAAGATGCGGCCGGAGCTGCCGACGAAGGTTTCGATGCCCAGGTCGGCGGCCCACAACTGCACCTCGTCGGGGCCGAAGTGGCCCAGCCAGCCGGCGGCCGCGCGGCTGCGCTCGCCGTAGCGGCGCACGAAGTCGTCGAAGGGCTCGCTGTGGGTGAGGTTGAGGCCGCCGATGCCGGCCAGCAGGAATTTGCGGCCGGCCGAGGGCATGGCGTCGAAGACGTGCACCTCCAGCGGCTGGTCCTGCATGGCGCGGCCCAGCACCTCGGCCACCATCAGGCCGGCCGGGCCGGCGCCGATGATGGCGATGCGCGGGCGTCCCGGCGCGGGCGCGGGCCAGGCGGCGGGCGCCGCGTCCGGGCCAGCGTGTGGGGTCGGGACTTC
>JASGEH010000178.1:0-4923 GCA_047606565.1 Comamonas sp.
GCTCCAGGAAGCCATGCACGAAATGCTGGCGCGCTTGCTCGCCGTCGCCCACGATGTCCAGGCCGGCGTCTTCCTGGGCCTTGATCCACAGCAGGGTCGCGTCGGCCTTGGCCTGGCGCAGCGCATCACCCTGCGCCTGCCACTGAGGCCAGAGCTTGTTGGTTTCGGCCAGCCAGGCGGGCTTGGGCAGGCTGCCGGCGATGGAGGTTTCGAACATCCGGGGATTCCTTTCAAAAAATAGGGACGGGCCGATCCGGGGCGGTTTCGCCCGATCGGCCAACGGGTGGCATGTTAAGTGGGGATGGCCGGCAGCGCCGGGGCCATCAAGGCGTCAGACCGCGCAGTCGGCAGCCCAGCGCTCCAGCACGGTCTGGTTGGGCTCGATGAAGTGCTCCTGCGCGAACTTGCCCTGCTTGACCGCGAGCTGGCTGCGCTCTTCGCGGTCGTAGACGATGTGCGTCGACGAGTAGTCCTGGCTGGTCAGGCTGGGCCGATAGATTTTCCCAGCCGCGGTGTTGGCGTTGTAGATTTCCGGGCGATAGATCTTCTGGAAGGCTTCCATCGTGCTGATGGTGCCGATCAGCTCGAGATTGGTGTAATCGTTGAGCAGGTCGCCGTTGAAATAGAAGGCCAGGGGCGCCACGCTGCCGGGCGGCATGAAGAACCGGACCTGCATGCCCATCTTGGCGAAGTAGTGGTCCGTCAGCGACAGTTCATTTTGCTGGTACTCGATGCCCAGGACCGGGTGCTGATTGCCGGTTTGCCGATAGGTCTTGCTGGTCGACACGCTGATGCAGATCACCGGCGGCTTGCCGAAACGGTTGCTGTAGGTGCTGGAGTTGGCAAATTGCTTGAACAGCTTGCCGTGCAAGTCGCCAAAATCGTCGGGCACACCGAATTCCGCGCGGTCGGCGTTGTAGCCGGGCAGCACGACACTGAAGTCGTAATCGCGCACGTAGGACGAGAAGTTGTTTCCCACAATGCCCTCGATGCGCTTGTTCGCCTGCTTGTCGACGATGCAGGTCTCCAGGATTTCGATCAGCGGAAACACCTCGTTCGCGCGCGTGGCACCCAGGCCCATCTCGACGGAAATGATCTCGAGCTCGACCGCATAGCGATCGCCCGTCGGATTGTCCCAATGCGCCAGGTCGTTGAAGCGATGGTCGATCATCTTCAGCGTGTTGCGCAGGTTTTGCTGCCGGCTCTCGCCCCGGGCCAGGTTGGCAAAGTTGGTGGTGATGCGCGTGCTGTCCGACGGCTGGTAGTGCTCATCGAAACGGATGCTCTTGAGCTTGAAAGTGAGTTCGTCGTTCATGGGTGATCTCGTGATCGGTTTGTTCGAGGGAAAGGCCGGGTCCTGTTTCAGGCCATCGGCACTGGGCAGCGCAAGCGGCGCTTTGAACACGCTGGCATCGGTCCGGGAACCATGGGAAGGGATGCTAAGGGCGAAGATCAATGAAGTAAAATGGTATTACTTCATCAATCCATGAATTTTGGTCATCTCAATGCTGGAGCGCATCCACCTCAACATCGTTCAGCAGGTCGAGAAACAAGGCTCGCTGACCGCCGCCGCGGGCGTGCTGAACCTGACCCAGTCGGCCTTGAGCCACAGCATGAGGAAGCTGGAGCAGCAACTGGGCACCGACGTCTGGCTGCGCGAAGGCCGCAGCCTGCGCCTGACCCAGGCCGGCCAATACCTGCTGTCCGTGGCCAACCGGGTGCTGCCGCAACTCGACCTGGCCGAGGAACACCTGGCCCAGTTTGCCCAGGGCGAGCGCGGCCTGCTGCGCATCGGCATGGAATGCCACCCCTGCTACCAGTGGCTGCTCAAGGTGGTCTCGCCCTATCTGGCCGCCTGGCCCGACGTGGACGTGGACGTCAAGCAGAAATTCCAGTTCGGCGGCATCGGCGCGCTGCTGGACTACGAGATCGATCTGCTGGTCACGCCCGACCCCGTGTACAAGCCGGGGCTGACCTTCGAACCCGTGTTCGACTACGAGCAGGTTCTGGTCGTCGCCCGGAACCATGCCCTGGCTTCGGTGGCCTACGTGCAGCCCCGGCAGCTGACCCAGGAGGTGCTCATCAGCTACCCCGTGGACATCGGGCGGCTGGACATCTACAACCAGTTCCTGCTGCCGGCCGGCGTCACGCCCGGGCGGCACAAAACCATCGAGACCACCGACATCATGGTGCAGATGGTGGCCAGCGGCCGTGGCGTGGCCGCCTTGCCGCGCTGGCTGGTCGAGGAGTACGCCACCAAGATGGACGTGGTGCCCGTGCGGCTGGGTGCGCGCGGCATCGCCAAGCAGATCTTCCTGGGCGCCCGCGAGGCGGACACCGCCATCGACTACCTGCAGGCCTTCATCGAACGGGCCCACCAGCCGGTCGCAGGCAACAGCACGGCCTCCGCCCTGGCACGGGGTGATTGACAGGCCGACGGCACGCGGAGGGCCGCGCCGCGCTCAGTCGAGCCGGATGCCGGTGCGCCGCACCACCGGAATCCACTTGTCCTGCTCGGACTGGATGAAGGCCGCAAAGGCTTCGGGCGTATTGCCCACGGGCTCGCCGCCCAGCGATTGGTAGCGCTCGATCGCGTCGGGCAGTTGCGCGACCTGGCGGCAGGCGTCCGCGATCCGCCGAATGATGGCGGCAGGGGTTCTGGCGGGCGCCATGAGGCCGAACCAGGTGCACGGCTCGAAATCGGCGATGCCCTGCTCGCGGTAAGTCGGCACCTCGGGGACGAGCGGCTGCCGCTGCGCGCCGGTGACAGCCAGCGCCTTGAGCTTGCCGGCCTGGATATTGCTCATCGACGCGGGCAGCGCATCGAAGATCAGCTGCGTGTCGCCGGCCAGCACGCTCGCGAACGGGCTGGAGGTGTTGTAGGGAATGAATTCGATCGACGCGCCGGTGGCCATCACAAACCATTCGCCGACCATGTGCGCGAAGCTGCCGACCCCCTGAGTCGCCGCCCGGATGGTCCCCGGTCGGGCCCGGGACAGCGCAACGAGTTCGGCCGCGTTGCGGACCGGAAGCTGCGGGTTGGCAATCATGGCCCCTTGCAGCAGCGCGAGCTGGCTGACGGCCGTGAAATCACTGAGCTTGTAATTGAGCTTGGTGTACAGCTCCGGGATATAGGCCAGCGCGCTGGTCGATCCCATATAGAGCGTGTAACCGTCGGCGGGCTGCTTGGCCGCGTAATCGGTTCCGATGGTGCCCGCCGCGCCGGGCTTGTTCTCGATCACGAAGGTCTGGCCCAGAACGGATGACAGCCGCGCCGTGAAAAAGCGCGAATCGACGTCCAGCCCCGTCCCGGGCGGAAACGGCACGATCACGCGGATGGGACGGCTCGGGTCATAGGCCTGGGCGAAGGCGGCTGGCGCCATGGCGGCGGCCAGCGTGCCAGCCCCGAAGGCCAGGGCCTGGCGGCGGGTGATGGGGTTCATGATTCATGTCTCCTGGCTTTGTTTTTTCTATCGCTCATCCGCGAACGTCGACTCAAGACAAGTCCAATGTGATGCCGGCCCGCTGGATCACCGACGCGTAGCGCTCGATTTCGCGGTGCGTGAAGGCCTCGAACGCCCGCGGCGGCGTCGCCGGCAGCGGCCCCGTCACCAGCGCGGACAGGCGCTCCATCACCGCCGGCTGATTCATGCCCCTCAGGGTTTCCTCATTGAGTCGCTGCACGACGGCGCCCGGCGTTCCCGCCGGGGCATACAGGCCATACCAGCTGGTCAGCTCGAAGCCCGGAAGGCCCGCTTCGGCGACCGTGGGAAGGTCGGGCAGCGTCGCGAGGCGGGTCGCGCCGGTCTGGGCCAGCAGCCTCAACTTCCCGTTCTGGACGAAGGCCTGCACCGCCATCGGGTTGCTGAACATCATCTGGATCTGGTTGCCGACCAGGTCGTTGAGGATGGGCGCCGCGCCCTTGTACGGCACATGAAGCAGCTTCACCCCGCCCATCTGGCCCAGCATTTCGCCGGCCAGGTGCAGGGCATTGCCGATGCCCGCCGAGCCGTAGGACACCTGGCCCGGATGGGCCCGCGCATAGGCCAGCAGCTCACCGATGTCGTGTACCGGTAGCGAGGGATGCACCACCACCACGAAAGGCCCCGGCGCCACCACCGGTGCCACGGCCACGAAGTCGCGTTCGGTGTCGTAGGGCAGCTTGCGATACAGGCCCGCATTGATGGCCTGGGCCGAGCTGTTCAGCAGCAGGGTCAGGCCGTCAGGCGCGGATCTGGCGACAGCCTGGGCGCCGATGGTGCCATTGGCGCCGGCGCGTGCTTCCACCACCACCGGCTGGCCCAGGCGCTGGGCCAGTTGCTCGGCCAGCAGCCGCGCCACCGCGTCCCCGGTGCCACCGGCGGCGAAGGGAACGATGATCTTGATCGGCCGATCCGGCCAGGCCGGCGCGCCGACCGCCCAAGGTAGCCAGGTCGCCGTGGCGGCCACCGTGGCGCCAGCCAGCAGTCCACGCCGGGACAGGGCCTCGTTTTTTCGCATCGCTTGTCTCCTGCTTCTCTCTTCTGTTTCTGTCTTCTGCGGCCAGGCGGGCATCCCGATGCTGGGGCATCTCTGCCGCCCCGAGGCGCGTGACTCTCGACGAGACTGTAGAAAGCCGTCATGCCTCTGTGAAATCGATTTTCATGATTCGATGTATCGCATTCATGAATGCATCATGCGCGACCGCCCGAAGCCACCCGGGAGACACGCGGTCATGCGCATGCCTGCGGGCTACCGACACCTAGGCCAGCACCTGCGCCAGCGCCTCCACCCGGGCCTGGCGCTCCGGACTGCGCAAGCCACCACCCACCGCCCGCGCCGTGCCGTTGAGCGAGGACCAGTCCGCGTGCCCCCGCGCCTGCAGCAAGGCCGCGGGCAGGCGGTCCTGGCGCCAGTCGAAGAACGGCGGCGGGCCATTGGCGA
>JASGEH010000179.1:0-6245 GCA_047606565.1 Comamonas sp.
ACGGGCGTGGACATCGCCAACGTGAAGATGAGCATGAACCCGTTCGACGAGATCGCGGTGGAAGAAGCGGTGCGGCTCAAGGAAAAGGGCGTGGCCAGCGAAATCGTGGTGGTGAGCGCCGGCGAGTCCAAGGCGCAGGAGACGCTGCGCACCGCACTCGCCCTGGGTGCCGACCGCGCCATCCTGGTCGAGACGACCACCGAACTGCAGCCGCTGGCCGTCGCCAAGCTGCTCAAGGCCGTCGCCGACAAGGAACAGCCCCAACTCGTCATCCTCGGCAAGCAAGCCATCGACGACGACGCCAACCAGACCGGCCAGACCCTCGCCGCGCTGGCCGACTGGCCGCAAGCCACCTTCGCCAGCAAAGTCGAGATCACCGATGGGCAAGTCACCGTCACCCGCGAAATCGACGGCGGCCTCGAAACCCTGGGCCTTGCCCTGCCGGCCATCGTCACCACCGACCTGCGCCTCAACGAGCCGCGTTATGTGACGCTGCCCAACATCATGAAGGCCAAGAAAAAGCCGCTGGAGACCCTCAAGCCCGAAGACCTCGGCGTCGACGTCACCCCGCGCCTGAAAACCCTCAAGGTCAGCGAACCGCCCAAGCGCGGCGCCGGCATCAAAGTCCCCGACGTCGCCACCCTGGTCGACAAGCTCAAGAACGAAGCCAAGGCCATCTGAGAACGTCAACACGCTCTGAGCCACCGAACAGGACAGGAACACCGACCATGACCACCCTCGTCATCGCAGAACACGACCACGCCGGCATCCGCCCGGCCACCCTCAACACCGTCAGCGCCGCCGCGCGCATCGGCGGCGACATCCACATCCTGGTCGCCGGCCACGATGCCGCCGGCGCAGCCCAAGCAGCCGCGCAAATCGCCGGCGTCGCCAAAGTCATCCACGCCGACGGCGCCAGCCTGGCCCACGGCCTGGCCGAAAACCTCGCCGCGCAAGTCCTGGCCCTGGCCCAGGCCCAAACCGAACCCGCCGGCTACAGCCACATCCTGTTCCCGGCGACGGCCAGCGGCAAGAACGCCGCCCCGCGCGTGGCCGCCAAACTCGACGTTGCGCAGATCAGCGACATCACCAGCGTCGTCAGCGCTGACACCTTCGAGCGCCCCATCTACGCGGGCAATGCCATCGCCACCGTGCAAAGCGCGGACGCCGTCAAAGTCATCACCGTGCGCACCACTGCCTTCGACGCGGCGGCCGCCAGCGGGGGCAGCGCTCCGGTCGAGACCACCGCCGCCGTGGCCGACAGCGGCAAGAGCCGCTTCGTGAGCGTGGAGACCACCAAGAGCGACCGGCCCGAGCTGACGGCCGCCAAGATCATCGTCTCGGGCGGACGGGCGCTGGGCAGTGCCGAGAAATTCAACGAAGTGCTCACGCCGCTGGCCGACAAGCTGGGCGCGGCACTGGGCGCGAGCCGCGCGGCGGTGGACGCGGGCTACGCGCCCAACGACTGGCAGGTCGGGCAGACCGGCAAGATCGTGGCGCCGCAGCTGTACGTGGCCGTGGGCATCTCGGGGGCGATCCAGCATCTGGCGGGCATGAAGGACAGCAAGACCATCGTGGCCATCAACAAGGATGCGGAGGCGCCAATCTTTGGGGTGGCCGACTATGGGCTGGAGGCGGATTTGTTCGAGGCCGTGCCCGAGCTGGCCGGGCAGTTGTAGGTCGAGACGGCAGCGGCAAGGCAGCGGCCCGCAAAGCCCCAGTCATCCCGGGCGGATGGCTGGGGCTTCGTTTTTGGCGGGGCAGGGCGGCAGGCATGTGGAATTTTCTGGGGAACTTAAACGGACAATCTTGTCCATATAATCAAGATCGTCTCATTTCCAATGCACACCCCAACCCCTTTCCTGGACATGAATGCCACGCCAGCGGCGCCGGACGGCGCCCATGCCGAAACGGCTGTTCTTCCCCGCCCGAGCCGGCGCCGCGCGCCCCGGCGCGACGTGCTGCGGCACCGTGCCATGCTGCTCGATGCCGCCGAGCGCGTGTTCGCGGCCAGTGGCGCGCATGTCTCGCTGGACGCCGTGGTCGAGGCCGCGGGGGTCGGCCGTGCCACGCTCTACCGCCATTTCCCCGACCGCGCGGCGCTGCTGCTGGCGCTGTTCGACCGTGACATGGCCGCAGTGATGGCGGCGGGCGAGGACTTGCCCGCCGGCGACGTGCTGTTCTCGAAGCTGATGGCGTTGGGCCGCGCGACACGCCAGGCCCCGGCGCTGGAAGAAGCCTGGCGGGCACTGCTGCCCAACCACCCGGGCATGCAAGAGCGCCGGCGCGACATCCTGGCGCGGATGGAGCAGCCGCTGGCCGACGCCATCGCCGCTGGCCGGGTGCGGCCCGACCTCACGCTCGACGACGTGATCCACATCGGCCGCATGCTGCTGGCCGGCAACCGCTACGCCCAGGGCGACGAGGCGGCTGGCGAGCGCATCCTCGACCTGATGCTCAACGGCATCCGGGGGCCGAACTGATGACGAACCGGCAACTGGGCGCGGTCATCGGCGAGCTGCCGGACTGGAAGCCGCACGAGCGCCCGGCGATTCCGGGCACGCCGGCGACGCCGGACTTCCCCACGCCGGTGCGCATCGGCTACGGCCTGGCTGGCCTGCTGCTGGGGCTGACGGGTGGCTTCGGCACGGCGCTGGTCGGCGTCAACCTGCCGGCCATCCAGGGCCAGCTTGGGCTCGACACGGTGCAGGGCACCTGGCTGAGCTGCATCTATGTGATGTTCAACGTCTCGATGAACCTGCTGCTCATCAAGTACCGCCAGCAGTTCGGCCTGACCTCGTTCACCAAGGTGTTCATGCTGATCTACGCGGCCGCCGTCGTCGGCATGCTGCTGATCGACAGCTTCGCCGGCGCGCTGGTCATGCGCGCCATCGGCGGCGTGGCCGGGGCGGCGCTGGGGGCGCTGGCGGTGATGTACATGAGCCAGTCCATGCCCGCGCGCATGCGGCTGCAGACCATCGTGCTGGGCATCGGCGCCTCGCAACTGGCGATGCCGCTGGCCTGGATGCTTTCGCCCTCGCTGCTCGAATTCGGCGACTGGCAGAGCCTGTACGCGCTGGAGGCCGGCCTGGCGCTGGCCTCGCTGGCGGCGGTGTATGCCTTTCCGATGCCGCATGGCATCCGCGTGCTGGCCTTCGAGCGCAAGGACTTCATCAGCTTCGCGCTGCTGGCGCCGGGCTTCGCGCTGCTGGTGGCGGTGGTGGCCCAGGGCCGCAACCACTGGTGGCTGGATGCCGGTTGGCTGGGCTGGGCGCTGGCCGGCGCGATCGCGCTGATCGGCGCCGGCCTGGCCTTCGAGCACCGCCGCAGCAAGCCGCTGCTCGACACCCACTGGCTGTTCAGCCTGGGCTTCATGAATTTCGCCTTCTCGCTGCTGCTGGTGCGCATGCTGCTGAGCGAGCAGCCCTTCGGCGCCACTGGCCTGCTGATGACGCTGGGCTTCGGCACCGACCAGTTGCGCGAGCTCTACGGCGTGGCGCTGGCCGCCACCGTCGCGGGGGTGCTGGTGAGCGCCTTCAGTCTGCTGATCTCGCCCAAGCTGATCGTGGCGCAACTGCTGCTGTCGCTGATCCTCATCATCGTCGGTTCGCTGATGGACGCGCGCGCCACCGCCGCCACCCATCCGGCCGATCTCTACGTCAGCCAGGCGCTGCTGAGCTTCTCGGGCGCGATGTTCATGGGCGCGGCGGTGATCATCGGCATCGGCCACCTGATGAAGCGCGGGCTGGACTCTGTCATCACCTTCGCGGTGGTGTTCGGCGTCACCCAGATCCTCGGCGGCCAGCTGGGCGCGGCCATTCTCTCGACCTTCCAGGCGATGCGCGTGCAGCACCACCTGGGCTACCTGGCCGAGGGCCTAGCCATCGGCGACGCGTCGGCCGCCGCCGCCGTGCAGGCCTATGGCGGCATCGCCGGCCTGGCGCAGCAGGCCAGCCAGCAGGCCAGCATCCTGGCCTTCAACGACGTTTTCCTGCTGATCGCCGCGTTCGCCGCGCTGCAACTGGCGATCAACCTGGCCGACATGGCCTTGCAGGCCTTGCGCAGCCGCAAGGCGAGCCCCCAACCCGCGGCAGGTGGCGATCGTGCCGCCGGCGCGGCCTCCATCTGACCCATCCCTATGACGGACTTGCGAGCATGAGCCAGAACACGCCCCCGAAGGACGAAGAAAACCGCGACGCCTCGCGCCCGACCGATGACGGCGCGAAGCCCGCTGCCCCTGCCGCTGCTCCTGCCGCCGGCAGCGCTGCCCCGGCCGCCCAGCCCGAACCTGGCCGTGGCGCCAGCGATGGCGGCAAGGACAAGAAGGTCGCGGCGCCCGAGAAGGTCGAGAAGCCCAGCCGCCGCATCGCCATCGGCATCGGCGTGCTGTCGGTGCTGGCCGTGCTGCTGGTGCTGTTTGCCTGGCGCCTGCCGCCTTTCACCACCGACTACGAACGCACCGAGAACGCCTATGTGCGCGGGTTGGTGACCACGCTGTCGCCGCAGGTCGCGGGCTACGTCACCGAGGTTCTGGTGCACGACTTCCAGACGGTCCAGGCCGGCCAGCCCTTGTTCCGCATTGACGACCGGATCTACCGCCAGCGCGTCGACCAGGCCCGCGCCGACGTCGCCGCGCGCCAGGCCGAGCGTGCCAACTCCACCCAGACCGGCGCCTCGCGCCGCGCCACGCAGGCCTCGCGCGAGGCCGAGCTGGGCTCGGCGCGCGCCGAGCTGGCCCGCGCCCAGGCCGACGCCAAGCGCGTGGGCGAGCTGGCCGCCCAGGGCTCGGTCTCGCAGCGCGAGCGCGAACAGACCGAAGCCGGCCTGCGCGCCGCGCGCGCGGCGGTGCAGCAGGCCCAGGCCGCCGTCGAGGTGGCGCGCCAGGACGTGCGCTCGGTCGGCGTCTCGCGCGAGGGGCTCGACGCCGCCGTGCAGGCCGCCGAGGCCGCGCTGAGGCTGGCCGAGATCGACCTCGCCAACACCACCGTCACCGCCCCCGAGGCCGGCACGCTGGGCCAGATCGGCACCCGGCGCGGCCAGTACGTGAGCGCCGGCACGCAACTGGCCTCGCTGGTGCCGCCGCGCCTGTGGATCATCGCCAACTACAAGGAGCGCCAGGCCGGCGCCATGCGCGAGGGGCAGGCCGCCGTGGTCACCGTCGATGCGCTCGACGACCAGAGTTTCACCGGCCGCGTGCGCGAGCTCTCGCCGGCCACCGGCTCGGAATTCGCCGTGCTGCCGGCGCAGAACGCCACCGGCAACTTCACCAAGATCGCCCAGCGCCTGCCGGTGCGCATCGAACTCGACCCTAACCAGCCCGGCCTGGAGCGTTTGCGCCCCGGCCTGTCGGTGGTGGCGCGCGTGCACGTGCGCGGCGAGGCCGAGGAAGCGCGCCAGCGCGAGCAGGATCAGCGCAACCCGCAAGGGCAGGGCGCCCGCGCGAATGAAGGCGCGCCGGCCGCCACCACTCCGGAGCCGGCCCGATGAGCGGCCCGCACCGTTTCCTCGCCACCCGCGCGGCCGCGGCCCTGGGCGTGGCCGCGCTGCTGTCGGCTTGCGCCGGCAGTGCGCCGCAGGCCCCGGCGGGTGCGCGTGCCGAGGCTCCCGCCGCCTGGCGCGCCGCCGTAGTGCCCGGCTCGGCCGCCCCAGCCGAAGACCGCATCCAGGCCGACTGGTGGAATGCCTTCGGCGACCCGCTGCTGACCGCTGCCGTCGAGCGCGCGCTGGCCGGCAGCATCGACTTAGCCAGCGCCGAGGCCCGCGTGCGCGAGGCCGAGGCGCTGGCCGCCCAGGCGCGCGCCGGGCTGTGGCCCGCGCTCGACGGCTCGCTGGCTGTCCAGCGCGCACAGTCACGCAGTTCCACCACCGGCGCGGCCACGCGCAGCACCAGCGGCCAGGGGCTGTTGCAAGCCTCTTACGAACTTGACCTCTGGGGCCGCGTGCGCAACGCCAATGCGGCCGCGCGCGCCTCGCTGCAGGCCAGCCGCCATGCGCGCGACGCGGCAGCGCTGTCGGTGGCAGCGGCCACTGCGCGCGCCTACGTGCAACTGCTGTCGCTCGACGCCCAACTGGCGATCGCGCGCGACACCCTGGCCGCGCGCGACGCCGCCCTGCGCGCGGCCAGCGGGCGTGCCGAGGCGGGCTACACCTCGCGCCTGGAACTGGCCCAAGCCCAGGCCGAGCAGCGCAGCGCCGCGCAACAGGTGCCGGCGCTGGAACTGGCCGTGCGCCAGCAGGAAAACGCC
>JASGEH010000180.1:0-26141 GCA_047606565.1 Comamonas sp.
CGCCGTTCTTGTCGATGACCACGAAGGCACCGTCGAGCACGTCGATCTGCCCGTACTGCACGAAGATCATCGAGACGCGATCCTTCATGGGCAGCGGCTTGAGCGGCGGCAGCATCGTTCAGATCCGAGCCAGGCTGAGCAGCCCGCAGCCAAACGCCTTGCCGGGGCCGATGCCGGCATGCAGGGCATCGGACAGCACGGCCACGTTGCGCGCTTGCAGAATGCCCTCGAACCATGCTCGCTGCAGAATGATGCGGGTCTGGCCCTTGCGGCTGGCGAGCCTGTCACTGGCCGTCACCAACGCGGCCTCCACATGGAAGCCCCACCGTTCGCCCTGCCGCTTGAGCCATTCCAGTTGCGCTTCTTCGCCGACCACGCCATGGCGCTTGCCCTCGCGCGTGACCGTGGGATTGGCCTGCAGGCGAAAACGGTAGCGGGCATCGGCCTGCAGCAATCGCTGGACCTCGACGACCTTGGTTTCCACGGCTTTCTTCAGGTAGCCACCCGCATCGTCCAGGTGCGCCCAATTGCCGGGCTGGACGGCTTGCACGATCAATTGGGGATCGCTCCAGCCGGCTTGGGTTTCCAGACGCCAGAGAAAGCGCGGGGGCGTCTGCGTCTCGTCGGCGACAAAGGCACGCACCAGCGTGCGGTGCATCTCATAGGGATCGGCCAGGTCGCGGCGGGCCTTCGCGTCGCGGGGATCAAGCGACAGTCGGGTCAGATGCATGCTCGCCTCCCGCGGACAACACAAGGGATCTCACAAAACGCGGGCCAAAGCGCCGCTCGGCGAAGGGAGCCACGGGCTGGTCCAGACGGATCGCACCTTCGGTGCGATCCTCCAGTACGGTACGCCATGGCCCGGGCGATGCACCGACTTCCGCATCGGCTTCGACCAGCGAGGGCCACTGCGCCAGCGCCCGCTCCAGGGGCGCATCGATCAGGCCATCGGGCAGATGCACCGGCACCGAGGGCACGAAGCTCTTGCGTCCCAGCGCCAGCGGCCAGAACGGCCGGCGCAGTGCAGCATGGATGTGTTCGAGAAGCTCACGCTCGCCCTCCAGGCCAATCAGAAACGCGGCATCGGACAGGTAATAGCGCGGACTCACCACAGTGCGCTCTTTGTCGGCCTTGCCGGTGGATGCGATCACAACGCCGGTGGCGGTCTGGTAGTCGCGCAGCGGCACGCCTTCACGATCCACCCGCACGCCCATGCGCAGTGCGGCCAGGTCATCGACCGGCTCGCTGCGATCACGCCCCAACGCCGCGCAGACCAGGCCAAGCACGCCGGACTTGGAAGGCTCCAGTTGCGTGTCGCGTTCGTCAAACCGGCTGGTGGTTCCCCAGGACTGCATCGGCCCTTGCAAGCGCAGCAACAAGGTGTACAGCACAGCCACGCTCATACCTCCAGGCCGGCGGCGGCCAGTTCCCGTGCGCGGCGCGCCAGATCGGCCAGCGTCTCCTGCGCCTCGCCCTTGCCTTGCGGCCAGCGGCCGGTAAGGTCGAGATACAGCCACTGGTCCTGCGGTGCGGCATAGACGGCCGCGAGCTTGTCCTCGTAGCTCGCCAGCGCATCGACCGACTGCCCAGTCAGCGCGTCGTCGGCCTTGGGCCGCACTGGCTTCTCGAAGGCATTGGCCAAATTCAGCGGCGAAGCATGGCGCAGACTCACGCCGATGAATTCCGGCGGATTGTGCGCGGCAAACGTGTTCTGTTTGCCGGTCGGAATAGCGCGCACCAAGGCTTGCGCAAACGCTTCGATGGCCGACAGCGCCAGTTCGCGATCACCTTGCAGGTTGCTCAACAGCTTGTTTACGTCCAGCACCGCGTAGCGGTAGAAGGTGGCCGAGTTGAACTCGATCTGTCCGATCATGCCCGCCCCGGTTTCGTCTTCGTCGCCCTTGTCGTCCACGGCGGTGAAGTAGTCGAACTCGCGCTCGACGCGGTGGGTGCTGATGGCGTGGGCCACCTGGCAGGCCGCATCCTGGTTGACCGCGGGCAGGTCCGCGAGCATGCGGCCGAACAAGGCCACGTCCACCGCCTTGCCACCATCCAGCAGCGACTTGGCTTTCTTGACGATGTCCGCCGGGACGCTGGCCTTGGCGTCCTTCTTGCTCTTTTTCTCGCCTCCCACGACCAGTTCTTCCCAATGCTGCTCGATCAGTTGGGCGAACGCGGCAACCTCGTTCTCACCCAGAAACAAGAGGTACTCGGTCTTGCCATCGTCCTTGAGCTTCAGGCCGGCGGCGCCCAGGGCCACCTCAATTTTTCCGGCCGCCTCGTCGGCATCGCGCCCCGCCAGACGCTCAATCAAGAGAGTCTTCAGCTTCTTGGTGCGAATGCCGCGATGGGCCTGCGGTACCAAGTCATGCTCGGCCGCCGCCAGGCGCGTGGCGCGCTTGAAGCATTGGCTGCTCACCCGCGCTCGCCGCTGGCCGCCGAAGATGGCGTCCTTCGGCGCGCCGGTGTCGTCGCGGTTGAGGTTGGAAGGGGCGAAGTTCTGGATCAGGTGAAATTCGAGGAACAGGCTCATGACGGTCTTCCTTTACGAGGCACTGGAGATAGGGGGTTCGGTTTGCGACTCGGCAGCACGATAGAAGTCGCGTGCCCAGCGTTGGCGCAGCCGGTCGCGGTCGGCATTCGGGTTCATCCAGACGCGCAGGTCATCGAGCAGGCGGGCATAGTCCAGTCCGATGTCGTCGCCCGCCAACAGGCTGATGGCCTGGCGCAGGTAATCAAGGATGTTGTCGGCATCGGCGCCAAGCAGGGCGATGAAGCGCCCCTCGATGCTCTGGCTCTCGCGCTTGCGCATCAGTTCGCCGAAGGCAGTAGCGAAGCTCTGCTCGCGTTGCGCCGGATGGCGCGCGAACAATCCAGCCACGGCATACAGGGCCAGCCGCCACGCATCGTGCGCCGGTCGGTCGACACCCACAAAACGTTCCACATGCGGGTAGGCCTTCGGATAAGCGCCCGGATCGAACGCCAGGCTGTGGCGCAAGGCCGCGATGGCCCCGGGGTCCCTTTCGCGCAACGCGATCAGGTGCGCGATAAATCTTTGCGCGTGTTCACTCACCTCAAGCCTCCTTGGCGATCGTGGATGGTTCGGAAACGGGCACATGCTTGTTGAGCAGGCCATGGAAACGGGGCAGGAACCGGGCATCGGCACGCAGCGCGCGAGGCGATTGGCCCAATGCGCTCACTACGCTCCTCCAGGCCGTTTGCGCGCTGAGGCGCAGCGCGGCATTCCAGAGCGTGGTGGCTTGCGCGTAATCGCCCTCGCCCAACAGGTGCAACAACTCCGGCAGCGTGCGTTCGGCGGTGGCGTAGTAGCTGGCGGCACAAGGCCCCGCGTCGAGTAGGCTGCGTGCGCGGTTGCGCGTGTCCTTGCTGGCCGGTGTCGGGAGGGTCTCGGCCAGCATGCTGGTCGCTGCCATGCGAATATCGCTGAACAGCGCTTCAGCCTTTTCTACCCGTTCGCGCAGAAACAAGGCCTTGCCAGCATCTTCCAGAAGCGACACCGGCAACACCAGACGTTCGGAGCGCCAACGCAACAGCTTGGCCTGGTCGCTGGCGAGCCCAGCCACCAAGATAGGTTGATACACCGATTCGAATGGATTGAGTTGCTCATGCAGCGCAATGGCATGGTTCAGCACGGCAGCGGGCTGGCTCGCTCCTGTGGGATTGGGCACCAGCGCAGGGAGATCACGCCACAGGGCACGACCATCGCCGAAACTCAAGCGCACGAGTCCATTGGACCCGGCGCGAAAGCTCGCCATGGGATCGGGCGCGTTGGCGTCTTCGCCCAGCGCAAAGCCAGCCGCGAAATGCAGCCACTGAACCTGTCCATCAGCCTCGCGCCGCAACAGCACGGCGCGGCTCTGCCGGGTGTAGCGGTCATTGGGGCCAGTCGCCAACACGGGGGCTGCACGAAGATCGGCCACGGTCAGCGGCGGCCGTTCCCAGGCAGGCAGATCTTCGTCAGTTTTCCATCCTTGCAAGCACAGCACCAGCGTCTGTGCCAGATTGGCGCCCACCGGTACGACGGCAGCCGTGTTGACCAAGGCGCCCGCCTTGTCAGCATCACGCAACGTCTTGACCAGACCGCCAGGCGTGAATTGCAGGAAGCCCAGCAAGGTTCGGATAGCGTCCGCCGGGCGGATTGCCGTCGGCGCGTTGTCCCACGCATGATCGAACACCACCGGGGTATTGCCATTGGCACTGGCCAGCGCGATCTGCGTCCAGGGCTTGCGCTTATCCCTCGTTTCCTCGGCATCGGCCAGCGCCGCCACCTGCATGAACGGATGTTCCGGGTGGAACAGCCAGAAGCGCTCGCGCCAGTGCGCCAGATAGCCGGCGATGGCGTCGGCAGGCAAGCCCTCGCGGTACCAGCGCGCGCGATCCTTGTCCTTCCACCCTTGCGGGAATGCCCGGCTCAGGGCGCGATGAACGACGGCCAGCAACAGCCGGTACTGCGCCACCAGATTCGGCGGCGCGGTCTCGGCCAGGGCCGTGATCTCGCGGCTGCGCCGGAACACGTCCAGCAAGCCCAGTTCCTCAATGCGCCCGTCCTCCAGCCGCACGGGCAGCCAGGGCTCGTCCAATAGGTTGAAGTCCTGTCTCAAATCCTCGCTCATTCGGTGCTCCCACTCGCTTCCTTGATTTCGTAGACCAGCCCCAGTTCGGCATCCAGTTGCAACCGCACGCCATCGCATTCGTACCGTCCCTGGCTTAGTGGCAACGGATGGAAATTACGCAGCAAGGGATGCTCAGCGAAGGCCACCGGCAATTCCTTCCCCTGGAAATGCCTGACCACCGCCGTGCGCGCGAGCCGCAACTGGCGGCCATACAGGCTGCGGGCGGAGACATCGTCGAGCGGGCGGTCCGGGGCGAGCGTTTTTCCGTCCACGCACCATCCCCCCTCCACCACGTCGACCGGCACTAACGTGACGGTTGCGCGCCCCAGCCGGGTGACGTTGCGCAAGCCCAGCAGGTCATCCTCGTCGTTGCCGCGCGGCTTGTCGTTGTAGGCCGCTTGCGGCTCGGCTGAGGGATCGATGGCGACGTTGCGCGATTCCTGCCACTCCTTGTTCACTCGCGCGCGGTATTCGCCATAAGCCTCGATCTCGATGGCCTCGCGCACCTGGGCGTCCAGCGCGACGGGCAGCGGCTCGTCGCCGTAGACCGCCTGCACCAAGCGGTCGATGTCGCCGGGCAGGTGCAGTATTTGCTCCTGCCCCAGCAGCGCCCAGGTCCGGCCCAGGATGTAGCTGTCGTAGACGAATTTCCAGGCCGTGGCTTTCAGGTCGGGGAATTCTGGACGCAGGCCGGCAACCCACAGGCGTGCTTCCTCGTGGGCCGGTGGGCGCGAGCGGTCATGCCGATGCAGGCGTCCGGCGCGTTGCAGCAGCAAGTCGACCGGCGCCAGGTCGCTGAGCATGAAGTCAAAATCCAGATCGAGCGATTGCTCGGCGACCTGAGTCGCAATCAACAACGCCTTCGCTGGCCGCTCGCCCTGGAGGCCGAAAAGCCCGAGCACCTGCCGCTCACGCTCGCCGCGCGCGTCCAGCGGGTAGCGTGCATGGAACAACAGCAGCGGCACCTGCGGCTGCAGCCGGTCGCGCAGCAGCCGATAGAGCTTCTGCGCACGATCGACCGTGTTGACGATCACCACCCCGCAGCCGCCCGCCTCAAGCAGTTCCCATGTCTGGTCAGCCAGTTCCTCCAGACTTTCGCCCAGCCCCATCACCCGAATCGGCGCCAGATCGCGGGCCTGGAAATGCTCACCGCGCACGCCTGCGTCATCCGCCAGCAGCAGGCGCGGGTAGGCCAAAGCAGGTGCCCGTTCGGCCTCCAGCCCCCACGCGGCCAGCAACTCGTCGCGACGCGCCCTGGGCAGGGTGGCGCTCATCAGCACCACCGAGCTGCCCAACGCCTTAAGCCATTGCAGCAAGGCAGCGATCAGCCCACTGGTGTAGGTGTCATACGCATGAACCTCGTCAAGCACCACCACGCGGTTGCCCAGTCCCCACAGCCGCACGAAATGGTGCTTGACGTTGAGCGCGCCGAACAATGCCTGGTCGACCGTGCCCACGCCGTAGGGCGACAACAGTGGCCGGCGGCGCTGGCCGAACCAGGCCGAGGCCGACAAGGTTTCGCCGCGATCCTGGCCAATACCGCGCAGGTACACCGTGCGCAGGCGCTGGGCATCCTCGTTCATCGAGGCACCGCCATGCACCAATTGCACGTCGGTCGGATCGGTGGCGAAGGCTTTGAGGAAAGTCTCGGCGCGCTGGAACAGCGCATTGCCGGTGGCCTGGGTCGGCAAGGCCACATACAACCCGCGATGTCCGTTGGCCGCCTGCAGGCGCAATTGGGCGAGAAAGGCCAGCTCGGTCTTGCCCTCGCCCATCGGCGCTTCGACCAGCAGCAGCGTCGGTCCCTTCGCGCCACGCAGCAGGTCATCGCCCGCTTGCTGCAAGGGCCGGGGCGACAGCCCTTCGCGGCCCGTCATGTGCGCCAGCAGGGTTCCCAGATCAACAGGCGCGTCCAGCAAGGCTCGCGAGCGGCGCCAGCCGATGTGCGCCAACGCGCTGGCGGCCAGCGTCCGGGCATGATCGTGGTAAGTGCGCAGATCATCGTGCCGCTCGCCCAGCGCGAACCATTCGGGATTGGACGCGATCCAGTCCGCCGCGCTGGTCAGCCCCGCCAGCCAGTTCACGGCCGGCAGGCTCACTTCCTCCAGGCTGGGCACGCCCTGTGGTGCCAGCGTTCGCCAATAGGCCTGGAGGACCGCCTGGCGGGCCTGTCCCCAGGCGGGCGGCTCGCCCTTGGGCCGCGCCCCGTTGACCTGCGTGGGAAGGAAATGAAAGCCGTGATGCGCACTGATGGCCTGGATCACATGACGCAACCAATCAGGCGCTGCGTCGGCCAACGGGAACAACGGTCCACCCAGCAAGGCAGCCGTCGCACAGGAATGATCGGTGACGCCACACGCATGCGCCGGAAAAGCCAAGCCGCTGGCCTGGTCGGCGGCCATGCCTTCCGGCCACTTGGCCTGGAACCCGGGTATCGCTTTGCCAAAGTCGTGCAGTCCCGCCAGCGCCGCCAGCCAGCGCAAACCATGTTCACGGGACAGGCCGAACGCCGATGCCGCCCAATCCAGCGACTGCGCCGGCTCCCATTCCAGCATGACCTCGGCGACGGCTGCGACATCCAGCATGTGTGCCAGCAAGCCATGGGCAGGATCCCCACTTTTGGCCCACAGATGGCGGGCCCCAGCGGGCAACGCTGAAAATGCCCCGTTCCCTCGATCCATTTATGTTTCGCTCTTGTAAAGACATGTTTTTATATCAGATACAAGAGCCCTCGCCTATCCCTTGCGATACCCCGTCACTTATCTTTCAGCACCTTCGCCAACACCCCAAACGCCGGCCCGATCCGCTCATGCGGCACGCAGGCATACCCCAAGATCAGCCCGGCCTGGGCGGTGCGGGCGCTGGCGTAGTAGCCGCTGAGGGCGCGGGTGAGGATGCCGGCTTCCTGGGCGCGGCGGCTGACGGCGAGGTCGTCCTTGAGGTGGGGCAGGCCCAGCACCAGGTGCAGGCCGGCTTCGCCGCCGTGGATGGGCAGGGTGTCGCCGTGGTGCTGGCGCACGGCGTCGATGAGGATGTCGCGGCGTTCGGCGTAGAGGCCGCGCATGCGGCGGATGTGCGAGCCCAGGTAGCCTTCGTCGATGAATTCGGCGAGGATGGCCTGCAGCAGCATCTGGCCTTCGCGGTAGAGCTCGGCGATGCCCTGGGCGAAGAAGTCGGACATGGTGTCGGGCACCACCATATAGCCCACGCGCAGGCCGGGAAACAGCACTTTGCTGAAGCTGCTGACGTAGATGACCGGGCCGTGCGGCTCCAGGCCCTGCAGTGATGCGAGCGGCCGGATGCCGTAGCGGAATTCGCTGTCGTAGTCGTCCTCGATGATCCAGCAGTCGTGCTGGCGCGCGTATTCGAGCAGCATGCGCCGCCGCGTGAGGCTCATCACGCAGCCCAGCGGGTACTGGTGCGAGGGGGTGCAGATGATCAGGCGCGGCGGCCGCGCGAGGTGGCGCGGGGCGGGGTTCATGCCTTCGGCGTCGACCGGGATGGGCACGGGCTTGAGGCCGGACGACAGCAGCAGGTTGCGCACGCCCCAGTAGCACGGGTCCTCGATCCAGACTTCGTCGCCCACGTCACACAGCAGGCGGATGGCGAGGTCGACGGATTGGTGGATGCCGGTGGTGATGACGATGTGGTCGGGCTGACAGTTGGCCGCGCGGGCGACGCGCAGGTAGTCGGCCAGCGCGCGCCGCAGCGGGCGGTAGCCGCCGCCTTGCGCATAGGTCATCAGCTCGGGCCGCGGCTGGCGCCAGATGCGGTTTTGCAGGCGGGTCCAGGTCTTGAGCGGGAATTCGGTCACGTCGGGCACGCCCGGCATGAAGGCGCCCCATTGCGCTTTGCCCACGCCGGCCATCTCGATGGTGCGGCGCCCGCGCTTGGACAGGCGTTGGTGCTCGCGCAGCGGCCGGCGGCCGGCCTTGATGTCGATGTCGAGCACGCGCTCGGGGCTGGTGTCGGCCACATAGGTGCCGCTGCCGCTTTGCGCGACGACGTAGCCCTCGGCCAGGAGTTGCTCGTAGACCTGGGTGACGGTGTTGCGCGCGATGCCCAGGTCGGCCCCCAGCGTGCGCGAGGACGGCAGCTTGACGCCGCTGGCCAGTTGCCCCGACAGGATGGCCTGCTGCAGCAGCCGCGCCAGGCGCCGGTAGTTGGGCTCGGCCGAGGGTTCGTCCAGCCGGGCCTTGAGCCATTCGGAAAGCGTCGCATCCATGATCGGACCCGGGTAGCTCGGCTGGCGAACCACGCGTTAACCCGGAAGAAATGGCTCCATACCAAGAAAGAAAATGGCTCTCAGGAGAAGAACCAGGCGAAATGATACTGCGCGGCATGCATCCCCCTTCGCCGATGCATACCCGATGTCCGGGCGGACGTCGCGGCGCGGGCGGTGCGCTTGATTTCCAGGAGCCGACATGAGCAACGAATCCCTTCAGCAGCGCCGCCTCGCCGCCTCTCCGCGTGGCGTGGGCGTCATGTGTTCCTTCTACGCCGACCGTGCGAAAAACGCCGAGCTGTGGGATGTCGAGGGCCGGCGCTACATCGACTTCGCCGCCGGCATCGCCGTGCTCAACGTCGGCCACCGCCACCCCAAGGTGGTGGCTGCGGTCTCGGCCCAGCTCGAACGCTTCACCCACACGGCCTACCAGATCGTGCCCTACGAGTCCTACGTGGCGCTGGCCGAGCGCATCAACGCCGCCACGCCTGGCACGCACGCCAAGAAGACCGCCTTCTTCACGACCGGCGCCGAGGCGGTGGAAAACGCCGTCAAGATCGCCCGCGCCCACACCGGCCGGCCGGGCGTGATCGCCTTCGGCGGCGCCTTCCACGGCCGCACCCTGCTGACCATGGCGCTGACCGGCAAGGTCGCGCCCTACAAGATCGGCTTCGGCCCCTTCCCCAGCGACATCTACCATCTGCCCTTCCCGAGCGCGCTGCACGGCGTGACGCAGGAACAGTCGCTCAAGGCGCTGCAGCAACTGTTCAAGACCGATGTCGAGCCGACCCGGGTGGCGGCCATCATCATCGAGCCAGTGCAGGGCGAAGGCGGCTTCAACCCGGTGCCCCCGGCCTTCTTCCGCGCGCTGCGCGAGGTGGCCGACCAGCACGGCATCGTGCTGATCGCCGACGAGGTGCAGACTGGCTTCGCCCGCACCGGCCGGCTGTTCGCCAGCGCGCATTTCGACGTGCAGCCCGACCTCATCACCTTCGCCAAGAGCCTGGCCGGCGGCCTGCCGCTGTCGGGCGTGTGCGGCCGCGCCGAGATCATGGACGCCCCCGCCCCGGGTGGCCTGGGCGGCACCTACGCCGGCAACCCGCTGGCCGTGGCCGCCGCGCACGCGGTGCTGGACGTGATCGCCGAGGAAGGGCTGGCCGAACGCGGCCAGGCGCTGGGCGACCGCCTCCAGGCCCGGCTCGAAGGCCTGCGCGACCCGGTCCCGCAGATCGCCGACGTGCGCGGCCTGGGCGCCATGGTGGCGGTGGAGTTCAACGACGCCCAGGGCGAACCCGACGCCGAATTCGCCAAAGCCGTGCAAAACCGCGCGCTGGCGCGAGGCTTGCTTCTGCTGTCCTGCGGCAGCCACGGCAACGTGATCCGCTTCCTGTTCCCGCTGACCATCGAGGACGCGCTGTTCAACGAGGCGCTGGACATCCTGGAAGCCGCGCTGCGGGGCTGAGCCCACTCTCCCAGAACCACGACCACGACATGACCCCTCCGCCACCCGCCCGCCCCGACGCCGACATCGACACCGACGTGCTGGTCAGCTTCCGCGGCGTCAAGAAGACCTACGACGGCGAGAACCTCGTCGTCAAGCACCTCGACCTCGACATCCGCAAGGGCGAATTCCTCACGCTGCTCGGGCCCTCGGGCTCGGGCAAGACCACCTGCCTGATGATGCTGGCCGGTTTCGAGTTTCCCACCGGCGGCGAGATTCGCCTGGACGGCCGGCTGCTCAACCGCGTGCCGCCGCACAAGCGCGGCATCGGCATGGTGTTCCAGAACTACGCCCTGTTCCCCCACCTCACGGTGGCGCAGAACGTGGGTTACCCGCTGCAGGTGCGCGGCATCCAGGGCGGCCAGCGCGCGCAGCAGGTGCGCGAGGCGCTGGCCATGGTGCACATGGAGAAGTTCGGCGACCGCTACCCAGCCCAGCTCTCGGGCGGCCAGCAGCAGCGCATCGCGCTGGCGCGCGCGCTGGTCTTCAAGCCGCAGCTGGTGCTGATGGATGAACCGCTGGGCGCGCTCGACAAGCAGCTGCGCGAGCACATGCAGATCGAGCTCAAGGCGCTGCACCAGCAGCTCGGCATGACCTTCGTCTACGTCACCCACGACCAGAACGAGGCGCTGACCATGAGCGACCGCGTGGCTGTCTTCGACCAGGGCGTGATCCAGCAGCTCGCCCCGGTGGACCAGCTCTACGAAACGCCGGACAACCTGTTCGTGGCCGGCTTCATCGGCGACAGCAACCGCCTGGCCGGCCGCATAGACAAGGCCGCCGACGGCCTGTGCACGCTGGCGCTGCCCGGCGGCCAGAGCGTGCGCGGCAAGGCCATCGGCCAGCCCGCGCCGGGCCAGCCCGCCACCGCCAGCATCCGCCCCGAGCGCATGCGGCTGCTGGGCGCGGGCGAGGCGCCATCCGCCGCCAACCGCATCGACGGCCGCGCCGCCGGCCTGATCTATTTCGGCGACCACGTGCGGCTGCAATGCACGTTCGAGCAGCAGCCGCAGTGCTTCGTGAAGGTGCCGCTGGGCACCCCGGCGCTGGCAGAGATCGCCGCCGGCGACCCCGTCACGCTGGCCTTCGAGCCCGAGCACCTGCGGGTCTACGCCTGATTCCACCGCGCCCCCGCCTTCCCCACCATCCCCCGTCCACTTCCGCCACCCACCCAAGAGGTATCCCATGCAACCGTCGAACACCCTGCGCACGCTGTGCGCCCTGTCCGCCGCCGCCCTGCTGTCCCTGGGCGCTTCCGCCAAGGACCTGACCGTCGTCAACTTCGGCGGCGCCAATGGCAACGCCCAGAAGATCGCCTACGTGCAGACTTTCGAGCAAGCCACCGGCAACAAGATCATCGGCGTCGAATACAACGGCGAGCAAGCCAAGGTCAAGGCCATGGTCGAGGCCGGCCGCACCACCTGGGACGTGGTCGAGGTCGAGACCGGCGACCTCACGCGCGGCTGCGACGAAGGCCTGTACGAGAAGATCGACTGGGCCAAGGTCGGCCCCAAGGCCGACTTCATCCCCGAGGCCGTGACCGAGTGCGGCGTCGGCACCTTCGTCTGGTCCACCGTGCTGGCCTACGACAGCAGCAAGCTCAAGACCGCGCCCACCAGTTGGGCCGACTTCTGGGACGTCAAGAAATTCCCCGGCAAGCGCGGCATGCGCAAGCAGGCGCTCTACAACCTCGAATTCGCGCTGATGGCCGACGGCGTCGCGCCCAAGGACGTCTACAAGGTGCTGGCCACCAAGGCCGGCGTGGATCGCGCCTTCAAGAAGCTCGACGAGATCAAGCCCTACATCCAGTGGTGGGAAGCGGGCGCCCAGCCGCCGCAATTCCTGGTGGCGGGCGACGTGGTCATGTCCACCGCCTTCAACGGCCGCATCGACGCCGCCAAGCGCGAGGGCAAGCCGCTCAACGTGGTGTGGAACGGCGGCATCTACGACCTCGACTACTGGGTCATCCCCAAGGGCACGCCCAACAAGGACCTGGCCTACGACTTTATCAAGCACGCCAGCGCCGCCGACCACCAGGCGGTCTATGCCCAGAACATCGCCTACGGCCCGGTCAACGTGAACGCGCTCAAGAAGCTCGACGCCAAGACCGCGGCCGACCTGCCCAGCGCCCCCGCCAACGCCGCCGTCGGCGTGCTGATGGGCGGCGAGTTCTGGACCGACCACGGCGAGGAGTTGCAGCAGCGTTTCACCGCCTGGGCCGCCAAATAAAAACGCCCCCCGAAGCGCCTGCGGCGCGTCCCCCCCCACTGGGGGGCCACAGCCCTGGCCGGGCAAAGCCCGTCCACGCTGTGACTTGAAAGGCCTTGCCATGCCAGCGGCTTCCCCCATGCGGGTCGCCTGGAATCCCCCTCACAGCGCCTGTCACGGCAGTTACCCACCAGAACCGAGCCCGAACGCATCGAGATGACACACCCCGCCGCCCTTTCCCCCGCCGCGGCGCTGGCCGCGCCGCCGGCCGACGACGTGCGCCGTCTCAGGCGCGAGCTGCGCGGCGCCGAGCGCCGCAAGAAAGCCCAGGCGCTGGCGCTGATCGCGCCGCTGGCGGTGTTCCTGCTGGTGGTCTTCCTGATCCCGATCGGCGCGCTGCTGCAGCGCGCAGTCGCCAGCCCCGAGGTGCACGACGCGCTGCCCGCGACCGTGCAGGCCCTGGCCGACTGGGACCGCCAGGCCCTGCCCGGCGACGCGGCCTACGCCGCCCTGGCACAGGACCTGCAGGCCGCGCGCGGCGGCGACGGCGTGGGCAACCTGGCGCGCCGCCTGAACAACGAGATCAGCGGCTTTCGCTCGCTCGTCACCAAGACCACGCGCGCGCTGCCCCTAGACGGCGCCCCGCGCGAGGCCCTGGTGGCCCTGGACGAACGCTGGGGCCAGCTCGACTACTGGCAGGCCATCGCCAAGAACGGTTCGGCCTACACCCCCTTCTACCTGCTGGCTGCGATGGACCTGCGGCAGGACAACTTCGGCCAGGTCATCCCGGCCGAGCCCGACGCCGCCATCTACCGCGACATCCTCACGCGCACGCTGTGGGTCGGCGCGGTGGCCACGCTGATCACGCTGCTGGTGGCCTTTCCGCTGGCCTACTGGGCCTCGACGTTGCCGGCGCGCGGCGCCAACCTGGTGATGATCGGCGTGCTGATCCCGTTCTGGACCTCGGTGCTGGTGCGCATCGCCGCCTGGATCGTGCTGCTGCAGCAAAACGGCCTGGTCAACTCCGCCTTGCTGGCCAGCGGCCTCATCGAGTCACCGCTGGCGCTGCTGTTCAACCGCACCGGCGTCTACATCTCGATGGTGCACATCATGCTGCCCTTCATGATCCTGCCGCTCTACAGCGTCATGAAGGCCATTCCCCCCACCTACCAGCGCGCCGCCATCTCGCTGGGCAGCCACCCCTTCGCGGCCTTCTGGCGGGTCTACCTCCCGCAGACCTACGCGGGCGTGGCCGCTGGCGTGCTGCTGGTGTTCATCACCACCATCGGCTACTACATCACCCCGGCGCTGCTGGGCGGGCCGGGCGACCAGATGGTCAGCTACTACATCGCCTACTTCACCAACACCGTCGTCAACTGGGGCATGGCCTGCGCGCTCGGCGCCCTGCTGCTGGCCGCCACGCTGGTGCTGTACGCGGTCTACCAGCGCATCGCCCGGCCCGGCGCCACCGCGGCCGTCCGCTGAAGGAGACCCCACGCCATGCCCCGCCTGCTGCCTACCTTCCCGCCCTACACCTCGTGGCCCGAGCGCGTCTGGTACTTCGCCCTGCGCGGCATCTGCGCGCTGGTGCTGCTCTACCTGGTGCTACCCATCCTGGCCATCATCCCGCTGTCGTTTTCCAGCAGCAGCTTTTTGGCCTACCCGATTCCCGGCTTCTCGCTGCGCTGGTACGAGAACCTGTTCCACGCGCCCGAGTGGCTGCGCGCCGCCAAGAACAGCTTCATCGTCGCGCCCGCCGCCACGCTGCTCGCCACCGTGCTGGGCACGCTGGCGGCCACGGGCCTCGCCCAGGCCGAGTTCCGCGGCAAGGGCCTGCTGATGGCGGTGCTGATCTCGCCTATGGTGGTGCCGGTCATCGTGGTCGGCGTCGGCATGTACCTGTTCTTCGCGCCGCTGGGCCTGTCCGACAGCTACACCGCGCTGATCCTGGCGCACGCCGCGCTGGGCGCGCCCTTCGTGCTGACCACCGTGCTGGCGACGCTGCAGGGCTTCAACCACAACCTGGTGCGCGCCAGCCTGTCGCTGGGCGCGGGGCGGCTGACGACTTTTTGCCGCATCACGCTGCCGCTGATCGCGCCCGGCGTCATCAGCGGCGCGCTGTTCGCCTTCGCCACCTCCTTCGACGAAGTGGTGGTCACGCTGTTCCTGGCCGGCGCCGAGCAGGTCACGCTGCCGCGCCAGATGTTCACCGGCATCCGCGAGAACATCAGCCCCACCATCGCCGCCCTGGCCACCATCCTGATCATGCTCTCCACCAGCCTGCTGCTGGTGCTCGAATGGCTGCGCGGGCGCATCGCGCACAAGACCCAGGGTTGACCGTCATCCAGGAGTTCTTCCCTGCTCAAGCCCAACTCCCCCGGCCCCGCCCATCAGCACATGTTCAAGGCCCGCCGGCGAGCGCCTGCCGCAACGCCGGGCTCATCGGCATGCTCAGGTTGATGTTGAGGCCCGCAATGGGCTGCATGAACCAGCGCGCGTAGAGCGCGGCCATGTCCGGTGCGGCCAGGACGCTGCCCAGCGCGGCGTCGACCGCGGCGGCGAAAGCTTGGTCGTCGAGGCGCGTCATCAAGCCGTAGGGTTCGGGCACGTCGAGCGGGTCGGCGGACACCGCATAGGCCTCAGGCTGGCCGGACCGGGCGATCAGGGCGCGGATCAGGGCGTCATCCAGCACGGCGGCCGACGCGCGCTCTTGCGTGACGGCGTCGAAGGCCTCCTGCAACGAGTCGACCGGGATGATGGACAGGTTGAGCCGGCGCTCGCGCCCCAAGCGCCCGATACGGGCGATGTTGACGCTGCCCCGCAGCACGCTCACGCTGTGCCCGCGCAGGTCGTCCAGCGTACGCCAGCCGTGGCGGGCCAAGGCCACGTAATGCGGCACGACGTAGAAATACGGCCGCGAGAACAGCACGCTGCGCTGGCGTTCGGCGGTTTGTGTGCTGGCGCTGCACTCGATGTCGTAGGCCCCGGCATCGAGCATGCGCACACGGCTGCTGGCGGTGATGGGCACGTAATGAATGTCGAGCCGGGCCAGGCCGAGCTGGGCCTTGAGGCCTTCGGCGATGCGCTTGCAAATCTCGATCGAGTAGCCAGTGACGACGCCGCGGCTCTCGTCGCGGTAGGAGAACGGCACGGCGATCCAGTAGCCGATGCGCAGCACGCCGGTGCTGCGCACGGTCTCCAGCGTCGACGCGGCCACGGGAACGGCCATTGCAGCCATTGCAGCCATTGCGGCAACCGCAGCAAGGCCCCTGAGCCACAGCCCCCACGCGACACGCCGAAGAGAGGGTGGGGCCGGGCGCGTCACTCCTCGTACTCCCTGGGATCGCGGAACAGCTCGCGCAACTCGGCCGACATGGGCAAGTCCATGCGCCCGCCGGACGGCGGGATCGGCGACTCGAACCACTTGCGGTAGATCGCGCCGATCTCGCCGCTGTCGAACACGCCGCGCAACTGGCGGTTGACGGCCTGCTTGAAGGCCAGGTCGCCCGGCGGCATCAGCAGGCCATAGGGCTCGGGCTGGCTCAGCGCGGCCGCGGACAGGGCGTAGCGCTGCGGATCGTCGGACGCGGCGATCAGCCCGGCCAGCAGGATTTCGTCGGCCACGAAGGCGGCTGCGCGGCCGCTGGTCACCAGCTCGAAGGCGTCCTTGTAGTCGCGGCTCAGGATGACCGAGATGTTGAGGTTGCCCGCGCGGCTGAGGCTGTGGAGCTGCTCGACATTGATCGAGCCCGTGGTCGAGACCACGCTGCGCCCGGCCAGGTCGCCCAGGCTGCGCCATTGGTGGCGGCGCAGCGAGACGAAGCGGGTGAGGGTGACAAAGGTGGGATACGAGAACTCGGCCAGCTTGCGCCGCACGGCGGTGTTGGTGGTGACCCCGCATTCGAGGTCGATGCTGCCGTTGCCCACCAGCACGAAGCGCGTGGCCGGGGTCACGGGCACGAAGCGGATGTCGAGCTGCCGCAGCCCCAGGTCGCGCCGCAGGCCGTCGACCACGCGGCGGCACAGATCGATCGAATAGCCCAGGACCTGGCCGTCGGCGACATAGGAAAAGGGCGACTCGCTCTGGCGGTGGCCGATCACGATCTGTCCCGTGCGCGCGATGCGCTCGAGCGTGCTGGCCACGCCGTCCGAGGCGGAAACCGAGCCGGCCCGGGCCAGCGCCGCGCCGCCCAGCGCCAGGGCGGCACCGGCGGCGATCCAGGCCCGCCGCCGACTCCTGGCAAGGCCGGCCAGCGCCGGCGGTATGGGTACGTTGTCATGGCCCATCAGATCCCCCTCTCTTTTGACTGGCATTCTGCGAACGCCGGGCCGCCACGTCAATCCGGCAAGGCCTGCGCCTCCCCCATGACCATGCCCTCGGCGTAGAACACATACAGGCTGCGGCCGGCGCGCTTGCCCGCATACAGCGCAATGTCGGCGTGCCGCAGCAGGTCGTACGGCGTGCGCCCGTCGCCCGGCGCGCTGGCGATGCCCACGCTGGTGCCGATGCACAACACGTGGCCCTGGATCATGAAGGGCTGCGACAGGGCCTCGATCAGCCCCGAGGCCAGCCGGCTGGCCTCGCTGCGGGCATCGGACTCGACGCGCTGGAGGATGACGAATTCATCGCCGCCCAAGCGCGCCACCACGTCGCCCGGCCGCAGCAGCGCGCGCACGCGCTCGGCCATGGCCGCCAGCAGCAGGTCGCCCATGGCATGACCATAGCCGTCGTTGACGGCCTTGAAATGGTCCAGATCAAACAGCAGCAGATTGACCCAAGCCCCGGTCGGCAACGCCTCGACGGCCTCGCCCAGCGCCCGGTTGAAGAAAGCGCGGTTGGGCAGGCCGGTCAGCGCGTCGTGGTGCGCGAGGTGGTCCAGCCGCAGGGCGGTCTGCCGCACACCCTGCAGCTGCGCGCGCTCGGCCACCGCTTCGCGCAGCGTCTCGATGGCGGCGGCCAGGCGGCCGATCTCGTCGTCGCGTTCGCGATAGGGCGTGGGGGTGCCAGTGTCGTTGCGCGCGATGCGCGTGATCGCCGCGATCAGCGCCGGCATGGGCCGCAGCAGCCGGCGCATCAGCACGGCGATGAAGCCGCCCGCCACGAACAGCACCGCCAGCAGCGCCAACAAGGCGTTGCGCACCAGGGCCTGGCGAGTTTCATAGAGTTCCGCCTTGCGGCCGATGGACGACACCACCACGCTCAGCAACTGCCCCGAAGGGGCCACCACGGGCAGCACGCTCACGAAATGCTTGGCCCCGCCGATGCGGGCGAATCCGACCCGCAGGTGCGCGGGCCGGCCGTGCGGCAGCACGCCGTCGTCCGGATCGCTCAGCACCGCGCCCGGTTCACTCCCGAAGGAATCGGCCATCACCATCAGCAGCGGAGATTCGGTACCCCCGGCTGGCTGGGGGCGCAGCAGCCAGATCCTCTGCCGGGTCTGGGCGGCCGCCTGCGCCAGCACGTCGACCGGGCTGAAGCCGGTGTCCAGGATCGACTCGGGATCGCCCAGCGGACGCTCGGTGACGATGCGGAGGATCTGGCCGCGCGCGTCGGTCTCGACAGCCACGAAGGTGTAGACGCGGCGGATGGCGGCGCTGGCGATCTGCGCATTCATCTCGGCCTGGCGCCCCCATTGCTGGCGCAGGCTGCGTTCGAGCATGAGCAGCCCGACGGCCGCGCCCAGCCCATACGCCAGGACGAAGCCCACCAGCATGAAGGCCACCACCTTGCCCTGCAGCGAATGGCGCCAGCCCGGCGGGCGAGCGGCATCCGCCGCTCCGGCGTCCGGCGGGGCGCGTTGAACATCGTCGACGGCTGCGGGCTGTTTCATGTCCTCCCTTTACACGGGTCATGGCCCGTGCGCGCCCCTCGGGGCCCACGGTCATGCGGCCGCCCCTGACGCGACCCGATCCGCCGCATACGCTACCACCCCGTTTATCGGGTGATCCTACTACGCCGCAGTCCCTCCCTGTCCTGGCAGCAGGCTATCCTTCATCCGTGCAGACGTGGGCATCCGCCGCGCAGGGCCGAATCAGGTGCGCGCCGGATGCCCACCGCGCTCGCGTATCGACAGCGCCGCCAGCAGGCCCAGCGCCACGCCGAACATCACGTAATAGGCCGGCGACATGGGCGAACCGGTGGCACGGATCAGCCAGGTGACGATGAACTGCGCGAAGCCGCCGAACACCATCACCGCGACGTTGTAGGCGATGGACATGCCGACCGAGCGCACGTCGGCCGGGAACAGTTCGGCAACCACGGTCGAAAAGACGCCGAAGAAAGCCGCCACGAAGACGCAGATGACCAGTTGCACCGTCAGCAGCCGACCGATGCCGGGCGCGTCGATCAGCCACGCGTACAGCGGATAGATCACCAGCAGGTAGCCTAGCAGCGAGCCGATCAGCAGCGGCCGGCGGCCGATGCGGTCGGACCAGGCACCCATGAAGGGCGTGAGCACCACCATCAGCGCGGCGCCCGCCATCTGCACCCGGAAGGTGTCGTGCAGCGGCAGCTTGAGCGTGACGGTGGAGAAGGTCACCAGATAGGTGAAGGTGATGTAGACCGACACCGTGCACGTCACCACCAGGCCCATGCCGGCCAGCGTTGCGCGGGCATGGGTGCGCAGCATCTCGACCACGCCCACCTGGCGCACCGTGCCGGCGGCCCGGGCCGCCTGCAGTTGCCGGAAGACCTCGGGCTCCTCGACATTGCGGCGGATATAGAGCGCCACCGGCACGATCAGCAGGCCGAAGGCGAACGGCAGGCGCCAGGCCCAGTCCATCAGTTCCTGCTGCGTGAAAAGGTCGGTGATCAGGGTGCCAATGGCCGCGCCAATCAGCAGGGCCACCATCTGCCCGGTCATCTGCCAGGCGCCATAGAAGCCGCGTCGCCCGGGCGGGGCCAGCTCGATCAGCAAGGCCGTCGAGGTGCCGAACTCGCCGCCCGCCGCGAAGCCCTGCAGCAACCGTGCCAGCACGATGAACAGCGGCGCCAGCACGCCCACGGCGGCGTAGGTCGGCGCCAGCGTGATCAGGGCGATCGCCAGCGCCATCAGCCCGGTGACCAGCACCATGGCGGCCTTACGGCCCCGGCGGTCGCCGTACAGACCCAGCACGATGCCGCCGACCGGGCGCATGAAGAAGCCGACGCCAAAGACCGCCGTGGTCAGCAGGATCTGGTTGATGTTGTCGTCGGGGTCGGCCGGGTTGCTGGGGAAGAACAACTTGGCGACGATCGGCGTCATGAAGGCGAAGACCAGGAAGTCGTACCACTCCAGCGCATTGCCGATGACGGCCGCCAGAATGCTGCGTTTGGGAACGGCGGGGTGTTGCACGGGGAAGAAATCCTTTGCGTCGAGGGAATGGCGGGGCGCATGATACCGGAGCCCTATTCCACGGCATCTTGCAGCTCCTGAAACGGAAGCAAACCATATGCCAGCGGTCCGCCCGCAACGCCCGCGCGGGCGGGCCGCGCGCGTAAACTGCCCGTCTTCGACCGCTTTTCCGGATGCTTGCCATGACCACCCGCTCCTGGCTGGAACAACTGGTGTCCTTCGACACCACCAGCCGCAACTCCAACCTCGCCCTGATCGAAGCCGTGCGCGACGCGCTGGCCGGCCACGGCGTCGCAGCCGAACTGATCCGCTCGCCCGCGGGCGACAAGGCCAACCTGTTCGCCACCCTGCCCGCCCACGACGGCGGCACGCAGGGCGGCATCATCCTCTCGGGCCACACCGACGTGGTGCCCGTGGACGGCCAGCACTGGCACTCCGACCCCTTCGTGCTGACCGAGCGCGACGGCCGCCTGCACGGCCGGGGCGCGGCCGACATGAAGGGCTTCATCGCCGCCGCGCTGGCGCTGGTGCCCGAATTCCTGGCCATGAAGCGCGCCAGACCCATCCACCTGGCCCTGTCCTACGACGAGGAAGTCGGCTGCGCCGGCGCGCCGGTGATGCTGGCCGAGCTCAAGCGGCGCGGCCTGCGCGCCGACGGCTGCGTGGTCGGCGAGCCGACCGGCATGCAGGTGGTGGTGGCGCACAAGGGCATCAACCTGTTCCGCTGCCGGGTGCACGGCAAGGCCGCGCATTCGTCGCTCACGCCACGCGGCTGCAACGCCATCGAATACGCGGCGCGGCTGATCTGCCGCATCCGCGACATCGCCGACCAGTACAAGGCCAACGGCCCCTACGACACCTTCTACGACGTCCCCTTCACCACCCTGACGACCAACCAGATCAGCGGCGGCATCGCGGTCAACACCATCCCCGAGCTGTGCGAGTTCGCCTACGAATTCCGCAACCTGCCCGGCCTCTCGCCCGAACGCATCCAGGCCGAGGTCGAGCAGTACGTGCAAGACGACCTGCTGCCGCGCATGCGCCAGGAATACGCCGAGGCCCGCGTGGAGATCGAGACCGGCGCCTCCGCCCCTGCGCTGGAGACCTCGGAGCAAGAGGCCATCACCCAGCTGGTGCGCGCCCTGACCGCTGACACGGCCACCCGCAAGGTGGCCTACGGCACCGAAGGCGGCCTGTTCCAGAACGCCGGCATCCCGACCGTGGTCTGCGGGCCGGGCTACATCGAGCAGGCCCACAAGCCCGATGAGTTCGTCGAGATCGCGCAACTCGACGCCTGCGAGAACTTCCTGCGCAAGCTCGGCCGTTCACTGGTCCTGGCCTGACGGCGCCGCCACGCTGGCGCGCCACTGCCAGTCCACCGCCAGCACCGCGCCCGGTGGCGGCCCCTGGCCGTCGAGCGCCGCCAGCAACTGGGCCGCAGCCAGCTCGCCCAGCCGCCGGTTGTCCACCCGCCCGCTGGTGAGGGCCGGGCGCAGCCGCGAGACCACGCGCAAGTCGTCGAAACCCGTCAGCGACACCTGGCCGGGAATGTCGATGCCGGCCTTCTGCGCCGCGAAGAACGCGCCCAGCGCCAGCTCGTCGTTGCCGCAGACCACCACGCTCGGCGGCGCGGGCCGGGCCATCAGCCGCAAAAAGGCCTGCTCGCCAAAGTCGATGCCGGCGCCGCTTTCCTGAATCTCGAAGACGCAGTCCGCCGCGCCGCCCATCGCCGCGACGGCCGCGACCGCCTCGCGGATGCCCGCCAGGCGGGCCGCCACGCGGTCGTTGTCGCGCTGCGGCTGCACGATGACGCCCAGCCGGCGGTGGCCCAGTCCGAGCAGGTGCCGCGTCAGCTCGCCAAAGGCGGCGCGGTGGTCGACGCCGATGCAGGGGTGCGGCGTGCCGGCGCGCCAGCTGTAGAGCACCACGTAGGGCAGGCCGCGCGCGCGCAGCAGTTCGTACAGGCGCGGGTCCTGCGTCTCGCCGACCAGCGCCAGCGCCTCGATGCCGCGCCCGACCATGATCTGCGCCTCCTCCAGCGCCACCGCCAGGTCGTAGTTGGAGCAGCCGATCAGCACGTTCATGCCGTGCCCGCGCAGCACGCGCTGCAAGCCCTCGGCCTGGTGCGCAAAGACTTCGTTGTCCATGGTGGGCAGCAGCAGCCCGATCAGCCGCGAACGGCTGGAGGCCAGCGCACGCCCGCTCTCGTTGGGAATCCACCCCAGCGCCGCGATCGCCGCCTGCACGCGCTCGCGCACCTCGGGCGTCACCTTCTGCGGCGTGTTGATGACGCGCGAAACCGTGGCCGTGGAGACGCCTGCGGCCTGCGCCACTTCGCGCAGGCCCGGCCGCGCGTCACGGCGCCGCGGCGCCCTCTGGGTCGATGACAACTTGCTGCTTCCTTTCACTGCCAGCTTCCCGGCACGGGGACCCGCGCCCCGCACGCTAATGCACTTTCCAATCCGCCCATCATCCGGGATAACCCGGTGAACGAATGGCATGTAAACGTTTACTCTCGCACTTTTCCGTCATTTCTGCATCTTGCGGAGGCTGCATGCACCAACCCATCAACGGCATCATTCCCGTGATGCTCACCCCTTACACGGCCCAGGGCGACATCGACTGGGAGGGCCTGGACCGGCTGACCGAGTGGTACATCGCCCAGGGCGCCGATGCGCTGTTCGCGGTCTGCCAGTCCAGCGAGATGCAAAAGCTCACGCTCGACGAGCGCGTCGAGATCGCGCGCCGCGTGAAGACGCAGGCCGCGGGCCGGCTGCCGGTGATCGCCTCGGGCCACGTCAGCGACGACCGCCAGGCGCAGCGCGAGGAGCTGCTGGCCATCGCCGCCACCGGGGTCGACGGCCTGGTGCTGGTCAGCAACCGGCTCGATCCCCAACAGCAGGGCGCCGCGACCTGGCGCCACAACCTCGAATGGCTGCTGGCGCAGCTGCCGCCCGAGCTGCCGCTGGGCCTCTACGAGTGCCCGGCCCCGTTTCGCCGCCTGCTCAGCGACGAGGAATTGAGCTTTTGCGCCCACAGCGGCCGCTTCGTGGTCCTCAAGGACGTCTCCTGCGACCTGCCGACCGTGGCCCGCCGCGTGCAACTGGTGCAGGGCACGCCGCTGGCCATCGTCAACGCCAACGCCGCCATCGCGCACGACGCCATCAAGGCCGGCGCCTACGGCTTCAGCGGCGTGTTCACCAACATCCACCCCGACCTCTACAAGTGGCTGCTCACGCAGGGCCCCCGCCACCCGGCGCTGGCCGACGAGCTGGCGGTCTTCCTGGCGCTGTCGGCCATGGCCGAACCGATGGGCTATCCCGTGCTGGCCAAGCGCTGGCACCAACGGCTGGGCACTTTCGCGAGCCTGCACAGCCGCGTGGTCGACTTCGACATCTTCGAGCGCTTCTGGGCGCTGGAGGCGCTGATCGACCGCATCGCCGAAGGCGGCGCCCAGTTCCGCGCCCGCATCGCCGCCCTGCCGGCCTGACCGACACCTCCTCCAGAAAAAGAACATCATGAGAGACAAATCCACCCTATCCGTCACCCTCCAACGCACGCGCTGGGGCCTGGTGGCGCTGCTGCTGGCCATCGCCATCGTCAACTACCTCGACCGCGCCAACCTGGCGATCGCCAGCGGCCTGATCTCCAGCGAGTTCGGGCTGAGTGCCACGCAAATGGGCTTCCTGCTGTCGGCCTTCCTGTGGCCGTATGCGCTGGCCAACCTGCCGGCGGGCTGGCTGATCGACCGCTTCGGCCCCAAGCGCATCCTCGGCACGGCGATGAGCATCTGGGGCGTGGTCACGGCCGGCGCCGCGCTGGTCAATGCCTTCGCCCCCTTCTACGCACTGCGCATGCTGCTGGGGGTGACCGAGGCGCCGTTCTTTCCGGGCAGCATCAAGGTCATGCACCGCTGGTTCGCCGAGCGCGAGCGCGGCCTGCCGACCTCGGTCATCAACACCGGCTCGCAAATCGCCAACGCCATCGCGCCGCCGCTGCTGACCGTGCTGATGCTGACGCTGGGCTGGCGCGGCATGTTCATCGCCATCGGGCTGCTGAGCGTGCCGCTGCTGGTGCTGTGGCTGCTGGCCTACCGGCTGCCCGCTGCCCAGGAAGACCGCGACATCCACGGCCAGGCCGCACCCGCCATCGCCCCCGCGGCAGCCACCGCGGCCACCGCGCAGCAGGCCGACGCGGCGGCGCCAGCCTCGTGGGGCGCGCTGTTTCGCCAGCGCATCACCTGGTTCATGATCCTGGGCAACTTCTCCATCATGTTCACCATCTGGGTCTACCTGACCTGGCTGCCACGCTACCTGCAAAACACGCTGGGCTTCAGCCTGTCGACCACCGGCTGGGTCGCCTCGCTGCCCTATCTGGCCGGCATCCTGGGCGTGCTGGTGGGCGGCCAGCTCTCGGACGCGCTGATCCGGCGCGGCCACCGCACCGTGTTCGCGCGCAAGGTGCCCATCGTCGGCGGCGCGCTGCTGGCCGCCTGCAGCGTTGCGCCCATCCCCTTCCTCGGCGACGCCACCACCATCATCGCGCTGCTGACGCTGGGCTACTTCGCCTCGCAACTGCCGTCCGGCGTGATCTGGACGCTGGCCTCCGACGTCGCCCCGCCCACGCAGGTGGCTTCGCTCGGCGCGATCCAGAACTTCGGCGGCTTCCTCGGCGCGGCCTGCGCGCCCATCGCCACCGGCATCATCCTGGACGCGACCGGCAGCTTCAAGGGCGTGTTCCTGCTGGGGGCCGCGCTGCTGACGCTGGGCGCCATCAGCTATGGTTTCTTCGTGCGCCAGCCCCTGGGCGGCGTCCAGACCACGCCCGCTTCGCCGCGCCCGGCCATGGCCTGAGTCAGCTGTTCACGCCCGCACACCGGCGGCGCGGCCGTTCAAAGCCGCCGGAACACCATCGGCTGCCTGGACCAATACCCCGCAGTGAAGCGGTCCAGCCGCACCGTGCCGCCGCTCGACGGCGCGTGCACGAAACGGCCCTCGCCCACGCAGATGCCCGCGTGCGTGGGCCGGCGGCCACCAAACAGCACCAGGTCGCCGGTGCGCAGCTCCTGCGCATCGACCGGCTGGCCGAAGCCCGCCAGTTCGGCCACGGTGCGCGGCGGCGCCACGCCGGCGCGGCTGCGGTAGACGTAGCCGATCAGCCCGCTACAGTCGAAGCCGCCGGCCGGCGTGTTGCCGCCGTAGCGGTAAGGCGTGCCCACCAGGCCCAGCGCATGGATGGCGATGTCGGCCGACTGCTCGTCCGACAGCCGCGAGGACGTCGAGCGGCGCGCCGACGCCGGCCCCGGCTGCGGACCGCTGGCGCAGCCCGCCAGCCAAACCGCCGCGCCCAGCCCAGCCAAGGCCGCCAGCAGGCCGCGCCGATCCGGCGGGTCCGGCGCGGCTGCGCGCGGCATGGGGGAGGACGGGTTCATCGCGCGGGGGCATTCCATCTTCAAAACCTCAATGCGTGGGTGTGCCGAACAGCGCCTCCCGCGCCACCGGATGCGGCAGCACGCAGCGCACGTCGTGGGCGCAGCCCGGCACGACGACGACCTGCCGCGCCAGGGCCGGCGCCAGCCGGGCGCGGTCGTAGGCCGCGTAAGCCAGGCCGCGCTGCAGGCGATAAGGGCCTTGGGCCAGGGCCGCGCAGGAGCGGTCGAGCGCGCCGTAGGCGGTGCCGCGCACGTCGCTGCTGTCGCGTGCGCCTTCGAGGTAGTGCAGATCGGCCCGGGCGTAGCGCGCACGGGCCGTGGCGGCATCGCGCCCCAGCCAGGCCGGCAAGCCTTCGATGCCGTATTTCCAGCGCCGCGCCGCCGGGCAGGTCGAGGCATCGGCCAACGGCCAGTCGCGGTCGAAAGACAGCCAGCTGCCCGGGTCGGCGACGACGAAGCGCAGCGCGATGCCGGCCGGCGGATCGGCCATGAAGCCGGCCGCGCGCTGCACCAGCTGGGCGCCGGCCGAGAAGCCAGCGATCGTGACCTGGCGCAGGCTCGGCCATTGCACGGCCAGGTGGGCCACCAGCGCATCGAGCGCGCCGATCGCCGTCACCTCGGGCTGGCTGGCCGAAGGCGCGCCCTCCTGCCACGACGCGCAGGTCCACAGCAACTCGCCCGGCTGGGCGGCGGGCACGCCTGGGCTCGTGCAGCGCGCGGCGGCCGGCGCGGCCACCTGGAACAGCGGCGCCACCACCAGCGTGCCGCCGGCCTGCGCAAGGCCAGCGCCCTCGGCGGCCTGCCAGCC
>JASGEH010000181.1:0-15286 GCA_047606565.1 Comamonas sp.
AGCCGCAGGCTGGCGGCGTCGATCTCGCCGCCCCGGCGGTGGCGCCTGGGCCTGCCCCGGCGGCCCCGGCCAGCCCGGTGGCCGTGCAGCCGAACCTTCACCCGCAGGCCGCCGCCCTGCAGCAGGCCGCCGCCCTGCAACAGGCCGTGCGCCAGCTCTGCGAGGCCCACGTGCCCGACATCTACCAACTGGTCGAAGACACGCTGTTCCGCGAAGTCTTCCGCTTCTGCCACTACAGCCAGAGCGAAACCGCGCGCCTGCTCGGCCTGAGCCGCAACATCGTGCGCGCACGCCTGATCCGCCTGGGCGAAGTCGCCGCGCCGCGCAAGTCTGCTTCCGGGGTTGAGGCGGAGGACGAGACCGATACGCTCTAGCAGCGTGCGGTGAACGCCGGACATGACGCAGCCCCGGAAAGAGCCTGCGCGGCGCTACCTGGGGGCGCTATTTCTGCTGCACGGCCTGCCGATGCTCAAGCTCGCTTTGTGAGCCTGGTACTCGCTGTCCTCGTCGCCCGGGTTGTAGAACGCCTGGATGAGTAGCAGCCGAACCCACACTTCGGCGGGTACGGCGGGCGCCGGCCCTTGCTGCGATCAGCCCATGAACAGATCGCATCCACCTCGGCGGCAGCATTTGCCGAGGTGATGAGCTTCGTCCATCGCCGCCAGATTGGTGATGACGCGCTCGGGCTTGGGCTGACGATGCTGTGGCACGAACAGACCCGCACTTGGTTGGCAGCGCCGGAAGGTCGACGGTTTGATGCGAGCGTTGCTCATGCCCTACATCCTGCAGTCCTTTGCCATCGATCGGAGCGGTAAGGCCAAGGTTCGAGAAATTCCGGATGGGGTCGAGTGTCGAATAAATGCCTCAAGAGAAAATGTCATGCAGCCTGAGTAAATATATCTACAGGTTGTTGGGGCTCTTTTTGTCTTTATGAGGTTGGCACCTTTTATTCTTTATTAAAGGTGTTTTGGAATGCTTGTGTAGATGTCGACTGATCACTAGAGTGACTGAGGGAGTTCACGAAATCAGTGCTTTTTTAAGAGTTCGGTGCATCCTCGAAATATTTGATCTGGATGTGTCATGAAAGTTGATGATTCATGGTTTGAAGGGTTGTATTGAGATTTTGATGGGTTGGGTTGAATCTTATTTGATGCAATTGTGATTTGCGATAAATTCGATGAATATTTGAGGGGGTGTGGGTATGTTTTATGGGTGGTTCGATGCATAAATATGTAAATGCTGCTGTTGTCTATCCTTTGGCATTTGCGCAACTCATACTGTGGGGGACTATTTATTTTTCATTTACTCTATTTATTTCTCCAATGAGTGGTGAGCTGGGGTGGTCTTCGTCGAGTATTGTCTCGGCATTTGCTATAAGTCTAGCTGTCTCTGGATTTATGTCTGTCCCTATTGGGCGTTGGATTGATGTTCATGGCGGGTTTTGGCCAATTTCCGTGGGAACTATTTTTTCCACTCTTGCAATGATTTGGTGGTCGCGAGTTGATAGCTATTGTGAATTTGTTTTCATTTGGGTGGTGATGGGTGTTGCAATGGCTGCTGTGCTCAGCCAACCTGTTTATGCGGTATTTGTTTATATGTTTGCAGAGGGTGGGCGAAAGGCTGTTGCTATGTCGTCGTTGGCTACCGCTCTTTCTGGAAGTATATTTTTGCCGATGGGGTATCAATTGATGGAGTACATCGATTGGCGTCAGATATTGTTGATTTTTGCTGCGTTGAACTTTATTTGTTTTTTGATTCATGTCAAAGTAATTCCGCGCTCTAGGGTGGATGTCATCGTTGATGGAGAGCGAAGAAGTGAAGCTGATCGCAGTCTTAAAAGGGTATGGAGTGTGTTGGGTGATGGAAATTTCTGGTGCATTTTAACTTCTTTCTCAACAAATGCGGCAATAGCAACGGTACTTGCGGTTCATCTTTTGCCTGTGCTTGAGATGAGTGGTTTCCAGGTTGGATATGTGGTCGTCATGATGGCGCTTATGGGGCCTATTCAAATTGGAGTTCGATTTTTTATGTCGAGATTGGAGTTGGGGCGGTTTGACTATATTCTGATGGGATGGGTTGTTATGGGGGCGCAGGCTGTGGCGCTTCTGGCGTTGACTTTTGGGGTTGTGGGGAGGGGCTGGATCGGAATTTTGTTATTTATGTTGTTGCATGGTGTGGCGTCAGGTGCTTTGGTGATTGTGCGTGCCGCCGTCACGACCGATGTTTTTGGTAATGAAAATTATGCGATTATTCAGGGGTTTATGCAAATCCCTGTCATGGTGGCTAGGGCGGTTGCTCCGCTGGCGGCTGCATTTGTGATTGAGATTAATGGGTATGTATGGCTTGTGTGGGGCATTGTAATAACGAGTTTTATTTCTCTGGTGTCAATGCTAATGGTGAAGAGAGTGGGCTGATTGATTTTTGCGAAGCAGTGGTCAATACCTGGGTGAGGATCTCGTGCTGACCGTATTTCTGTGGCGAGCGCGATCTGCAGGCTGAACTGCCCATCGATCCTGACACGCTGGAGACAGCGCGTGGGGGAGCATGCGGTACACGGACGGCGACACGCGCTGGCCTCACAGACCTACAAGCACGGCAAGAGCTTCTATGACTACAAGATGCACGCACGCCAATACGGATGTGGAAGCCGGGCACGAAAAAGCCCCCGGAAAACGCCAGTTCGGCGCATTCCGGGGGCTGCTGGTTTTTCTACGGACCGAGAGAGGCTCAGGCGATCTTCAACTGCGCCTCTGGCACCGCGCGGCGGTGCGCCGGGAACAGCGGGGCGGCGCGCTCGACGGCCAGGCGGATGCGGGCCTGCAGGTGCGAGCTGCTGATCTGGTAGTCCTCGAAGTCGCCGGTCGAGCCGTAGACGCCGATCGGCAGCGCGATGGCCTGCAGAAAGCTGAACAGCGGGCGCAACTGGTAGTCGAGCACCAGCGCGTGGCGGTCGCTGCCGCCGGTGGCGGCCAGGATCACCGGCTTGTTGGCCAGCGCGTCGATGCCGATCAGGTCGAACAGGTGCTTGAAGTGGCCCGGCAGCGCGCCCCGGTAGACCGGCGTGGCGGCGATCAGCAGGTCGGCGCCCTCGATGCGTTGCAGCTCGGCCTCGGCATGCGCGGGCAGTTCGTCGCGCGAGAGCGCGCCGCCCAGGTCGCGCGCGATGTCGCCGAGGTTGATGAGGTGGGTGTCGATGTCGAGCTGCTCGCCCAGCGCGGCGACCAGCGCCTGCGTGAGCACCAGCGTGCGCGACGGCAGGAAGCTGCTGCCGGCGAGGGCGACGACCTTGAGGGGAGCGGGGGAGGGGGAGGCGGTGCTGAAGGAAACCATGGGACGGTATCGCGGTTGTGTGATGGGGCGGCCGTGGCGGAGAACACGGGGCCGATGCCGCGATGCCGTTCCCACCCTGGGCCGCCCTGTTGTTGTCGAAAGTTGTCGAAAAAACCGGCGGGCCGTGCGCGACGGGCGCGGGGCGGGTCGGCAAGGCCCGGAGGGCTGGCGCCGAGAATACGCCGCTGCCCCGAATCGGCAACGACTGTTTTGTCGCATCAAAAGTCGGTTTCCTGATTTGCGCGCCGACCACCCTCCACGCCCGGGCGGCGGGCGCCGATGCTGGCAAAATGCAGCACCCGCCGCCATGGCGGGCGACCCTGCATGCTTGCCCGAGGTACCCGGTTTGCCTTTCCTGTCCGATTTCGTCCTTCCCCTGCTGGCCGCGCTGGCGGCCTACCTGATCGGCTCGCTGAGCTTCGCGGTGCTGGTCAGCCGCCTGCTGGGCCTGCCGGACCCGCGCGGCTACGGCAGCGGCAACCCCGGCGCCACCAACGTGCTGCGCTCGGGCAGCAAGCTCGCCGCCGTGCTCACGCTGCTGCTCGATGGCGCCAAGGGCTGGCTGCCGGTGTGGGCCGTGGGTCTCTGGGGCCCTGCCCATGGCCTGCACGAAGGCAGCCAGGCGCTGGTGGCGGTCGCCGCCTTCCTGGGCCACCTGTATCCGGTGTTCTTCCGCTTCCAGGGCGGCAAGGGCGTCGCCACCGCCGCTGGCGTGCTGCTGGGCATCAATGGCTGGCTGGGCCTGGCGGTGCTGCTGACCTGGCTGCTGGTGGCAGCCGTCTCGCGCTATTCCTCGCTGGCGGCGCTGATCGCCGCGCTGGCCGCGCCCGTCCTCTTCGTGCTGGGCGACGGCAGCGCCTGGCAGACCGAGGCCAGTCTGGTGCTGGCCGTGGTCGTGATGAGCGCGCTGCTGGTCTGGCGCCACCGCGCCAACATCGGCCGCCTTATGCGCGGGCAGGAGTCGCGCATCGGCGCCAAGAAAACCCCGGCGTCCGCCGCGCAAGCCGCGAAAGCGGTGAAGGCGCGCCGTTCCTGAATCCTTGAAAGCAAAACGCCATGGCTGAATTCCAGCGCCTGCACGTCGGGCCGCGCCTGTCCGAACTCTCCATCCACGCCGGCGTGGTCTACCTGGCCGGCCAGGTGCCCGACGACCCCAGCCTCGACATCCGGGGCCAGACCCGCGAGGTGCTGGCCATGGTCGACCGCCTGCTGGCCGAGGCCGGCAGCGCGCGCTCGCGCCTGCTGATGGTGCAGATCTTCCTGCGCGACATCACCGACATCGGCGCCATGAATGAAGTCTGGGACGCCTGGATCGGCGAAGTCCCCGGCCACGCGCCGCCGCGCGCCACGGTGCAGGCCCAACTGGCCAACCCGGACTACCGCATCGAGATCGTCGTCACCGCCGCGCAGTTCTGAAGTCTGCGCCTGGCCTGGACGACGTCTGGGCGGCGGGCCTTCAGTCGCGGAAGTTGTTGAACGACAGCGGCACGTCGGCCACGTCCTTGCGGATCAGGGCCATGGCGGCCTGCAGGTCGTCGCGCTTGGCGCCGGTCACGCGCACGGCGTCGCCCTGGATGGCGGCTTGCAGCTTGAGCTTGCTGTCCTTGATGAGGCGTTGCAGCTTCTTGCCCAGGTCGGACTCGATGCCGTTGCGGATCTTCACGGTCTGCTTGACCTTGTCGCCGCCGATCTTCTGCGGCTTCTCGATGTCGAGGAAGCGCACGTCCACGTTGCGCTTGGTGAGCTTGTTGCGCAGGATGTCCTCGACCTGCGTGAGCTGGAACTCGGCGTCGCCGAACAGCGTGATTTCCTTGTCCTTGAGCTCGATGTTGGCCGAGCTGCCCTTGAAGTCGAAGCGGGTGCCGATCTCCTTGGCGGCGTTGTCGACGGCGTTCTTCACCTCGACGAAATCGGCTTCGCAAACAATGTCAAAAGAAGGCATGGGAGGTCTGTGTCCTGGGGGCGGGGGCGCCGCGCGCGAGGCGGCGGCGCCCGGGTCAACGATGGCTGCGATGTTAGTCGAGAAAGCGCGGCCTCCGCTGGCTGCCCCGCCCGCGAGCTGGACTCAGTAACCGTTGGCCGCGCCGTTGCGCCGGTTGTCGGCCGCCCCGGTGTAGACCGGCCTGCCTTGCGCGTCGTGGCTGACGGCGATGCCGCTGATGCCGCTCTTGAGGGCGGTGGCCTCGGCGTTGGCGCTGGTGTTGCCGTATTGGCCGATGAGTGGATCGACCTGGCTGGCGATGGGTTTGCCGGCTTCGAGTTGCGCGCTGCCGTTCTGGCCGGTGAAGTTGTCGGCATTGATGGCCTGCTGCAGGTCCAGGCCATAGACGCCGTGGCCGAGGAAGGTCTTGACGATGTAGTCCGGGATGGGGCCGCCGCCGGCCGAGCCCCAGACCAGCTTCAGGCGTCCTTCGGCGTCGAAGGCGAGGGCCGGCGCGATGGACGAGCGCGGGCGCTTGTTGGCGGCGTAGCCGTTGACGTCGAGGCCCGGCGTGCCGGCCGAGAAGTTGGACAGGGCGTTGTTGATGAGGATGCCGGCGGCCTCGATGTGCGAACCCCAGTGGGTGTTGATGGTGGTGGTCATGGAGATGGCGTTGCCGTAGCCGTCGACGATGGCGATGTTGCTGGTGGTGTTCCAGTCCTCGTCGTGGTCGGCGGGCTGGCCGGTCTGGGCCAGCAGCAGGGTGCGGGGGGCGAGGGTGGCGTTGCCTGCCGAGGCCAGCGGGGCGGCGTTGGCGTTGGCGGGCCGGGTGGCGGCGAAGGCGGGGATGCCGTCGGCGCTGCTGCCGGCGGGCACGGTGGCGAGCGCGGTGTCGGTGATCAGCGCGGCGCGGGCGTCGAGGTAGGCGGGCGAGAGCAGGGCGGCGACGCGCGCGTCGACGTTGGAGTCAGCCGGGTCGCCCACGATGGTGCGGCGGTCGGCGTTGGCCAGGCGGCTGCCTTCGGTGACCCAGTGCAGGTAGGCGGTGCTATTGAAGGCGGTGCTGGCGATCTGCTTGCGCTCCATCAGCCCCAGGTTGTAGAGGGTGACCAGGCCGCCGAAGGAGGGCGCGGGCGGGGTGTAGATCGTCAGGCCGAAGCGGGTGCCGGACAGCGGCGTGCGCTCGATGGCCTTGTAGGCGGCGAAGTCGGCGGTGGTCATCAGGCTGGGAATGCGCGCGATGGTGCCGGCGACCGACGGCGCGGCGGCAGTGCCGGCGCTGGGCAGGATGGAGGTGCAGGGCAGTTGGCCGTGGGTCAGCTTGGCGACGATGGCCGGGGCGATGGCGCCTTGCGGGTCGTAGAAGGCCTGGGCGCCGCCGTCGCGCACCAGGGCCATGGAGGCGGCGAGTTCGGGGTTGTGCAGCAGGGTGCCGATGGCCCGCGGTTTTTGCTGGCTGGCGTCGCCGGGTTCGCAGTAGCGGGCGTGGATGTCGGGGTATTTGCAGCGCGCCGCGCCCCGGGCGGTGCCGGCCGCGTTGACCCAGGCCGGGACGGCGGTGCCGGCGGCCACCGGGTGGCCCTCGTCGTCCAGCTCGTTGGCCTCGGCGTACAGGGTCGAGTACATGTAGGGCGACATCGGGAAGCCGTCGCGCGCGAGGTCGATGGCGTCGTCCCACAGGGCGTTCCAGGGCGTCTTGCCGTAGAGCTGGTGGACCGTGTCGAGCACGGCCAGGGTGCCGGGCACGCCGGCCGCGCGCGCCGAGATGTTGGTGTTGCCCTGCTGCGACGAGAGGCTGTTGCCTGCCACCAGGCCGGCCTTGCAGGCGTTGTAGGGCGCTTCGGTAGCGACGTCCTGCGCGGTGGCCTTGTAGATCGTGTCGACGCCGCCGGTCTCGGCCGGGGCCGAGGACAGGCCGTCGAAGGTGCGCACCGCGCGCGTGGCCGCGTCGTAGTAGGTGATGACCGAGCCGCCGCCCAGGCCGGAGCCGAAGGGCTCGGTCACGCCCAGCACGGCCTGCACGGCGATGGCGGTGTCGATGGCCGTGCCGCCCCGGGCCAGCACCTTGCAGCCAGCCGCCGAGGCGTGGACGTCGGCCGAGGCGACCATCACGTTGCTGCCCGCCAGGCCCACGGTCTGGCCGTAGGGCGCATCGGCCTGCTGCGTGCACAGGGCGGGGTCGAACGTGGTGTTCTGCACCGGCGCGGGGGATGCGGGAGGCGTGGCGGCGGGCGGCGGGGCGATGGTGTCGCCGCCGCAGGCCGCCAGCAGCAGGGCCAGGGTCGGGAGTCCGTGGGCCAGGCGGGAGAGGACAGGTCGCGGGCAGCGTGTCATGAATGCAAACAATGGAATGAACGGCGGTCCGGTGGGCCCCAAAGGGGGCGCTGGGCGCTATATCAAAGCAGGATTCTTTCCAAATTTGTAGCGCATTAATGCGGCATGACGAATCTTTAACTGAATGATTTGGGGTTTTCGACTGGCGCGAGGCAGATGAGAAAATAGGCCCCATGCAAGTCGAGAACCAGTTCCCCCTCCAGCGCTACAACACCTTCGGCATCGTCGCCCGGGCGCAGTCGCTGGTGCGCATCCGCAGCGAGGCGGACGTCCACGCCGTGCTGGCCGATCCGGCGCTGGCGGCGCTGCCCAAGTTCGTGCTGGGCGGCGGCAGCAACATCGTGCTGACGGGCGACGTGCGGCAACTGGTGCTCAAGGTCGAGATCGCCGGGCGGCGGCTGGTGGCCGAGGACGCGCGCGGCTGGGTGGTCGAGTTCGGCGCCGGCGAGGTCTGGCACGAGGCGGTCGGCTGGAGCCTGGCGCAGGGCTATCCGGGGCTGGAGAACCTGGCGCTGATCCCGGGCACGGTTGGCGCCGCGCCGGTGCAGAACATCGGCGCCTATGGCGTCGAGCTGCAGGACCGCTTCGACTCGCTCGACGCCATCGACCTGCGCACCGGCCAGGCCTTCACGCTGGATGCCGCGCAGTGCGGCTTCGGCTACCGCGACTCGGTGTTCAAGCATGCGCCGGCCGGGCCTGGCGACCTGGGGCTGGGCGGCTGCGCGCTCATCACGCGCGTGCGCCTGCGCCTGCCCCGGCCCTGGCGGCCCGAGCTGGGCTACCTGGACTTGCAGCGGCGCCAGGAGGAAACCGGCGTGGAGCAGCCGACGCCGCAGGACATTTACGGCTGGGTCTGCGACATCCGCGCGGGCAAGCTGCCGGACTGGCGCGTGCTGGGCAATGCGGGCAGCTTCTTCAAGAACCCCACGGTGTCGGCCGACCAGTGCGCCGACATCATCGGCCGCGAGCCGCGCATCGTGCATTACGCGCTCGACGACGGCCGCTTCAAGCTGGCCGCCGGCTGGCTCATCGACGCCTGCGGCTGGAAGGGCAAGAGCGTGGGCCACGCCGCCGTCTACGACCGCCAGGCGCTGGTGCTGGTGAACCGGGGCGGCGCCACCGGCGGCGAGGTGGTGACGCTGGCGCGCGCCATCCAGACCAGCGTCTACGAGCGCTTCGGCATCCGGCTGGAGCCGGAGCCGGTGATTGTCTGAGGCTTCAAGCGTCCGGGAAGCGCGCGCTCACTGGTCGCTCTTGAGCCGGCTGGGCGCGAGCGCGCCGGCCGAGTCGAGGATGGGGTAGGCGATCGAGCAGATGTGCGAGTTGATGCGTTTGAACTCGCTGATGAGGTCGATGTGCAGCGAACTGGTCTCGATGCTGGGCATGGTCTTTTCGCTGAGCCGGTCGAGGTGCGAGCTGGCGTAGGCGCGCTCCAGGTCGCGGAAGCGCACTTTTTCCTCCAGCAGGCGCTGGGCGTCGCGCACGTTGCCGTTGAGGAAGACGCTCATGCCCAGGCGCAGGTTGGCCACCAGCCGCGCGTGCAGTTCCTCGATCTCGGTGCGGCCGGCCGGCGAGAAGTCGCGGCCGCGCCGGATCTTCTTGTCCTCGATGTCCTGCAGCACGCGCTCGATGATGTCGCCGATCTGCTCCATGTTGATGGTGAAGCTGATGATGTCGGTCCAGCGCTGCCCCTCGGCCTGGCTCAGGGCCTGGCGCGAGATCTGGGTCATGTAGTACTTGATGCCCGAATAGGTGGTGTCGACGTCGTCGTCCATCTTGCGCAGGCTCTCGGCGAGCTGCCGGTTGTCGGTCTTGAGCACCGTCAGCACGCCGCGCAGCATGGTCTCGACCGTGTCGGCCAGGTGCAAGGCCTCGCGCGCGGCGCAGGAGATCGCCAGCGCGGGGGTCGCCAGCGCCGAGGCGTCGAGATGATTGAGCCGTTCGAGCGGCGAGGCGCCGGGCCTGGGGCGCGGCAGCAGCCGCTCGGTGGCGCGCGCCAGCGGCCGCGTGAAGCCGATGAACAGGACCGCCAGCATGATGTTGAAGCTCAGGTGGTACATCACCACCAGCGTCGCCGGATCGGCGCTGAACTGGCGCGCCAGCGTCAGCCACGGCCCGATCAGCGGCGCGGCGAGGGCCACCCCGGCCAGCTTGGCCAGCAGCGCGCCCAGCGGCACCTGGCGCGCGCTGACCGAGGACTTGGCCGAGGTCAGCCACGGCTGCAGGCCGCTGCCCAGGTTGGCACCCAGTACCAGGCCCAGCGCGATGTCGGTGGAGATGACCTGCAGCGCCAGCGTGGCCACCAGCAGCACCACCGCCAGGCTCGAATAGCTCATCACCGCCAGCAGCGCGCCGAGCAGGATTTCCATCAGCACGTCGCTGCTGAGCGATTCCAGGATCAGCTGCACCGCCGGCGCCTGCGTCAGCAGCGTGGTCGATTCGGTGACCAGGCGCAGCGCCAGCAGCATCAGCCCCAGGCCGATGAGCATGCGGCCGGCGTCGCCCACGCGGGTGTGCTGGCGGGTGATGAACAGCACCACGCCGACGAAGATGAACAGCGGCGACAGCCACGACAGGTCGAACGAGAACAGCACCGCCATGGCGGCGGTGCCGACGTTGGCGCCCAGCATCACGGCCATGGCCGCCGGCAGGGCGATCAGCCCCTGGCCGACGAAGGATGAGGTGATGAGCGCAGTCGCCGTGCTCGACTGCACCAGCGCCGTGACGGCGATGCCCGAGAGCGCCGCCGTGAAGCGGTTGCCCAGGCTGCGCGCGAGAAACTGGCGCAGGCTGCCGCCAAACGTGCGCAGCACGCCGGTGCGCACGAGGTAGGTGCCCCAGACCAGCAGGGCGATGGCGGCCAGGAGGTCGAGCAGGTGCTTCATGCTGGCGGGGGGCGTGGGGACCGGACGCGCGGCGTGGCCGCGTTCAGCGGCGCGCGCGCCGCATGCGCAGGATTTCGTCGACGATCAGGGCGATCGCGCCGAGGGTGATGCCCATGTCGGCGACGTTGAACGACGGGTAGTGCCAGCCGGCCCAGTGGAAGTCGAGGAAATCGACCACGTAGCCGTGCAGCAGCCGGTCGATGACGTTGCCCAGCGCGCCGCCCATGATGCCGGCCAGCGCGAAGGAGAACAGCCGGCTGTTGCCGGGCTTGCGCAGCTGCCAGACGATGAAGACCGAGGCGGCCACGCCGATGGCGGTGAACAGCCAGCGCTGCCAGCCGTCGTGCTCGGCCAGGAAGCTGAAGGCCGCGCCCGGGTTGTGGGCGCGCACGATGTTGAAGAAGCCGGTGATGCGCGTGCTGTCGCCCCAGGCGTAGTGGGCGAGTATCCACTGCTTGGTCAACTGGTCGAGCACGATGATGGCCAGCGCCAGGCCCAGCCAGGGCCAGAGGCGCGCGCGCACCGGGGCCGGGGCGGCGGCGCCGTCCGGTGCCGCGTGGGTGGCGCGGGTGGAGGGGGCGGGCGCGTTCATCAGGCCACCGTGCGGGTTTCGCCCGCGCCGTAGAGGTTGCTGATGGCGCGCGCCGACAGCGTCGGGTGCGCGGGGTCGGCACCCACGTCCTCGGCGTAGTGCCAGGTCAGCGCGCACTTGGCGCCGGCGGCCTGCGCCACGTCCACCGCCAGGTCGCTGCCGGCCACCAGCGTGGCCTGCGAGGTGATGGTGACGAACTTCAGGTCATCGCCCAGGCTGGCGAGCAGCGCGTGGTCCTCGGGTGCGGCGTGGATGGTGAGGGCGGCCTGCAGCGACGAGCCGACTTTGCCTTCGGCGCGCACGGCCTCGATGCGCTTGTTGGCCACGTCGCGGATCTCGCGGATGCGGGCCCACTTGACCAACAACGCGGGCGCGCCGGCCGGCGCGGGCAGGTCCCAGAAAGTCTCGGTGAAGATCGAGGGCGAGGCGCCCGGCGCGAACACCTTCCAGGCCTCCTCGGCGGTGAAGGACAGGAAGGGCGCCATCCAGCGCAGCATGGCGTGCGTCAGGTGCCACAGCGCGGTCTGCGCGCTGCGCCGCGCCAGGCTCCTGGCCGGGGTGACGTAGAGGCGGTCCTTGAGCACGTCGAGGTAGAAGCCGCCCAGGTCTTCCGAGCAGTAGAGCTGCAGCTTGGCGACCACCGGGTGGAATTCGTAGACCTGGTAGTGCGCCAGGATCTCGGCTTGGAACTGCGCGGCGCGCGCCAGCGCCCAGCGGTCGATCTCCAGCAGTTCCTCGAGCGGCACGGCGTCCTGCGCGGGGTCGAAGTCGCTGGTGTTGGCGAGCAGGAAGCGCAGGGTGTTGCGGATGCGGCGGTAGGCATCGACCACGCGGGCCAGGATCTTGTCGTCGATGGCGAGGTCGCCCGAATAGTCGGTCGCGGCCACCCACAGGCGGATGATCTCGGCGCCGAGCTTGTTGCTGACTTCCTGCGGCGCGACGGTGTTGCCGAGCGACTTGCTCATCTTCTTGCCCTGGCCGTCCACGGTGAAGCCGTGGGTCAGCAGCCCCTTGTAGGGCGCGCGGCCCTCGATGGCCGAGGCCAGCAGCAGCGCGCTGTGGAACCAGCCGCGGTGCTGGTCGTGGCCTTCCAGGTACAGGTCGGCCTCGGGGCCGCTGTCGTGGTGCGATTCGGGGTGGGTGCCGCGCAGCACGGTGAAGAAGGTGGAGCCGGAGTCGAACCAGACTTCGAGGATGTCGGTGCTCTTGGTGTAGAGGGCGGCGTCCTCGGCGCCCAGGATGTCCTCGGCGGTCGCGCGGCTCCAGGCCTCGATGCCGCCTTCCTCGACGATGGCGATGGCCTGGTCGATGATCTCCGGGGTGCGCGGGTGCAGCTCGCCCGAGTCCTTGTGCAGGAAGAAAGGAATGGGCACGCCCCAGCTGCGCTGGCGCGAGATGCACCAGTCGGGCCGGTTGGCGATCATGTCGCGCAGGCGGGTGCGGCCGTTCTCGGGGTAGAAGCGGGTCTGGTCGATGGCCGCCAGCGCGGTGGCGCGCAGCGTGCCCGGGGCCTTGTCGGTGGCGAACACGCCTTCGCCCTCGTCCATGCGGATGAACCACTGGGCGGCGGCGCGGTAGATCACCGGCGTCTTGTGGCGCCAGCAGTGCGGGTAGCTGTGGCTGAGGGGGGCGGTGTCGAGCAGGCGGCCGGCCTCGCGCAGCGTCTCGATGACGGTGGGCACGGCCTTCCAGATGTGCTGGCCGCCGAACAGCGGCAGATCGGCGGCGTAGACGCCGTTGCCCTGCACGGGGTTGAGGATCTGGTCGGTCGTCAGGCCGTTGGCGGCGCACGAGAAGAAGTCGTCCAGGCCGTAGGCTGGGGCCGAGTGGACGATGCCGGTGCCGTCGTCGGCGGTGGCGTAGTCGGCCAGGTAGACCGGGCTGGTGCGGTCGTAGCCGGCATCGACGTCGGCCAGCGGGTGCTTGAATTCGAGGTGGTCGAGCGCCGCGCCCCGGGCCGTGGCGACGACTTCGCCGGCCAGGCCCCAGCGCGCCAGGCATTTCTCGACCAGCGAGGCGGCCACGATCAGCAGGCCGCGCTCGGTGTCGACCAGCGCGTAGTCCAGCTCGGGGTTGACGTTGAGCGCCTGGTTGGCCGGAATCGTCCACGCGGTGGTGGTCCAGATCACGATGAAGGCGGGCTTGTCCAGGCGCGGCAGGCCGAAGGCGGCGGCCAGCCGGGCCGGGTCGGCGCTGGGGAAGGCGACGTCGAGCGTCTGCGACTTCTTGTCGGCGTACTCGATCTCGAACTCGGCCAGCGAGGAGGCGCAGTCGAAGCACCAGTAGACCGGCTTCTGGCCGCGGTAGACGTGGCCGCGCTCCATCACGCGCTTCAAGGCGCGCAGTTCGCCGGCCTCGTTGGCGCGGTCCATGGTCTTGTAGGGGTGGTCCCAGTCGCCCAGCACGCCCAGGCGCTTGAAGTCGGCCATCTGCTGGGCGATCTGCTCGGTGGCGAAGGCGCGGCTTTTCGCCTGCATCTCGTCGCGCGGCAGGTTGCGGCCGTGCAGCTTCTCGATGGCGTTCTCGATCGGCAGGCCGTGGCAGTCCCAGCCAGGCACGTAGAGCGCGTCGTAGCCTTCGAGCTGGCGCGCCTTGACGATCATGTCCTTGAGCACCTTGTTGACCGCGTGGCCGATGTGGATCTTGCCGTTGGCATACGGCGGGCCGTCGTGCAGGATGAACTTGGGCTTGCCGTGGCGGGCGTCGCGCAGGCGCTGGTAAATGCCTTGCTCCTCCCACTCCTTCACCCAGCCCGGCTCGCGCTTGGGCAGGTCGCCGCGCATGGGGAAGGGAGTGTCGGGCAGGTTGAGGAACTGGCGGTAGTCGGTCTTGGCGTCGGACATGGTGGATGTCTGGGGGGAAAGGGTGGCCGCGCGCCCGGGTGAGTCTGGGGCTGCGGCCGGGTTTCCTGGGTGAAGAATCGAGGCTCGGGGGTGGCGCGGGCGGCCGGGGCGAGCGTCAAATTCGGTCGCGCGTGGTCTGGCGACGGGTGCTGGTGTGGGCCAGCCGCGTGGGGGGCAGGCCGCCGTGCAGCCGTTGGAAGGTGTTCACGGCGTCTATTTTAGGCGGATTCGGGGCGGCCGCCCTGGGCCTGCAGCCAGGCCCGGGCCTCGTCGCAGTCGCGCGCGATGCCGTCCTGCAGCGCGGCCAGGCTGTCGTACTTCAGCTCGTCGTGCAGCTTGTGCAGCAGTTCCACGCGGATCACCTGGCCGTAGGCCTCGCGGCCGGCGGCGGCGAGCGTGGGCGGCCAGTCGAGCACATGGGTTTCCAGCAGCACCCGGCCGCCGTTGACGTCGCCGGGGTCGAGCGAGGGGCGCACGCCCAGGTTGGCCACGCCCAGGCGCGGCGCGTGTGGTGCGTGTGGGCCGGGCGCGCCTTCGAGGCCGTGGACCTGCACCACGAAGATGCCGCTGGCCGCCGGCTTCCAGTGCGCGAAGCGCAGGTTGAGGGTGCGAAAGCCGTCGGCGCGGCCGGGCGCGCTCTCGCCCAGGCTGCGGCCGAGCTTGCGGCCGTGCACCACGTGGCCGGAGATGGCGTAGGGCCGGCCGAGCAGGCCTGCGGTGGCGGCCATGTCGCCCTCGGCCAGCGCGGCGCGCACGGCCGAGCTGGAGACGCGCAGGCCGTGAACCTGGTAGCTGTTCATGCGGGCGACGTCGAAGCCGGCGGCGGTGCCGGCGCGGTCGAGCAGGGTGTAGTCGCCGGCGCGCTGGGCGCCGAAGCGGAAGTCGTCGCCCACCAGCACGTAGCGCGCGCCCAGGCCGTGGCGCAGCACGTCGTCGATGAAGGCGCGCGGCGACAGCGCCGCGAAGCGGGCGTCGAAGCGCAGCACCACCACCTGGTCGACGCCGCAGGCCTCCAACTGGTCGAGCTTGTCGCGCAGCGTGGCGATGCGCGCCGGCGCCAGCGCGGGCTTCTGCAGTGCCTGGGCGAAGTAGTCGCGCGGGTGCGGCTCGAAGGTCAGTACGCACGAGGGCAGGCCGCGCTGGCGTGCCTCGCCGCGCAGCAGCGCCAGCATGGCCTGGTGGCCCCGGTGGACGCCGTCGAAATTGCCAATCGTCAGGGCGCAGGCGGGCGCCACGCCGGGGTGCTGGAAGCCTCGGAATACTTGCATGGCGGCAGATTATGGGGTGGGGTCGTTCGCTGCCGCCGGTGGCGGCACGGGGACCGGCCCCGGCAGCGTCGGGCGGGCCAGCGGCGGCGCGGCCAGCGGCGCGTCGGCGCGGC
>JASGEH010000182.1:0-3332 GCA_047606565.1 Comamonas sp.
ACAGGCCATAGCGCTGGCCGCTGCGCGTGACGAAGGCCAGCCGCGTGGCGAACACGCCCTTCTCGCCGGTGATCTTCTCGTAGATGTAGTCGGCCGCGCGATGCGCCGCCAGCCGCAGGTCGGCGGCGGCGATGGTGTAGCTCTGGCCACCCAGATCCTGGCCCCGGATCACGTCCCAGAGCCGGAAGCGCACTTCGAAGCGGCCGCCGGGCAAGGCATTGACGCTGCCGGCGACCAGGTCGTCGACGCTGCGCTGGCGCCAGGCATTGAGGTCTGGACGGGCGTTCTCGTCGAGCTGTTCGCCCGTGGCCGGCACGCTCTTGAACAGGCCGCTGCGCTCCAGGTCGGCCTGGATGATCTGCGAGATCTTCTGCGAGCTGCTGCCTTCGCCACGGAAGGGCGCGATGGTGATGGGAATCTGCCGCATGCCGACACCGGTGACCTCGACGCGGAACTGCGCGAGCGCCGGCAAGGCGGAAACGCCGGCCAGGCCGGCGATCACGGCGCGGCGCGATGCCACGCCAGCTTTCAGGTTCGGAATTTGATGCATTTGGGTTCAGTCGTTACAACTCAGGCTCGGGAAGCTTCGGCGAAATGCGCGATGCCAGGTGGCGGCCTGGCCGTGCTGTCGCGAAACGTCGCCTTGGGCGTTTCAAAGGCTACCATGCCGCAGCGGGCTGCATGGCGCCGCACCACGAGTCCCGAGGCCAGTCGGGATGTGCGCCGACAAGGCAAGCTGCGCGCCATGGCTTGTGCCATCTTGTGTTCCGAATTGTGTAGTTTGGTTCCTGATCAACCCATCGCGACACCGGTGGCCGGTCAACGTGCCACCTTGCGCGATCTGCATCAGCGGCGCGTATCTTAGCGCTGATCCAACCCGCTCATCACCAGTTTCAGGAATGCTGCCGACAAACTCTGAGAATCTCGGTGCCCCTCCAGGCTACATCAGCACGATATCGTATTGCTCCTGCGACATGGCGGTTTCGCTTTGCAGCGAAATCGGTTTGCCGATGAATTCGGAGAGGCTGGCCAGGTGCTGGCTTTCCTCGTCGAGAAACAGCTCGGCCACCTTGGGCGAGGCGATGACGCGGAACTCGCGCGGGTTGAACTGGCGCGCCTCGCGCAGGATCTCGCGCAGGATGTCGTAGGCCACGCTGCGCGGCGTCTTGACGTGGCCGCGGCCCTGGCAGACCGGGCAGGTCTCGCTCAGCATGTGGGCCAGCGAGTCGCGGGTGCGCTTGCGCGTCATCTCGACCAGCCCGAGCGGCGAGAAGCCGCCCACCACGGTCTTGACGCGATCCTGGCGCAGTTGCTTGTCGAGCTCGGCGAGCACGGCGGCCCGGTGCTCCTCGCGCGCCATGTCGATGAAGTCGATGATGACGATGCCGCCCAGGTTGCGCATGCGCAGTTGGCGCGCGATCGCGTGGGCGGCCTCCAGGTTGGTCTTGAAGAGGGTCTCGTCGAAATTGCGCGCGCCCACGTAGCCGCCGGTGTTGACGTCCACCGTGGTCAGCGCCTCGGTCTGGTCGATGATCAGGTAGCCGCCGGACTTGAGGTCGACCCGGCGGCCCAGCGCCTTGACGATTTCCTCGTCCACACGGTACAGGTCGAAGATCGGACGCTCGCCGCGGTAGAGCTGCAGCTTGCCCACCGCCATGGGCATGAACTCCTCGCCAAACGCCTTGAGCAGGCCGTACTGCTCGCGCGAATCGATGCGGATGGATTGGGTTTCCTCGCCGACCAGGTCGCGCAGGATGCGCTGCAGCAGGCTCAGGTCCTGGTACAGCAGCGAGGTGGCCGGCAGCGTCAGCGCCGCCTGCCGCACGCGCTGCCAGGCCTTGCGCAGGTAGCGCATGTCCTCGCCCAGTTCGGTGTCCGACGCCTCCTCGGCGTTGGTGCGCAGGATGAAGCCGCCCTGCCCCGCCGTCTTCGCGCTGCCCGGCGGCGCGCTGTGCTCGGCCGCCAGCGTCTGCAGGCGCCGCCGCAACTCGTCGCGCTGGGCGGTCGGGATCTTCTGCGAGACGCCGATGTGGTCGTCCTGCGGCAGGAACACCAGCAGCCGCCCGGCCAGACTGATCTGGGTCGACAGCCGCGCGCCCTTGGTGCCGATCGGCTCCTTGATGACCTGCACCATCAGCGACTGACCGGCGAAGACCTGCTTCTCGATCGGCGGCGGCGGTGGCGCCTCGCCCTTGTTCTGAAGGTGGCGCGACAAACTCATGTGCGTGCCGTCGCCCTGGCGCTGCCAGACGTCGGCCACGTGCAGAAAGGCCGCGCGCTCCAGCCCGATGTCGATGAAGGCCGACTGCATGCCCGGCAGCACGCGCACCACCTTGCCCAGGTAGATGTTGCCGACGATGCCGCGTTCGAGCGCGCGCTCGACGTGGATTTCCTGCACCGCGCCGTTTTCGACCAGTGCCACCCGCGTTTCCTGCGGAGACCAATTGACCAGGATGTCCTGCTGCATAGATTCCTGCGCCCTCTGGCGCGTCGCGCCTCTCGCGTGTTGTATTTCAGTGGAGCGCGCCACATGGCGCGGCCCCGTCCGCTATTGTCGGGCCGCGTGCGTCACGCCGGGAATCGAGCCGGCCCATACCCCTGTCACACCAGCCGCAGCAGGCACCCGGTCTCGTGCAGCGGCAGGCCCATGATGCCGGTGTAGCTGCCCGCGATGTGCTCGATGAACACGCCGGCCCGCCCCTGGACCGCGTAGGCCCCGGCCTTGCCCATGGGCTCGCCGCTGGCCACGTAGCGTGCGATCTGCTCCGGGCTCAGGGCCGCGAAGCGCACCGCCGACACCGACACGCGATGCTCGGTGCACCAGCCCGCCGCGGTGGGAGCCTGCTCCGGCCAGGCCACCGCCACGGCCGTCAGCACCTCGTGCGTGCGGCCAGCCAGTTCGGACAGCATGCGCGCGGCGTGCGCCGCGTCGTCAGGCTTGCCGTAGATGCGGCCGTCGAGCGCCACGGTGGTGTCCGCGCACAGCACCGGTGCCGGCGCCAGGCCGCGCGCCGCCAGCCGGGCCACGGCGGCATCGAGCTTGAGGCCGGTGACGCGCGCCACGTAGTCGCGCGGCGCCTCGCCCGGGAGCACGGCCTCCAGCGCCTCGGCGTCCTCCTCGGGGCCGGGCAGCAGCAACTCGTGCCGCACCCCGATCTGCTCGAGCAACTGCCGCCGGCGCGGGCTCTGCGAGGCCAGGTAGACGAAGGCGAAAGGCGCAGCGGCCGGCGGCGGCGTCATCGATCGGCCTCCAGCCCCAGCCGGTGGCGAATCACCGCCGTGAGGCCGTACCACACGCGCGCCAGCTCGTTGCCCGCGCGGTAGGCCACGAC
>JASGEH010000183.1:0-4329 GCA_047606565.1 Comamonas sp.
GGCGTGTCGTGCAGCACCAGCAGCGTTTCGCCGCCGATGCGCAGCGCCGCGCCTTCGACGTGGCGCGTGGTGCTGGGCCGGTGCGAGACCGCGCCGAAGCTGGCGTCGCGCAGCAGCGTGCGCAGCAAGGAGGTCTTGCCGACGTTGGTGTGGCCCACCACGGCGATCTGCACGGGTGGGGATGGCGGCAGCGCCGGGCCGGGCGCGGTGCCGGGGGCAAGGTTTGGAAAGGTCATCGGATCGTCGAATCGGGAGAGGCTGCGGCCGGGGTCGTGGCCGGGGCGGCGTCCGCCCCGCCCTGCTCCAGCCAGGCCAGGGGCTGCGGCGGCGCCAGCGCCAGGCCGGCAGCGGCCAGGGCGTCGTGCCAGTCGCTCAGGCGGTCGACATCGGCCGGGCCGTCGGGCGGCGCCAGCAGCCACACGCGGGCCTGGCCGGTCTGCTGGGCCAGGGCCACCAGCAGGCGCAGGGTGCCGCGATCGGGCGAGCGGCGCGGGTCGCAGGCCACCAACAGGCGCTCGGCGGGCGCCCGCGCCAATTGGTCGAGCGCGCGCTGGCGCTGGCCGCCGGAGTCCAGCCGGCCGCCGTCGTGCACGTCACCCGTCAGGCCGTCGGGCACCGCCGGCGGCCATTCGTGGTCAGCGCCCAGTTCCACCGCGTACAGCACGCGCCCCTGGCCGCCCGGCGCGGCCGAGGCGACCTGCGCGGCGTCGAGCGTTGGCGGTGCCGCATCACTCACGCCCACGGCCTCGCCGGCCGGCATCAGGCGCGCGCGCAGCAGGCGGTAGCCGGGCAAGTCCTCGTCCAGGCGCAGCCGGCGCAGGCCCCAGCGCCAGCGCGCCAGGCACCACGCCAGCAGCAGCAGGCGCGGCAGCAGGCCGTAGACCAGCACCACGCCCACCAGCCACAGCGCCCATTGCTGGTTGACTGTGTTGACGGGGTTGACCTGACCGCCGGCCGCGCCCAACCCGCTGGCGGCGACGTCGGCCGCCGCCGGCACCGGAAAGCCGAGCAGCCCCGGCAGGTGGCCGATGGCCTGCGTCAGCACCCCCAGCGTGGCGCCGTCGAGCAAGGTGCTCTCCCAGACGAAGCCGTAGCGGCGCGTCGACATCATCAGCAGCAGCGCCAGCAAGGCGGTGCCCAGCGCCAGCAGCCAGAAGCCATGGCTGAAGATGCCCAGCAGCCAGCGCAGCAGCCCGGCGCGCCGCAGCACGCTCGCCAGCGCGGCGCCGACGTGGGCGCGCCGCGCATCGCGGCTGAGGCGCTCGCCCAGCCACAGGAAGACGCGGCCCGGCAAACCCGACAGTCGGGCGCCGTCTTCGGCCCCCGCGCGCCGGCCGCCCAGCGCCATGCCGGCCAGCCACAGCAGCAGCGTCAGCGCATGCAGGCCCAGCAAGGCCAGCAGCGCCCGGTAGACGTTGATGGTCAGGCCCTCGGCGCCCGCGGCGGCATTCATGCCGTCCAGCGCGGTCCAGGCCAGCCCCAGGCCGCTCGCCACGGCGAGCGCCATGACGGCCAGCGCCGCCAGCACCGCCGCGCCCAGCCAGGCCGACTGCGCCTCGGCCAGCCCGTCGCGCCAGGCCAGCAGACCGGCGCGCCACAGCAGACGCTCGGCAAACGAGGAGGCCTGCGCGCGGGCCTGCCGGTTGGCCTGCTCGTCGTCGAGCCAGCCGGTGCGCTCCTCGGTCTGCCGCACGGCCTCGGCCAGCCACAGGCGGCGCAACAGGGACTGAGGCAGGCGCGGCGCGGCGGGCGCGGGGCCTGGGGATGAGGAAGAAGGATTTTGCGCGGGCGCCGGAGACGAATGCATCGGAGAGTCAGAAGCGAAACCGGGCGACAGGTTCCCTATGGAAAAAGCCAGGAGCCCGGCGTGCGCCCGAGGATCTGGCGGGAATCGATTGCCGTATGCTGCCACAAGCCCGCCGCCGTCACCGAACAAGCATCTTCGGCGTCTTCGGCGCCCTGCCCGCTTTCCCGCCATCCCGTCCGTATCGTGTCCACCGAACCCTCCACGCTGCCCTCCACGTCGTCCTCCTCCACCGATCCATCCGCCGCCCGGGGCAAGGTCCAGTCGCTGTCGGCCCTGCGGCCTTTCCTGCGACCCTACCGGCTGCAGATCGCGCTGGCGCTGCTGTTCCTGGTGCTGGCGGCGGCAACCACGCTGGTGTTCCCGGTCGCCCTGCGCCACCTGGTCGATGGCGGCGCGGCCGCGCTGGCGGTGCCCGGCACCACCCCGGATGCGACCCCGGCCGCCACCCTGCGCCGGCACTTCCTGGCCCTGTTCGGCGTGGCGGTGGCGCTGGGGCTGTTTTCCGCGCTGCGCTACTACACCGTGACCTGGCTGGGCGAGCGCATCACCACCGACCTGCGGCAGGCGGTGTACCAGCACGTCATCCGGCTGAGCCCGTCGTTCTTCGAATCGACGCGCACCGGCGAAGTCCTCTCGCGCCTGACCACCGATACCACACTGGTGCAAAGCGTGGTCGGCTCCTCGCTGTCGATGGGGCTGCGCAACCTCGTCATGGCGCTGGGCGCGCTGGGCATGCTGGTGTGGACCAGCCCGGGCGTGATGCTGCAGGTGCTGGCCATCTTGCTGCTGGTGATCGCGCCGGTGATGGTCTTCGGGCGGCGCGTGCGGCGCCTCTCGCGCGCCAGCCAGGACCGCGTGGCCGACACCAGCGCCATCGCCGGCGAGGTGATCGGCGCCATTGCCGTGGTGCAGGCCTACACCGCCGAGGCGCACGAGAGCCACCGCTTCGACGAAGCCGCCGCCCACGGCTTCGCCACCGCCATGCGGCGCAGCCGCGCGCGCGCCGTGCTGGTGGCCTTCGTCATCATCGCCACCTCGGCGGCGCTGCTGTGGGGCCTGTTCCAGGGCACGCAGGCGGTGCTGGCCGGGCGCCTGAGCGCGGGCGAGCTGGGCCAGACCGTGGTCTACGTCATCATCCTGGCCGGTTCGGCGGCGGTGCTGGGCGAGGTCTATGGCGAGCTGCTGCGCGCCGCCGGCGCCACCGAGCGGCTGGTCGAGCTGCTGCACAGCCGCTCGCCGGTGGCCGATGAGGCAGTGGCCCTGCCCGACGCAGCCCCCACAGTCCGCACCATCCCTGAAAGCCATGAAGACCATCCGGCGGACGGCCCGGCCGGCGGTGCCAGCCTGTGCTTCGAGAACGTCGGCTTCAGCTACCCCTCGCGGCCCGGCACGCCCGCGCTGCGCGACTTCAACCTGCGGGTGCGCGCCGGCGAGACGGTGGCCCTGGTCGGCGCCAGCGGCGCCGGCAAGAGCACGGTGCTGCAGTTGCTGCTGCGCTTTCACGACCCCGCGCACGGCCGCATCGCAGTCGATGGCATCGACCTGCGCCAGCAGCCGATGCACGCGCTGCGCCGCCGCATGGCGCTGGTGCCGCAGGACGGCGTGATCTTCTCGGGCAGCGTGGCCGACAACATCCGCTATGGCAGCCCCGCCGCCAGCCCGGCGCAGATCGAGGCCGCCGCGCGCGCCGCGCATGCCCACGGCTTCATCGAGGCTCTGCCCGAGGGCTACGCCACGCCGCTGGGCGAGCGCGGCGTGCGGCTGTCGGGCGGCCAGCGCCAGCGCATCGCGATTGCCCGCGCGATGCTGCGCGACGCCCCCATCCTGCTGCTCGACGAGGCCACCAGCGCGCTCGACGCCGAAAGCGAGCGCATGGTGCAGGCCGCGCTGGCCGCCGCCATGCGCCAGCGCACCACGCTGGTCATCGCGCACCGCCTGGCCACGGTGGTGCAGGCCGACCGCATCGTGGTCATGGACCAGGGCCGCATCGTCGAGCAAGGTAGCCATGCCGAGCTGCTCGCCGCCGGCGGCACCTATGCGCGGCTGGCGGCCCTGCAGTTCAGCGCGCCGGCATCAGCCTGATCGTCACGGCTCAATCGGCTCGCCGGTCCTCGGGGTCGGCGGGCTGTGCGCAATCGAACGCCGGCAATTGCCGGTCGAAGTCGATCACGCCGCCGGTCTCGGCGTCGATCAGGCGGCCCTGCCGGGCCTGGAAAGCCGGCGAGTCCATGCTGAGCGTGGCATCGAACACCGGCACATGGATGTCGGCCAGGTCCAGCAGCGTGTGGAACACGGTGCGGTAATCGGTCGGCAGCACGGCGTTGTGGCGCAGTTGCGCGACCCGCTGCGCGCGCTGCGCCGCGTAGCCCGAGGCCGGCCAGAAGAAGGCCGCCGGCCGGAAGTTGGGGCGGCTGGCAAAGCCATGCCCGGCGCGCCCGCACTGGCCGTCGAACAGCGTCTCGCCGTGGTCGGAGATGAACATCAGCCAGCCCAGGCCCTGCGCGCCGGCGGCCTGCTCGACA
>JASGEH010000184.1:0-7523 GCA_047606565.1 Comamonas sp.
CCCCTCCAGTGCAATGTAGTACCGCCTCCGCGCCCGCCACGGACGGCTTTCGCATAAGGTTAGTCAGCGGTCCACCGGCAGCACCAGCGTCTCCTTGACCTCCTCCATCACCACGTAGCTGTGGCTTTCGGCCGCGACCGGGAGTTTCTTGAGGATGTCGCCCAGCAAATGGCGGTAGGCGTCCATGCCGCTGAGCCGGGCCTTGACCAGGTAATCGAAGCTGCCCGAGACCAGATGGCATTCGAGCACCTCGGGCACGTGCAGCAGTTCCTTGCGCACCTTGTCGAACACCTCGCCGGACTTGGACGAGAGCTTGATCTCGACGAACACCAGCAGCGTGCGGCCCAGCGCCTCGGGCGAAACGCGGGCGTGGTAGCCGGTGATGACGTTGGCACGTTCCATGCGACGCACACGTTCGGTGCAGGGCGAAGCCGACAAGCCGACGCGTTCGGCCAGATCGGTCAGGCTGATACGGCCTTCGCGTTGCAGGATGTCGAGGATTTTTCGGTCGATGCGGTCGAGTTCGGGCATTTCACTGGCGGCGGTGGCAAGCGCACCATTAAAACCGCAAACACCCCGCCTGCGCACCAGAATTACAGTGGAATCCACTCCACCACCGCCGATAAAGTTCCGCGATTCACCTTCCATCCGGAATTTCACGGAGATTCATCATGAAAGTCATCGTCCTGGGCAGCGGCGTCGTTGGCACCACCACGGCTTATTACCTCGCGCGCGCCGGCGCCCAGGTCACGGTGCTGGACCGCCAGCCCGCCGCCGCCGAGGAGACCAGCTTCGGCAACGCCGGCCAAGTCTCGCCCGGCTATTCCACGCCCTGGGCCGCGCCCGGCATTCCGCTCAAGGCCATCAAGTGGATGTTCCAGCAGCACGCGCCGCTGGCCGTGCGCCTCGACGGCAGCCTGTGGCAATTGGGCTGGATGGCGCGCATGCTGCGCAACTGCACGGCCAGCCGCTATGCCGTCAACAAGGAACGCATGACGCGCGTGGCCGAGTACAGCCGCGACTGCCTGCGCCAGTTGCGCGCCGACACCGGCCTCGCCTACGAGCATCGCACCCTCGGCACGCTGCAGCTGTTTCGCACCCAGGCCCAGCTCGATGCGGTGCAGCGCGACATCGCCGTGCTGCGCGAATGCGGCGTGCCGCACGAGTTGCTGGCGGCCGACCAGCTCGCCTCGGTCGAGCCGGCGCTGGCCCAGGCGCGCGACCGGCTGGCCGGCGGCCTGCGCCTGCCCAACGACGAGACCGGCGACTGCAACCTGTTCACCAAGGGGCTGGCCGCGCTGGCGGCGGGGCTGGGCGTGGATTTCCGCTTCGGCCAGCCGGTTGACGGCCTGCTGCGCGAGGGCGACCGCATCGCCGGCGTCCGGGTCGGCGGCCAGGTGTTGACGGCCGACCGCTACGTGCTGGCCTTGGGCAGCTACACGCGCGACTTCATCGCGCCGCTGGGGCTGGATGTGCCGGTCTACCCGGTCAAGGGCTATTCGCTGACGGTGCCGCTGGTCGACGAAAGCCTGGCGCCGCAATCGACCGTGCTGGACGAGACCTACAAGATCGCCGTCACGCGCTTCGACCGGCGAATCCGCGTGGGCGGCATGGCCGAACTGGCCGGCTGCGACCTGCGGCTGGACCCGCGCCGCCGCGCCACGCTGGAGATGGTGGTGCGCGACCTGTTCCCGGGCGGCGACGTGCCGGCGGCCACCTTCTGGACCGGGCTGCGCCCGATGACGCCCGACGGCACCCCCATCATCGGCGGCACGCAGTACGCCAACCTCTACCTCAACACCGGCCACGGCACGCTGGGCTGGACCATGGCCTGCGGCTCGGGCAAGCTCATCAGCGACCTCATCACCGGCGCCACACCGGACATCAGCACCGAGGGCCTGGCGCTGGACCGCTACGCGCGGCGCAGCCGGGCGGTGGCCTGGTCAAGCCGCCAGGCCGCGCACGCCTGAATCGGGTTCAGCCCAGGCTGGCGCGTATCGTCTGGGCCACGCGCGCCAGGTCGGCCGCGTCGGCCATCTGTGTGGCGTGCGGGCGCGGTGTCTGGCCCGCGTGGCGCGGGATGATGTGGAAATGGATGTGCGGCACGGTCTGCCCGGCCGCCGCGCCATTGAACTGGCCCACGAAGATGCCATCCGCGCCCGTGGCCTGCTTGACCGCCGGGGCCAACTTGCGGACGGTGGCGATGGCAGCCTGCGCGCCGGCCTCCGACAGCTCCAGCAGCGACACCGCCGGCTCCTTCGGGATCACCAGCACATGGCCCTCGGCCTGCGGCATCACGTCCATGAAGGCCAGCGTGGCCGCGTCCTCGTAGACCTTCACGCAGGGTGCCTCGCCGCGCAGGATCCTGGCGAAGATGTTGTCGGGGTTGTAGTCCATGGCAGGGCTTCCGGAAGAGCGGGGGCGGGAATGCACCCAGGCGGCGGCGTAAGAACGTGTTCCAAGCGCGGCCCGGCGCGCGGCTGGGCCCGATTCTAGGACGTCGGGCGCGGCGCCCGGGGCTCGCACGACCCGACCCGTCACGGCTCTGACACGCCACCGACACGGCTGCGTCAAACGCGAACGCCAGCATGCGGGCATGTCCAGCCTGCCCCCCTCCTTTCCGCCGCATCCCGCCGTGCACCGGGCTCGGCCCGCTCAAGAACCACGAGCCAACCTGCCCGTGCCCACGCGGCGCCCGCTCGACGTGCGCACGGTGTGGCTGTCCGACGTCCATCTGGGCACGGCCGGCTGCCAGGCCCACGCGCTGCTCGACTTCCTCAAGCACGTCGAATGCCAGCAGATGTACCTGGTCGGCGACATCATCGACGGCTGGCAGCTCAAGCGCCACTGGCACTGGCCGCAGGCCCACAGCGACGTGATCCAGAAGCTGCTGCGCAAGGTGCGCAAGGGCACGCGCATGACCTTCATCGCCGGCAACCACGACGAGTTCGCGCGCCGTTTCCTGGGCGTCACGCTGGGTGGCATCGAGGTCGCCGACGAGGCCGTGCACACCACCGCCGACGGCCGGCGCCTGTGGATTCTGCACGGCGACCAGTTCGACGGCGTCATCCGCTGCGCCAAGTGGCTGGCGCACGTGGGCGACGTGCTCTACGAGTTCTCGCTGCGGCTCAACCGCTACTTCAACTTCTGCCGCGCCGCCGTCGGCCTGCCCTACTGGTCGGTCTCGCAGTTCTTCAAGCACAAGGTCAAGCGCGCCGTCAGCTACGTCGGCGACTTCGAGCGCGCCGTCGCGCGCGAGGCGCGCCAGCGCGGCATGGACGGCGTGGTCTGCGGCCACATCCACCACGCCGAGATGCGCGAGATCGACGGCATCCTGTATGCCAACGACGGTGACTGGGTGGAGAGCCTGACGGCACTGGTCGAGCACGCCGACGGCCGGCTGGAGATCGTGCGCTGGCCCATGACGCACGCGCCGCGCCAAAGCCGCCCCGGGCGCAGGCAGCGGCCAGCCAGCGAAGACGATGACCCACTGCACATCCTCGACGACCTGGTGCTGCCCTCAGTGCCGACGCGCTGACCAGCGCTCACGCGCGCGGAACGTGTTCTCAGAACCTGTTCTCAGCTCCGCGCCGTCCCGCCCCCCTGTCAGCCGACTTCAGGCCCATCACGCCATCACACGGGCCACCGGCTCGGTCGCACCGGCCAGCAGCCCGGCCAGCACGCGGGGCACCTCGAACAGCGCGCGGTTGTCGATGCGCCGCGTGTTCGCCTGGAGCGCCGGCAGCCGCGCCAGCACATCGGCGACCGCGTGGCCGACGGCGTCGAAACCGGTCACCGTGACGCCCAGCCCCTGCTCGGCCAGCCAGCGCGTGTTGTAGCGCTCCTGCGGCAGCGTCGCCGCGTTGGCCGCGACGATGCAGGGCAGCCCCATGTGCACGGCCTCGCTCAGGCTGCCCGGTCCGGGCTTGCCGATGAACAGATCGGCCAGTTGCATGTAGCGCGGCACGTCCGACGCGAAGGCCACCACCGCGCGCGGCGCGCCGGCGGCCGGCAGCTCGCGCAGGCGCTGCGCCAGCCGGGCGTTGCGCCCGCACATCAGGATCAGCGGCAAATCGGGCAGTTGCCGCGCAATGGCAAGCATCTGGCGCGAGCCCTCACCGCCGAACAGCACCAGCCCCACCGGCCCGTGCGCCGGCAGGCCCAGGGCCCGGCGCTCGGCGGCGCGCTGGGCGCGGTCCAGGCGCGGCGCATAGAAATCCTCGCGCAGCAGCATGCCCGAGACCGCATGCACTCGCGCCGGCGAGCAGCCCGCCGCGCGCGCCTGCGCCACGGCGTGCGGCGTGCCACAGACCAGGTCAATCGGCAGGTCTGGCTCGATCCAGAAGCGCGGCGGCAGGTCGGCCAGGTCGGTCATCACCGTGGCATAGGGCACGCGCGGGCATTCTGCGGCCAGGCTCAGGCGCATGGCTCGGTTGAAGTTGGGCACCAGCGAGACCACCAGGTCGGGCCGGCTCTCGCGCCAGTGCTGGCGCAGGCGCTTCATCAAGAAGGGGTGGGTGACGCGGATGCCGGCCTGCAGCAGCCTCAGCTCGTGCGCCAGCCCGGCGGTCCAGCCCAGCGCCAGCCGCTTGTTGTAGATCGCCTCGGGCGGCATGCCGGTCCAGCGGCGGAAGACGTCGCGCGCGTCCACGCGCTCGAACAGGTTGACGGGCTCGACCTGCCAGTCCAGCCCGGCGCGGCGGATGCCCGCGGCCAGCGCCAGCGCCGAGGCGCGGTGGCCGCCGCCGGCGTTGAAGTACACCAGTTGCACGCGGGGCGAGGACGGCGCGGGCACAGCGCGCGCGGCAGGCGCCACGGCATCGCAAGACGGCTCGACAGACGTGGGGCCGTGCAACACGGCCGATTCGGGGGGCGAGAACAGCATGCCCGCCAAAATAAGTCGCCGCCATGACGCATGCATGACAGCGCGGGCACTGACGCCCGCCACCGGCCCGTCAGAACGTGCCCAACGGCCGGCAGGGGCCGCTCAGTCGTCGAGCAGCGAGACGTCGCGCACCGCGCCCTTGTCGGCCGAGGTGACCAACTTGGCATAGGCCTTGAGCGCGGTCGAGACCTTGCGCGGGCGCGGCTGGGCGGGCTTCCAGCCTTTGGCGTCCTGCTCGGCGCGGCGGCGCGCCAGTTCCTCGTCGCTCAGCAGCACGTTGATGCTGCGCTGGGGGATGTCGATCAGCACCTTGTCGCCGTCGCGCACCAGGCCGATGGCGCCGCCGGCCGCCGCTTCGGGCGAGCAGTGGCCGATCGACAGGCCCGAGGTGCCGCCCGAGAAGCGTCCGTCGGTCAGCAGCGCGCAGGCCTTGCCCAGGCCCTTGGACTTGATGTAGCTGGTCGGGTAGAGCATCTCCTGCATGCCGGGGCCGCCCTTGGGGCCCTCGTAGCGCACGATGACGATGTCGCCGGCCTTGACCTTGTCGGCCAGGATGTTGGCCACCGCCTCGTCCTGGCTCTCGGTGACGTGGGCCGTGCCCTCGAACACCAGGATGCTTTCGTCGACCCCGGCGGTCTTGACCACGCAGCCGTCGAGCGCGATGTTGCCGGTCAGCACGGCCAGGCCGCCCTCGGTGGAGAAGGCGTGCTCGACCGAGCGGATGCAGCCCAGCGCACGGTCGGTGTCCAGGCTGGGCCAGCGGGTGTCCTGGCTGAAGGCGGTCTGCGTCGGGATGCCAGCCGGGCCGGCGCGGTAGAAATGGCGCACGGCCTCGTCGTCAGTGCGCAAGATGTCCCATTGCGCCAACGCGTCACCCAGCGTGGGCGCATGCACCGTCGGCACGTCGGTGTGCAGCCGTCCCGCGCGCTCGAGCTCGCCCAGGATAGCCATGATGCCGCCGGCGCGGTGCACGTCCTCGATGTGGTACTTGTTGGTGTTGGGCGCCACCTTGCACAGCTGCGGCACGACGCGCGAGAGGCGGTCGATGTCGCGCATGGTGAAGTCGATGCCGGCCTCGCGCGCGATCGCCAGCAGGTGCAGGATGGTGTTGGTGGAACCGCCCATGGCGATGTCCAGCGTCATCGCGTTCTCGAAGGCCTTGAAGCCCACCGCGCGCGGCAGCACGCGCGCGTCGTCCTGCTCGTAGTACTGGCGGGCCAGCTCGACGATGCGCCGGCCGGCGCGCCGAAACAGCTTTTCGCGGTCGGCATGGGTGGCCACCACCGTGCCGTTGCCCGGCAGCGACAGGCCCAGCGCCTCGGTCAGGCAGTTCATGGAATTGGCGGTGAACATGCCCGAGCAGGAGCCGCAGGTCGGGCAGGCCGAGCGCTCGACCTCGGCCACGTCGGCGTCCGAGTAGCTGCTGTCGGCGGCGATCACCATGGCATCGACCAGATCGAGCTTCTTGAACTCGATCTTCTTGGTCGCCGGGTTGGCCAGCTTGGTCTTGCCGGCTTCCATCGGGCCGCCGGAGACGAAGATCACCGGGATGTTCAGGCGCATGGCGGCCATCAGCATGCCGGGGGTGATCTTGTCGCAGTTGGAAATGCAGACCATGGCGTCGGCGCAGTGCGCGTTGACCATGTACTCCACCGAGTCGGCGATGATGTCGCGGCTGGGCAGCGAATAGAGCATGCCGTCGTGGCCCATGGCGATGCCGTCGTCCACCGCGATGGTGTTGAACTCCTTGGCGACGCCGCCGGCCGCCTCGATCTCGCGGGCGACCAGTTGGCCCAGGTCCTTGAGGTGGACGTGGCCCGGCACGAACTGGGTGAAGGAATTGACCACCGCGATGATGGGCTTGGAGAAATCGTCGTCCTTCATGCCGGTGGCACGCCACAGCGAGCGGGCGCCCGCCATGTTGCGACCGGCGGTCGAGGTCTTGGAACGGTAGATGGGCATCGTGGTTTCTAGGGAAAAGTCACGGGAAGGCGTTGGGCGAATTGGGCGGCGGATCCGGGCCTGCGGGTGGGCCTCGATCGGATGGGCCATCTTGCGCGCCCTGCATACCAACCTCTTGAGCCGTGCCGGGGGGCAAACAGCCCCGATTATCTCGCAGCCCCCGCCCGGGCGCTGACGTGGGCCTTTCGGGGCCCCAGCCGACCTGGCGCTCCCTGGGTAAGATGCCCGCCATGAAAATGCCCAAGCCCGCCACCCTGGCCGCTCTCGCCGCCACGCTCGCCATGACCCTGTCCACCCAGACCTCGGCTGCCGCCGACACGGCCAACGCCGCCGCCCTGCCCGGCTACGCCCCCGGCGCGCAGATCCTGCACGTGGACAGCCAGCGCGGCCAGATCGACCAGATCAGTGGCGTCATCTATTCGCAGATCATCTCGACCCGCGCGGTGCGCCAGCTGCGCATGTCGCTGCTGGTGCCGCGCACCACCGACCTCAAGCCCGCCGTGGTCTACTTCCCCGGCGGCGGCTTCACCTCGGCCGACCACGAGAAGTACATCGAGCTGCGCTCGGCCCTGGCCGAGGCCGGCTTCGTGGTCGCCGCCGTCGAGTACCGCGTGGTGCCCGACAAGTTCCCTGCCCTGGTGCAGGACGGCAAGGCCGCCGTGCGCTACCTGCGCGC
>JASGEH010000185.1:0-3332 GCA_047606565.1 Comamonas sp.
CCATGACTTTCTTACGCCGCAACATGAAGGCGCTGCTGCTGGCCGGCGCCATGGCCTTGTCGGGCCTGCAGGCCGCGCAGGCCGATGAACAGTTCTTCCCGCTGCAAAGCTACCGCGTCGGCCCCTATGCGGCCGGCGGCACGGGCTTCTTCGGCGGCTTCATCGACTACCTCAACCTGGTCAACACGCGCGACGGCGGCGTCGGCGGCGTCAAGCTGACCTGGGAGGAGGGCGAGACGCAGTACGAGGTCGAGCGCGGCGTCGAGGTCTACGAGCGCCTCAAGAACCGCCCCGGCATCGCCGCCTGGAATCCGCTGTCGGTGGGCATCGCCTACGCGCTGCTCGACCGCGTGACGGCTGACAAGGTGCCGCTGATCACCATCAACCACGGCCGCACCGACACCACCGACGGGCGCGTGTTCAAGTACGTTTTCCCGCTGCTGCTCAACCCCTACAGCGAGACCTCGGGCATCGTCAACTACATCGCCGGCAAGGAAGGTGGAACCGACAAGCTCAAGGGCAAGAAGATCGTGGTGCTCTACCACGGCTCGCCCTACGGCAAGGAGACCATCCCGATCTACGAGCTGCTGGCCAAGCAGTACGGCTTCACGCTGCAGCAGATCGAGGTGCCGCACCCCGGCAACGAGCAGCAGTCGCAGTGGCTGGCGATCCGCCGCGCCAAGCCCGACTACGTGGTGCTGCGCGGCTGGGGCGTGATGAACCCGGTGGCGCTGCGCACGGCGCAGAAGACCGGCTTCCCGGCCGACCACATCATCGGCAACGTCTGGTCCAACTCCGAAGAAGACGTGATCCCCGCCGGCGAGGCCGCCAAGGGCTACGTCGCCATCACCTCGGTGGCGCCGGGCACGCAGTACCCGGTGCTGCAGGACATCATCAAGACCGTCTACGGCGCGGGCAAGGGCAACCTGCAGGACCAAAAGCGCATCGGCAGCGTCTATCACAACCTCGGCGTGCTCAACGGCATCCTCAACGTCGAGGCCATCCGCATCGCGCAGGCCAAGTTCGGCAAGCGCACCCTCACCGGCGACGAGGTGCGCTGGGGCTTCGAGAACCTGAAGATCGACCAGGCCCGCGCCGCCGCGCTCGGCGCCCAGGGGCTGTTCCACTCGATCAACGTGAGCTGGGACAACCACGAAGGCGACGGCCGCGTCGTCTTCCAGCAGTGGGACGGCCAGAAGTGGCAGGTGATCTCCGACTGGATCGCCCCGGACTGGAAGCTGCTGCGCCCCATCATCGAGAAATCGGCTCTGGCCTACGCCAAGGAAAAGAACGTCAAGGTGCGCCAGAGCATCGACGACTGATACCCCAGAGAAACACGGAGTCCATCGCCATGACCCACGCCACTGAAACCTCCTGGCTCGGCGCCGGCTACGCGCCGCTGGCCGCCAAGTACCGGCCCATCTTCGCGCGCATCGCCGAGACCGCGCTGGCGCGCGAGCACGAGCGCCGGCTCGGCCACGACGCCATCGGCTGGCTCAAGGACGCGCGCTTCGGCGCCGTGCGCGTGCCCGCCGAATACGGCGGCGACGGCGCGACGCTGCCGCAGTTGTTCCAACTGCTGGTCGAATTGGCCGAGGCCGATTCCAACCTCGTGCAGGCCCTGCGCGGGCACTTCGCCTTCGTCGAGGACCGACTCAACGCGCCGCGCGACGCGCAGGCCGAGGTCTGGCTGCGGCGCTTCGCCGCCGGCGACCTGGTCGGCAACGCCTGGACCGAGGTGGGCGACGTCGCCATCGGCGAGGTCATCACCCGCGTCTCGCGCCGCGACGGGCGCTTCGTCGCCAACGGCCGCAAGTTCTACAGCACCGGCAGCATCTTCGCCGACTGGGTCGACCTGTTCGCGCGCCGCGACGACGACGGCAGCGACGTGATCGCCGCCGTCAGCACCCACCAGCCCGGCGTCAGCCAGCACGACGACTGGGACGGCTTCGGCCAGCGCACCACCGGCAGTGGCACCTCGGTCTACGAGAACGCCGAGGTGGCCGAGGAAAACATCTTCCCCTTCGCCAACCGCTTCAAGTACCAGACCGCCTTCTACCAGTTGTTCCACCTGGCGACGCTGGCCGGCATCGGCCGCGCCGCCACGCGCGACGTGGCCGCGCAGGTGCGCGAGCGCCGCCGCATCTACAGCACCGGCAACGCCCCGGCGGCCGCGCACGATGCCCAGATCCAGCAGGTGGTGGGCGAGGTCTCGGCCTGGACCTACGCGGCCGAGGCCACCGCCATCCGCGCCGCCTTTGCCGCCCAGCGCGCCTACGAGGCGCGCGGCCCGGGGGATGCCGAGGGTGCCGAGCAGGAGCGGCAGGCCAACATCGCAGCCGAGCTGGAATCGGCGCAGGGCCAGGTGGTGGTCTCCGACCTGGTGCTGCGCGCCACCAGCGCGCTGTTCAACGCGCTGGGCGCCTCGGCCTCCAGCACCGCCAAGGCGCTGGACCGCCACTGGCGCAACGCGCGCACCGTGGCCTCGCACAACCCGCTGATCTACAAGGCCCGCATCGTCGGCGACTGGCACATCAACGGCACCGAGCCGCCCTACGTCTGGCAGATCGGCGCCGGCCCGGGCGCCGCCGCCAGCGCGCCGGCGCAGCCCAAGGCGGCCTGACGATGGCCGCCACGGATCAAGGCGCGGGCGGCCGTGTGGAGCAGGGCGCGGATCAGGGCACGAACCCGGCCGCGCCCGGCGCCGCGCTGCTGGAGCTGGCCGCCGTCGGGGCCCGCTACCAGAATGCGGTGGTGGCGCTGCACGACGTCGGCCTGACGGTCGCCGCCGGCGAGATCCACGCCCTGCTGGGCGCCAACGGCGCGGGCAAATCGACCACGCTCAAGGCCATCTCCAACCTGCTGGCGGCCGAGCGCGGGCAGGTCACGGCCGGGCGCATCCGCTTCGCCGGCCACGACGTCACGCGCACCGCGCCGTCGGCGCTGGTGCGCCTGGGCCTGGTGCCGGTGCTCGAAGGCCGGCGCTGCTTCCCCAGCCTGTCGGTCGAGGAAAACCTGATCACCGGCGCGCTCGGGCGCGACGCGCGGCGCGCCGAGATCGCCGAGGACCTGGCGCGCGTCTACGACGTCTTCCCGCGCCTGAAGGCGCGCCGCCACAGCCGCGCCGGGCTGACCTCCGGCGGCGAGCAGCAGATGGTGGCGATCGGCCGCGCGCTGATGTCGCGCCCGCGCCTGCTGGTGCTCGACGAACCCTCCATGGGCCTGGCGCCCAAGGTGGTGCAGGAGATCTTCGCGCGGCTGGCGCGGCTCAACCGCGAGCAGGGCCTGTCGCTGCTGGTGGCCGAGCAGAACGCCAGCGTGGCGCTGCGCCA
>JASGEH010000186.1:0-5607 GCA_047606565.1 Comamonas sp.
CCATGAATTCCCAGACCCAGAAACTGACCCTGACGGGCGCCGCCGGCGCCATCGAGGCGTTGAGCGACGCGCCCGAGGGCGCCGCGCGCGGCGTCGCCGTGCTGGCCCATCCGCATCCGCTGTTCGGCGGCACCATGCACAACAAGGTGGTGCAGACGCTGGCGCGCGCCAGCGTGCAAAGCGGCTGGCAGGCGGTGCGCTTCAATTTCCGCGGCGTCGGCGCCAGCGCCGGCACGTATGACGAGGGCCGCGCCGAGACCGAGGACATGCTGGCGGTGATCCGCCAGGTGGTGCCGGCCGGCCAGCCGTTGGTGCTGGGCGGCTTTTCCTTCGGCGCCTTCGTGACCAGCCGGGTCGTCGCGCAGTTGGAAGACGCCGACACCGCCCGCCTGGCCGCGCTGATGCTGATCGGCACCGCCGCCTCGCGTTTCGACGTCGCCGCCATCGCCCCCGCGCTGCATCCGCGCACGCTGGTCGTGCACGGCGAGCAGGACGACACCGTGCCGCTGGCCGACGTGCTCGACTGGGCCCGGCCGCAGTCGCTGCCGGTGGCGGTGGTGCCGGGGGTCGAGCATTTCTTCCATGGGCAGTTGCCGCTGCTCAAGTCGCTGCTGGTGCGCCACCTGCAGGCTTGCTCCTGACCCTGGTCTCGCCGTCCGATGAAAAGACTGCTCGCCTTCGTGCTCGCCCTGGCCGCGTCCCTGTCCGGCTGGGCCCAGATCCCGCAGCCACCGGAAGTCGCCGCCCGCGCCTATCTGCTGCTGGACGTCACCAGCAACCAGATCCTCGCGGCCAAGGACATCGACCAGCCGGTCGAGCCGGCCTCGCTGACCCAGCTGATGACGGCCTACCTGGTGTTCGATGCCCTGCGCGCGAAGAAGCTGGCGCTGCAGCAGCCGCTGCCGGTGAGCGAGCGGGCCTGGAAGACGCCCGGCGCGGGCATGTTCATCGACGCCTCGATGCAGGTGCCCACCGAGGACCTCATCAAGGGCATGATCGTGCAGTCTGGCAATGACGCCGCCGTGGCGCTGGCCGAGGCCGTGGGCGGCAGCCAGGAACGCTTCGTCGAGCTGATGAACCAGCAGGCCCGGCTGCTGGGCATGAGCAAGACCCGCTACCGCAACCCGCAAGGGCAGACCGCGCCTGGCCACACCACCACCGCGCGCGACCTCGGCATCCTGGCCACACGGCTGATGCGCGACTTCCCCGAGTACATGCATTACTACGCGCTCCGGAAATACCGCTATCCCGGCACCCCCGCGGCCAACGACACCAACCGCAACACCCTGCTGTTCCGGGATCCCACCGTCGACGGCCTCAAAACCGGGGACACCAGCGCTGCCGGCTACGCCCTTGTCGCCACTGCGCGGCGCGAGGTGCCCGGTGTGGGCCAGCGCCGCCTGCTGTCGGTGGTGCTGGGCGCGGCCAGCGAGGCCGCGCGCGCCAACGAGAGTCAGAAGTTGCTGAACTGGGGCTACGTCGCCTTCGATGCGGTCAAGTTGTTCGACGCTGGCCAGGCGGTGGCGACGCCGCGTGTCTGGAAGGGCACCGCCAACGCGGCGCGGCTGGGCTCGGCGCAGCCCATCGTGGTGTCCGTGCCCAGTGGCACGGGCGCCCGCATCCGCACCGACCTGGCGCGCCCCGACCCGCTGGTCGCGCCCATCGGCAAGAGCCAGCCGCTGGGCAGCCTGAAGGTGCGCCTGGACGATCAGCAGATCGCCGAGGTGCCGATTTATGCGCTCGAAGCCGTGCCGGAGGCCGGCCTTTTCGGGCGCGCCTGGGATGCGCTGCGGCTGTGGATCCAGTGATTCCGGATCGACAGTATCTCCGGAAAAATGAGCAAGAAGTTCTGGGCTCCAGTGAACTTCCGGGTGGATCGGCGCGCATGAATGCGCCGCGCTGCTGAGCACCGCCGGCCGCGGACTGCGGCGTGCCCGCCACTGGCGCGCTTGGCGAAAAAAGCCGGGCTGGCTATACTGGCGGGCTTTTCCGTTTTGGGCGGAAGAGATTTCTATTGTTTTTTGAACGTTTAGGGACGTTTTTTCAATGCCAACCATCAATCAATTGGTGCGTCAGGGGCGCGAGGTCGAAACGACCAAGTCCAAGAGCCCCGCGATGCAGAACTCGCCGCAGCGCCGCGGTGTTTGCACCCGCGTCTACACCACGACGCCGAAGAAGCCGAACTCGGCGCTGCGCAAGGTCGCCAAGGTGCGCCTGACCAACGGCTTCGAAGTCATCTCCTACATCGGCGGCGAAGGCCACAACCTGCAAGAACACAGCGTCGTGCTGGTGCGCGGCGGCCGTGTCAAGGACTTGCCCGGCGTGCGCTACCACATCGTCCGTGGTTCGCTCGACTTGCAAGGCGTCAAGGACCGCAAGCAGGCCCGTTCCAAGTACGGTGCCAAGCGTCCGAAGGCCAAGTAAGCATCGGTTTTTGCAGTATCAGGTGCTGTTTTTTCGCGTGGCGCGAAGAAGACAGCGTAGTGACCCAATTCCTGGGTCGAGTAAGTGGGAGTCCTGCTGGCTCTCGCGGTATCCGCAGTGGATGCCAACTGAAGCAAATTTTGAGGTGAAAAATGCCACGTCGTCGCGAAGTCCCTAAACGTGAAATCCTGCCGGATCCCAAGTTCGGCAATGTTGAACTCTCCAAGTTCATGAATGTGATCATGGAAGGCGGCAAGAAGGCCGTCGCCGAACGCATCATCTACGGTGCGCTCGACCTGATCGAGAAGAAGCATCCTGGCAAGGACCCGCTGGAAGCTTTCGTTGTTGCCATCAACAACGTCAAGCCGATGGTCGAAGTCAAGTCGCGCCGCGTCGGCGGCGCCAACTACCAAGTGCCGGTCGAAGTGCGTCCCGTGCGCCGTCTGGCCCTGTCGATGCGCTGGATCAAGGAAGCCGCCCGCAAGCGCGGTGAGAAGTCCATGGCCCAGCGCCTGGCCAACGAACTGCTCGAGGCCACCGAAGGCCGTGGCGGTGCCATGAAGAAGCGTGACGAAGTTCACCGCATGGCCGAAGCCAACAAGGCGTTCAGCCACTTCCGCTTCTAACAGGATGTCCGGGCGCCGCGCGCGCCCGGCTCCCCAGGGAAGCCCAGCCGCGGATCGTGCCCTGCACGGCCTGCGGCTTTTGTCAGATCAGGCCCCCGTCTTTTCTCTTGCCGGCCCGTGCGCCGGCGCTGAGGCCCAAAGACCTCCGAAACGATCAATCAAGGATCCAACATGGCTCGCAAGACCCCCATCGAGCGCTACCGCAACATCGGTATCTCCGCGCACATCGACGCCGGCAAGACCACCACCACCGAACGCATCCTGTTCTACACCGGCGTCAGCCACAAGATCGGTGAAGTGCACGATGGTGCCGCCACCATGGACTGGATGGCGCAGGAGCAAGAGCGCGGCATCACCATCACGTCGGCCGCGACGACCTGCTTCTGGAAGGGCATGGACGGTTCGTTCCAGGAACACCGCATCAACATCATCGACACCCCCGGCCACGTGGACTTCACCATCGAGGTGGAGCGTTCCATGCGCGTGCTCGACGGCGCCGTCATGGTCTACGACTCGGTCGGCGGCGTGCAGCCCCAGTCCGAAACCGTCTGGCGCCAGGCCAACAAGTACAAGGTGCCGCGTCTGGCCTTCGTGAACAAGATGGACCGCATCGGCGCCAACTTCTTCCGCGTGCGCCAGATGATGGTTGACCGCCTCAAGGCCAACCCCGTGCCCATCGTGATCCCGATCGGCGCCGAGGACAACTTCAAGGGTGTGGTCGATCTGCGCAAGATGAAGGCCATCATCTGGGACGAAGCCAGCCAGGGCATGAAGTTCACCTTCGAGGACATCCCGGCCGATCTGGTCGAGTCCGCCAAGGAATGGCGCGAGAAGATGGTCGAGTCGGCTGCCGAAGCCAATGAAGACCTGATGAACAAGTACCTCGAAGAAGGCGACCTGAGCGAAGAGGAAATCACGCTGGGTCTGCGCACGCGCACCATCGCTGGCGAAATCCAGCCCATGCTGTGTGGCTCGGCCTTCAAGAACAAGGGCGTGCAGCGCATGCTCGACGCCGTGATCGAGCTGATGCCCTCGCCGGTGGACGTTCCTCCGGTCGAAGGCGAAGACGACGACGGCAACGCGGTCTCGCGCAAGTCCGACGACGGCGAGAAGTTCTCGGCCCTGGCGTTCAAGCTGATGACCGACCCCTACGTCGGCCAACTGACCTTCGTGCGCGTCTACTCGGGCGTGCTGACCAAGGGCGACAGCGTCTACAACCCCGTCAAGGGCAAGAAGGAACGCATCGGCCGTATCGTGCAGATGCACGCCAACGAGCGCCAGGAAATCGACGAAATCCGCGCCGGCGACATCGCCGCCTGCGTCGGTCTGAAGGAAGTCACCACCGGCGAAACCCTGTGCGACCCCGATGCCATCGTCACCCTGGAGCGCATGGAGTTCCCCGAGCCCGTGATCGCGCAGGCCGTCGAGCCCAAGACCAAGACCGACCAGGAAAAGATGGGCATCGCGCTGTCGCGCCTGGCCTCTGAAGACCCGTCGTTCCGCGTGCGCACCGACGAGGAATCCGGTCAGACCATCATCTCCGGCATGGGCGAGCTGCACCTGGAAATCATCGTCGACCGCATGAAGCGCGAGTTCGGCGTGGAAGCCAACGTCGGCAAGCCGCAAGTGGCCTACCGTGAAACCATCCGCAAGACGGTGGAAGAAGCCGAAGGCAAGTTCGTGCGCCAGTCCGGCGGTAAGGGCCAGTACGGCCACGTCGTGCTCAAGATCGAGCCGAACGAACCGGGCAAGGGCATCGAGTTCGTCGACGCCATCAAGGGCGGCGTGGTGCCGCGCGAATTCATCCCCGCGGTCGAAAAGGGCATCAACGAAGCCGTCACGCAAGGCGTGCTGGCCGGCTACCCGGTGGTCGACGTCAAGGTCACGCTGCACTTCGGTTCGTACCACGACGTGGACTCCAACGAACTGGCGTTCAAGATGGCCGCGATCTTCGGCTTCAAGGAAGGCTGCCGCAAGGCCAACCCGGTCATCCTCGAGCCGATGATGGCCGTGGAAGTCGAGACCCCCGAAGACTACGCCGGCACCGTGATGGGCGACCTGTCCTCGCGTCGCGGCATGGTCCAGGGCATGGACGACATGGTCGGCGGCGGCAAGGCCATCAAGGCCGAAGTGCCGCTGTCGGAAATGTTCGGCTACTCCACCTCGCTGCGCTCGGCCACGCAAGGCCGCGCGACCTACACGATGGAGTTCAAGCACTACAGCGAAGCGCCGCGCAACGTGGCCGAGGCCATCATGGCCGCTCGCGCCAAGTAAGCAAGTTGCAGGTCCGGCGCGCGGCGCATGCCGTGCGGCGGATTTGTGCCGGTCTGCGATCCGGTGCCGTCCCGTGGCCTCGTGCGGGGCGACCCAGCAATCGGATGCAGACCTAAAACCACCACACGGGCAATCGCTCTTTTTTTGGAGATTTGAAAAATGGCAAAAGAGAAATTCGAACGGACGAAGCCGCACGTGAACGTGGGCACGATCGGCCACGTTGACCACGGCAAGACGACGCTGACGGCGGCGATCGCCACGGTGCTGTCGAAGAAGTTCGGCG
>JASGEH010000187.1:0-55953 GCA_047606565.1 Comamonas sp.
CGGCGCGCTCCAGCTGCGCGCGGGCCAGTTCGGGCCGATTGTTCTCGCGGCTGAGGTGGGCGGCGACCAAGAGATGCAACCGGTCGTGCAGCAAATCTTCGACCATGCGCGCGGCGACCGCGTTGGCCAGGTGGCCGCGATCGCCCGCGATACGCCGCTGCAGAAAGACCGGGTAGCGCGAGGCGGCCAGCAACTGCGGGTCGTGGTTGCACTCGATGATCAGGGCGTCGCAGCCGCTCAGGTGGTGCATGACGTGCGGCGTGGGCCGGCCCAGGTCGGTGGCGATGCCCAGCGTGCGCAGGCCGTCGGAGCAGGTGAGCTGCAGCGGCTCCTGGGCGTCGTGCGGCACCGCGAAGGGCATCAGCCGCAATGCGCCGATCACGATGGCTTCAGCATCGCGGGCCTCGCGCCAAACACCGCCGAGGTCGTCGCCGAGAGCGCTGTGACCAGCGCCCGCGCGGGTGCCTTGGCTGGCCCACACCGGCAGGCCCGGGCGCTGCGCGACCAGCTTGTCGATGCAGCCGAGGTGGTCGCTGTGCTCGTGCGTGAGGAAGACGGCGTCGATGTCCGCCAACGCCAGGCCGGCCTCGCCCAGCCGGGCCTGCAGCGCGCGGATGCCCAGCCCGCAATCGACCAGTAGCCGCGTGGGGCGCGCACACGCATCGTGAGCATCGCTGGCCTCGACGACCGTCGCATTGCCGCTGCTGCCGCTGGCCAGGTTCTTGAAACGGAGCATGGAGGAGGCGAGAAGACGTGCGGGCGGGAGGTGGAAAGAAAAAGAGGCAACCGGGGTTGCCTCTGTTTGCTGCCGTGACCATGCGCCGCGCGCGGCGCATCCGGTGGGACGCTTACTTCAGGTCGTCGGCCAGGATGCCGACGATGCGCTGGGCATTGGCCGAGGCTTCGGGGGCGCCGTCCTTGTTGAGCACGGTCACCACGCTGGCGCCGCCCTGGCTGCGCACCAGGATGCGGTACTGCTGCGGCGCCGGGCCGGTCGCCTTGGCGCCGAACAGGCGGCTGAAGAAGCCGGGTTGCTTTTGCGGTCCCTCGGCCGGCGGCACGTAGCGCACGTAGTAGACGCCCTGGGCACGGTCGCGGTCCTCGACGGTGAAGCTGGTGCGGTCGAGCGACAGGCCGACGCGGCGCCAGGCCCGGTCGAAATCGTCGTTGAGTTCGACGGCCGGCTGGCCGTTGACGCTGCTGACCTTGGACGGCGTCGCGACGGCCTGCGCGGCACCAGGGGCGGAAGCCGAGGCGACCGCCTGCGCGCGCGTTTCGTCCACGCCCAGGCTGATCATCAGGCGGCGCAGGAATTCGGTTTCCAGCTCGGGGTCCTCGGCGCGCGGCGTCCAGGTGGTCGAGCCGACGGCGCTGCTGCTGGTGCGGGTGTCGGGGGCGACTTCCTGCATGCCGCGGTGCACGATGTAGATGTCGCTGCCGGTGGCGGTACGCTCGATGCGGGTACGGAACTTGTCACGCTCGCCGGTTGAATAGAGGCCGTCGAAGACCTTGCCCAGCGTGTTGCGGATGAAATCCTGCGGGATCTTGGCGCGGTTCTCGGCCCAGTCGGTTTCCATGATGCCGAGCTTCTCGTCATCCATGACCAACAGGAAGCCGTTGTCCTGCCAGAAGTCGTGGACCTTGGACCAGAGCTTTTCCGGCGGGACATTCACCACCAGCCAGCGCTGGTTGCCCTCGCGCTCGATGCGCACGTCGCCCACGCGATTGGCCGCGATCGGCGCGGCCTGGACAGCCGGCGCCTGCGCACCGGCGGACATGCTGCTGGCCGTGACGGCGTCGCCGGGCAGCGCGTAGCGCGTCTGCTGGGCGAGCTGGTTCAGGTCGGGGGGGATGTCCAGCGTCGGGGCGCGCTTGGCACTTTTGTAGTTGACCTTTTCGGAGAGGCTGGTGCTGGAGCAGGCGGCCAGCGTGCAGGACAGCGCGACGAGTGTCAAACGGACAAAGGGATGAGCGAACATGTTTTCCTAGTCAGGGGGAAGGATCAGTCGACAAGACCGCTGGCTTGCAGGGCCGCTTCGAGTACGGCGTGGTACTCGGCCGACAGCGGGGTCAGGGGCAGGCGCAGCGCCGGGCCGGAGCGGCCCAGGCGGTGCAATGCCCATTTCACGGGAATCGGGTTGGGCTCGACGAACAGCGCGCGGTGCAGCGGCAGCAACTGGCGCTGGATCGCCATGGCCTGCGCGGCGTTGCCGGCCACCGCCGCGGTGCACAGCTCGTGCATCAGGCGCGGGGCGACGTTGGCCGTCACGCTGACGTTGCCATGCCCGCCGCAAAGCATCAGGGCCACGGCGGTGGGGTCGTCGCCCGAGTAGATGCCGAAGCCCTCGGGCGCTTCCTTGATGAGCCACTGGGCACGCTCGAGGTTGCCGGTCGCTTCCTTGATGCCGACGATGCCGGGCACCTGGGCCAGGCGCAGCACGGTGGCGTGCTGCAGGTCGGCCACGGTTCGCCCGGGCACGTTGTAGAGCACGATGGGCAGGTCGCCCACGGCCTCGGCGATGGCCTTGAAGTGCTGGTACTGGCCCTCTTGCGTGGGCTTGTTGTAGTAGGGGACGACCTGCAACTGACAGTCGGCGCCGACGTCGCGCGCGTAGCGGGCCAGCGCGATGGCTTCAGCGGTGGAGTTGGCGCCGCAGCCGGCCATGATGGGAACACGTTTGGCAGCCTGCTCGACCGACACGCGAATGATCTCGCGGTGCTCCTCGACATTGACGGTGGGCGATTCGCCCGTGGTGCCGACCACGCCGATGCAGTCGGTGCCCTCGGCGATGTGCCAGTCTATGAGCTTGCGCAGCGTGGGGTAGTCCACGCTGCCGTCGTCGTGCAGGGGGGTGGTCAGCGCGACGATGCTGCCGGTGATCAGAGTCATCTTTTCTGAAAGGATCGATTGAAATGCCAAGCGAACATTCTACTCAGAGCGTGTGGGCCCATGGCTTGCGTTGCGGCGGGCGTGGGGCGTTAGGACTTGCCCTGATCCGCGAGGTTCCCGGCCGTGGCCGGATCAGCAGCCCGGCCGGCTGGCGCACGTGCAATACGCTGGAGGGGAGGCCTGCGCACGGTCTTCAGGCCTGCGCCTGGGCAGAGCAGGGCGGCTGGATCGGCGGGCGTTCGATACCCCGGCGGGACGGGGTAAAAGTCTCGTAAAACAGCGGGCCGCGCCCCATCAGCTCTCATGGATCGCCCTCATGTCGCCGCCGCGCCGAAGCAGGTCCACATCATCTGGCCGATCGTCAGAACCAGGTCCGGCCGGCCGTACAGCGCGAAGGTTCCTAGCAGCAGCAAGGCCGCGCCGGCCCCTGCGGCGAGCCGCAGCAGGCCAGGGCGCAGGCCACGGCGGCTCATGCCGACGTGGCGCGAGGCCATGCCGGCCGCGGCCGTGCGATGGGCGTCTCGCGCACGCCCAGGTTGGCCAGCGCCGCCAGCAGGCCCAGCGCGATCGAGATCTGCCAGACCAGGTCGTAGCTGCCGGTCGTGTCGTACAGCACGCCGCCCAGCCAGACCCCGAGGAAACTGCCGACCTGGTGACCCAGGAACACGAAACCGCTCAACATGGACAGGTGGCGCACGCCGAAGATGTGCGCGACCATGGCGTTGGTCGGCGGCACGGTCGACAGCCACAGGAAGCCGATGACGGCGGAGAACACGTAAACCGACAGGTCCGACAGCGGCACCAGCAGGAAGACCGTGATGGCCACCGAGCGCGCCGCGTAAATGAAGGCCAGGAGGTGTCGCTTGGCCAGCCGCTGCCCGAGCGAGCCCGCGAGGTAGCTGCCCAGCACGTTGAACAGCCCGATCAGGGCCAGTGCATAGCTCGCCACCTGGGGCGCGAGCCCATGGTCCTTGAGGTAGCTGGGCATGTGCACACCGATGAAGACGACCTGGAAGCCGCAGACGAAGTAGCCCGCCATCAGCCACTGGAAGCTGCGGTAGGCCGCCGCTTCGCGCAGCGCCTGGACGATGCTCTGGGCCGGGCCAGTGGCCGCGCCGCTGGCGGTGGCGTCGCGTGCCGGCTCGCGCAGGCCCCAGGCCAGCGGCGTCACTACCAGCGCCACGGCCGCCAGCGCCAGCAGCGCCTCCTGCCAGCCCAGACGGTCGATCAACAGGCCCGAGGCCGGCACCATCAGGAACTGGCCGAAGGAGCCGGCCGCCGCTGTCACGCCCATGGCCCATGAGCGCTGTTCGGCCGGCACCTGGCGGCCGATGACGCCATAGACCACCGCATAGGTGGTACCCGCCTGCGCCATGCCGATGAGCACGCCCGAGGTCAGCGAGAACATCAGCGGCGTCGCCGACCACGCCATGCCGGCCAGGCCCAGCGCGTAGAGCAGGGCGCCGAGGAGCAGGATGCGGAAGGCCCCGAAGCGGTCGGCCGCCATGCCGGCGAACACGCTGAACACGCCCCAGGACAGGTTCTGAATGGCCAGGGCCAGCGCAAACGTCTCGCGCGGCCAGCCGCGCTCCTGCGTGATCGGCTGCAGCCACAGCCCGAAGCCGTGGCGTATGCCCATCGCCAGAGTCACGATCAGCGCGCCGCACAGCAGGATCTGCGCGATGCTCATGCGGGGAGGCCGCGGCGCGGGTAAGGAAGAAGCGGGCATGGCGGAGGAGCTGGCGAGTGGGAAGACTGGGAAGAGTGGGGGATCCGGCTGCGGTCGATTGTGGCCGCTCGATGTCACCCGTGCGTCACCCTGGCCCGTGGATGGAGGGCTCTCGCGTGCCCATATAACACGCTCGACGGGGTGCCGATTAGGAGAATACCGTTATTTCCGATAAGGTAAGGCCTGGCCCGGCGACGGGTCTGATGACATTAATCGACATGATCCTAAATGGATCAAGGCTTTCTTGCTATGAAATTAAATACAGCGATGCCCACTCGTCGCTGCCTGGACCGCTTCGGCCTGTCCACTGCGCGACGCTTGCCGTCGTTCGCAGTGGCCGCCGGGGCACTGGGCCGATGAAGGGCTGGCGCGGTCAACGCGCCTTGTTTCTCACTTTCTTCCCCGCTTTCTCCCCCGCATGCCGCGCGGCCGTGCACACGGGCCGTGGCCGCTTGCTGCCGGTGCTGCTGCTGGCCCTGGGCACGGGAACCCTGGCGCCCGGACAGGCGCAGGTAAGCGGGCCTGCCGCGTCCTCGGTGCAAGCGGGCAATAAGACCGCCGAGCTGCTGCGCCAGGCCAATGCACACCTCGCGCAACAGGCGCACGCCAGTGCCGGGGCTGCGCAGCAAAAGGATGCGCCGACCCTGCAGGCGGCGCTCCAGCGTGGCCTGCACGGCGCCCGCCAGCGCGGCATGGCCAGTTGGTATGCCGACAGCCTGCACGGCGGCCTGACGGCCAATGGCGAGCGCTACGACCGCAACGAACTGACGGCGGCCCACCAGACCCTGCCGCTGGGCACCTGGGTGAAAGTCAGCCGCGTGGGATCGCCACGCAGCGTGCTGGTGCGCATCAATGACCGCGGCCCCTTCGCCAAGAGCCGCATCATCGACCTGAGCTACCAGGCGGCCAAGTCGCTGGGCATCATTCGCAAGGGCACCGCTCAAGTCGAAATGGAAGTGGTGGCCGGCCCTGGCGAGACGCCCCAGCAGATGGCTGTGGCCAACTGAGCGCAGCCCCATCAGGTCTCGCGCGATGGCGGTGTGCTGAAGCCAGCCGGGCGTCAGGATATGCCTCAAAATCGGGCCCGCTTAATTGGGCACGTTTGCGCAGCCTTCGCCCGAAACCGCCTGACAAAAAAGGAACCCGCATCATGAAGACCAAAGCCGCCATCGCCTGGAAAGCCGGAGCGCCGCTGACCATCGAGACCGTCGACCTGCAAGGCCCCAAGGCCGGCGAGGTTCTGGTGGAGATCAAGGCCACCGGCATCTGCCACACCGACTACTACACGCTCTCGGGCGCCGACCCGGAAGGCCTGTTCCCGGCCATCCTGGGCCACGAGGGCGCGGGCGTGGTGGTGGACGTGGGCCTGGGCGTGACCACGCTGAAGAAGGGCGACCACGTCATCCCGCTCTACACGCCCGAGTGCCGCGAGTGCAAATTCTGCCTGAGCCGCAAGACCAACCTGTGCCAGAAGATTCGCGGCACCCAGGGCAAGGGCCTGATGCCCGACGCCTCCAGCCGCTTCAGCCTCGACGGCCAGCCCATCCTGCACTACATGGGCACCTCCACCTTCTCCAACTACACCGTGGTGCCCGAGATCGCGCTGGCCAAGATCCGCCCCGACGCGCCCTTCGACAAGGTCTGCTACATCGGCTGCGGCGTGACCACCGGCATTGGCGCGGTGCTGTTCACGGCCAAGGTCGAGGCGGGCGCCAACGTGGTCGTCTTCGGCCTGGGCGGCATCGGCCTCAACGTGATCCAGGGCGCCAGGATGGTGGGCGCCGACAAGATCATCGGCGTCGACATCAACCCGGCGCGCCAGGAGATGGCCCGCCAGTTCGGCATGACGCACTTCATCAACCCCAAGGAAGTCGACAACGTGGTCGACGCCATCGTGCAACTGACCGATGGCGGCGCCGACTACAGCTTCGAGTGCATCGGCAACACCCAGGTGATGCGCCAGGCGCTGGAGTGCACGCACAAGGGCTGGGGCCAGAGCGTCATCATCGGCGTGGCCGAGGCGGGCGCCGAGATCAGCACGCGGCCCTTCCAGCTGGTCACCGGCCGGCAGTGGAAAGGCTCGGCCTTCGGCGGCGCGCGCGGCCGCACCGACGTGCCGAAGATCGTCGACTGGTACATGGAAGGCAAGATCGACATCGACAGTCTGATCACCCACACCATGCCGCTGGAGGACATCAACCAGGGCTTCGAGCTGATGAAGCGCGGCGAGTCGATTCGCGGCGTGGTGGTCTATTGAGCCGGAGCGCGCCATGAGCCTCGAACTGCTTGGCGCGCACGCCTGCTTCGGCGGCGAGCAGCGCTTCTACCGCCACGACTCGGCCGAGATCGGCCTGCCCATGCGCTTTGCCGTGTTCCTGCCGCCGCAGGCACTGGGCGAACAGGCGGCGCCCGTGCCCGCGCTGCTCTACCTGGCCGGGCTGACCTGCACCGAGGAAACCGCCACCATCAAGGCCGGCGCCCAGCGGCTGGCCGCCACGCATGGCCTGGCGCTGGTCATGCCCGACACCAGCCCGCGCGGCGCCGGCGTTGTGGGCGAGGCCGACAGTTGGGACTTCGGCGTCGGCGCCGGCTTCTACCTCGACGCCACCGAGCAGCCCTGGGCCCGGCACTGGCGCATGGAAAGCTACATCGTGCGGGAACTGCGCGCGCTGCTGGGCGAGCACCTGCCGATCGACCTGGCGCGGCTGGGCATCTTCGGCCACTCGATGGGCGGCCACGGCGCGCTCACGCTCGCGCTGCGCCACCCGGGGCTGTTCCAGTCGGTCTCCGCCTTTGCGCCGATTGCCGCGCCCAGCCAGTGCCCCTGGGGCGAGAAGGCTTTCTCGGGCTACCTGAGTGCCGACCGTGGCGTGTGGGCCGCGCATGACGCGACTGAACTCATGAAGACGCAGACAGCAGCCCCCTATCCGCAGGGCATCCTGATCGACCAGGGCCTGGCCGACAGCTTCCTCGAAACGCAGTTGCACCCGCACCTGTTCGAGGCGGCCTGCGCGCAGGTGGGCCAGCCGCTCACGCTGCGCCGCCATGCGGGCTACGACCACGGCTACTACTTCATCAGCACCTTCATGGCCGACCATCTGGCCCACCACGCGCGTGTGCTGGGCGAGCCCGGGCGGGGCAGCGCCCCCCATGAAAAGACGTTGAACACGTTCTGAGCCCGAGGCGAGCCGGCGGCTTGCCGCCGCGGCTCAAGCCGGCGCACGCCACACCGCATCGGCCACCTTGACCGGCTTGGGGATCAGCTTGAGCTGGAAGAAGGCATCGGCCACCGCCTGCTGCTGGGCCGTGACCTCGGCATTGAGCGGGGTCACGCCGTAGCCCTGGCGGCCGAGCGCGAGCTGGGTGATCTCCGGCGTCAGGCCGACCAGCGGCGCGATCTGCTGCGCTGCCTCTTCCAGGTTCTTGCGGGCCCACTGGCCGGTGCGGTCGAGTTCGCGCAGCGCGAGCGAGACCACCTGCGGCTGGGCCTGCGCGTACTTGCGGGCGGCCAGGTAGAACTGGTAGTTGCTCACCAGGCCCTGGCCGTCGCGCAGCACACGCGCGCCGAGCTGCTTTTCGGCCGCGGCCAGGAAGGGGTCCCAGATCACCCAGGCATCGACGCTGCCGTTGGCGAAGGCGGCCCGGCCGTCGGCCGGGGTCAGGAAGCTGGGCTGGATGTCGGTGTACTTCACACCTGCCGACTCCAAGGCCTTGACCAGCAGGTAGTGCACGTTGGAGCCCTTGTTGAAGGCCAAGCGCTTGCCCTTGAGGTCGGCCACCGTGCGGATCGGCGAATCGGCCTTGACCAGAATGGCCTCGCCGGCGGGCGAGGGCGGCTCCACACCGACGTAGAGCAGGTCAGCGCCGGCCGCTTGCGCGAACACCGGCGGCGCCTCGCCGGTGGAGCCCAGGTCGATCGCGCCGACGTTGAGCGCTTCCAGCAGCTGAGGCCCCCCGGGGAACTCGCTCCAGGTCACCGAGATACCCTGGGCAGCGAGCTGCTTTTCGAGTCCGCCGTCGCCCTTGAGCAGCACCAGGCTGCCGTATTTCTGGTAGCCGATGCGCAGGGTCTTGGTCGGGGCCGCCTGGCCCCAGGCGCGGGTGGCTGCCCCCAGGGCCAGCGCGCTGGCTCCTGCCACGAACTGGCGTCGGCTGGGCGCCAGGCTGGCAGGCAGAGAGGGCGCGAAGCGCGGGCGATGATGCGGCATGAGGAGTCTCCCGAAAACGTTGAGTGGATGGAGTGAAAACCTTCGACCCTAGCTCCCATGCCGGGTCGGGAGAAACTCGGAAATCGGATATACATATGGCCCATGCCATCTCGAGGGAATCCCATGCGCTTCGTGCTTCGCTCCATCGCCGTCTCCGGCCTGCTCGCGGCGCTGTCGCTGGCGGCCCACGCCCAGATCAAGGTCGGCATTGATCTCTCGACCACCGGGCCGGCCGCCTCCATCGGCATCCCCAGCAAGAACACCGTGCTGATGTGGCCGCAGACGCTGGGCGGGCAGAAGGCCGAATACGTCATCCTCGACGACGCCACCGACCCCTCGGCCGCCGTGCGCAACTTCAGGAAGCTCACCAGCGAGGACAAGGTGGACGTCATCGTCGGCCCCAACCTGACGGCGTCGGCCGTGGCCGCGCTCGACGTGATCGCCGAAACCGGCACGCCCATGGTGGCGCTGGCGGCTTCGGCGGTGATCGTCGAGCCGCCCGAGGGCAAACGCCGCTGGGCCTTCAAGATGCCGCAGAACGATTCCCACATGGCCACCGTGCTCACGCAGCACATGAGCGACCACGGCATCCGCACGGTCGGCTTCATCGGTTTCGCCGACAGCTACGGCGACAGCTGGTGGAAGGAGTTTTCCAGCCTGGCCGAGGCGCGCAAGATCAAGATCGTGGCCAACGAGCGCTTCGCGCGCACCGACACCAGCGTCACCGGCCAGGTCCTCAAGCTGATGGCCGCGCGGCCCGACGCCATCCTGATCGCCGGCGCTGGCACGCCGGCCGTGCTGCCGCAGAAGGTGCTGGCGCAGCGCGGCTACAAGGGCCGGATCTACCAGACCCACGGCATCGCCACCGACGAATTCCTGCGCATCGGCGGCAAGGACGTGGAAGGCACGCTGTTTCCGACTGGGCCGTCGGTCGTAGCCAAGGAGCTACCGGCCAGCCATCCGGCCAAGAAGGTCGCGCTGGATTTCGTTACCGCCTACGAGGCCCGCTACAAGGTGGATCAGGTCACGCAGTTCGCGGCTGATGCCTGGGGCGCCTACCTGCTGCTCGACGATGCCACCGGCCGCGCCCTCAAGACCGGAGCCAAGCCCGGCACCGAGGCTTTTCGCCAGGCGCTGCGCGATGCCATCGAGAACACGCGGGAGCTGGTCATCCCCAACGGCGTGATGAATATGAACGCCAGGGACCACGTCGGCTTCGACCAGCGCTCACGCGTGATGGGCACCATCCACGATGGCCGCTTCAGTTACGCCGCCGGGCAGTAACAGGTCTCGCCGGCCGGCTTCGACGGCGTTCGGCCGCTGCAGGGCGGCGAGTATGCCCGCTCAGGCCGATGACGCGGCCGCCGCATCGGCCACCTTGGCTTGCGCGGCCTGCTGGTTCTGCGCCGCCACCCACTTGATGGCGAAGGCATGCAGGTCGTTGAGGCGCTTGAGCAGATCGATCCCGCTCGGCGTGAGGCGGTAGCCGCTGCTGTCGTGGCTGATGAAGCCGGCGCCGCGCAAGTCCTTGAGGCGGGTGTTGAGCGTGTTGGGCGTGATGGTGCCCACGCTGTCCTGCAGCAGCCGGAAGGTCTGCGGGTGGCCGTCGCGCAAGGCCCACAGCACGCGCAGCGCGTAGCGCGACTCGAGCAAGGCGAGCAGCTTGGGCGTGGCCGGATTTTCTTTGTAGCTCATCAGTGCATCTCCTTTCAGGACATTGGGCTGATGTCGGGTGCGAGTGGACAGTTCGATTCCGGGACGTTCGATCTCGCGAGCACACCCATGAGAAAAACAGAAGCGTCGAAGCTACACAAAATGTAGCGTATATCGGGCCGCCGCTCAAGCAGCCGTGGCTGTGCGGTGGCCTTGGGTTCATGCGATTTCGGCGATCAACTCGATCTCGACGCAGGTGCCAAAGGGAAGTTGCGCCACGCCGAAGGCGCTGCGGGCGTGCAGGCCCCGTTCGCCGAAGACCTGGCCGAACAGTTCGCTGGCACCGTTGGTGACGAGGTGGTGTTCGGTGAAGCCCGCGTTGGAGTTGACCAGGCTGACCAGCTTGACGATGCGCCGGATCTTGTCGAGGTCGCCGACTGCCGCATGCAGCGTGCCCAGCAAGTCGATGGCGACGGCGCGCGCGGCCTGCTGGCCTTCGGCGGTGGCGATGGCGCCGCCGAGTTGCCCGACCCAGGGCTGGCCGCCGGGCTTCTTGGCGATGTGGCCCGAGAGGAAAACCTGCTGGCCGCTGATGGCGAAGGGCACATAGGCCGCGGCCGGCGTGGCCACGGGCGGCAGTTCGATGCCGAGTTCCTTGAGTTTGTCGTAAACGCTCATGTCATGTCCTTGCAGAAGGTGGAGGGCGGCGCGGGCGCGCCGGGCCAGGCGAAGCGGCTCGGACGCGTCCTGGGCCGTCATGGCCGGAATGACGCCATAAGCCTTTGCCTGCGATGATAGCGTGCTATGCCTGACTGAGCGAGCCCATGGCCCGGTTATGCGGGCGGGACCGGTCCGGCCGGCAGGCGGGCCCACAACGGGTCGTCGGGCGGCGCCACGGTGACCTTGACTTCCAGGTGGTGGCTGGCGCCGCCGTGGAGGACGCCGCGCATGGGTGAGACGTCGGCAAAATCCCGCCCCACGGCCAGCCAGACGTAGTCTTCGCCGGCACGGCGGTTGTTGGTCGGGTCGAAATCGAGCCAGATGCCACCGGTTTGCGCCTGCGCCGTGTGTGGAACGAAGACCTGGACCCAGGCATGCGAGGCGTCGCAGCCGATCAGGCGCGGCTGCCCCGGTGGCGGTGCCGTCAGCAGGTAGCCGCTGGCGTAACGCGCCGGCAGTCCCATGCTGCGCAGGCCGCCGATCATGATGTGGGCGAAGTCCTGGCACACGCCCTTGCGCTGGGTCAACGCCTGCGACAGCGGCGTGTTGACGTCGGTGCTGTGGCTTTCGTAGGTGAAGTCGTCGTGGATGCGCGCCATCAGGTCGTCGACGGCATCGACCAGCCGCGCGCCGGCCGCGAAGCTGGGCCGGGCATAGGCGGTCAGCGCGTCGAGCCGCGGAACGTAGGGCGAGGGGAAGGTGAACTCGGCGGCCTCGTCCACGGCCGACATGCTCTTGTAGCGGTAGCGGTCACGCACCGCCTCCCAGCTCTGCTCCAGAGCCGCGGCCTCAGTCGCAGCCGGGCGGGTGCAGACCACGCTGTCGGCCTGCACCCGCAGCGATTCGTGGGCCTGGTGCAGCGCGAAGAAGTCGCGGGCATTGCCGTAGACGTCCTCGCCCTGGCGCAGTTGATCCGGCTGCGGGGAGACCGTCAGGCGATGGCTGAGCAGCGTCTGGCAGGGCGTTTCGGCCAGCGGTCGCAGGTGGAGCTGGTGTTGCGCGGTCTCGACACCAGGGCTGTATTCGTAGAAGGTTTCGTGCAGGACGCGCAGCAGCATGGGATGGGTGGCCGGCGCTGTGTCGTGCCACGGGCAAGAGATGACGGAATCGCGACTTTACATGCCCACGCTGCGCAGCAGTTGGTCCGAGTGCGTGAAAAAGCGCGCGACGATGCGGTCGGAAAGCAGCCAGGTCGCCTCGGTGCAACTTTGCAGGTGGCGCTGCAGGATGCCATGGCGGCCGTCGCCATCGGGCGTACAGAGCAGTTCGAGCGGCCAGTCGGACGGTTCGGGCAGCAGGGCGGCCAGGCGGCGGCCGATCTCGTTGCTGCCGCGCGGAGGGTCGGACATGGCCAGTTTCTCGACGCGGCCGCGCAGGGTGTCGGCCACCCAGCTCAGCGAGCGCGGGTTGTCGCGGTCGACCACCAGCAGGTCCAGCAGCGCGGCGAGGTCGCGCCGGTGCTGGTAGCGGGCGTTGAAGGAGATGATGCTGTCGAACAGCGTCAGCACGGCGCTGAAGCCGACATCGTCGTCCAGCGTGCCCAGTTCGAGCGCTGTTTCCAGCGCCTGGGCATGGAAGTTCAGCCGTTCGAGCTGCCGCCCCACCGACAGCAGCCGCCAGCCCTCGTCGCGCACCATGCGGTCGATCTGGGCACCGGTCATGGCGACCACGGCCTCCGAGGTTTCTTGCAGCAAGTCGAGCGCCTCGGCGACCGAGAAGACCGGGCGCGCGGGCCCCGCCTGGTCGAGCGCATGGCGGGCGAAGCGGGCCTCGGTGCGCACAATCAGGTTCCAGTATTCGGTGGCCAGGCGTTCGCGCACGGCAAAGCCCGCCCGCTTGAGCGCGCCCAGGTTGTGGCCGATGCCGGTCAGGTGGCGGCCATCGGCCAGGCCGGCGATCAGTGAGCGCTCGAACACGCGCGGAGCGCTGGCGGCGTCGGGCACGTCGGGCAGCACCAGGCCATGCCGCACGCACATGGCGGTCAGCCAGTCGCACAGCGCGGGAGTGAGCTCGTCGTCGCTGTTGAGCTGGTGCAAGGCGAGCCGGGCCAGGCCGGTGGTGTTCTCGACGCGCTCGGTGTAGCGGCCCAGCCAGAACAGATTCTCGGCCGCACGGCTGGTGACCAGCCGGCGGTGCTTCTCGTGGCGCCGCTCGATGGGCTCGGTGCGCAGCAACGTGGTCTGGTCGACGCGGCCGTCGGTGATGATCCAGGCGTCCGCGCTGGAGCCGCCTTTTTGCATGGAGGCGATCTCGGTGCCCTGCGGCGCGAGCCGGACCATGCCGCCGGGCAGCACGCGCCAGTGAGGCTGACCGTCGGCGTCCTGGCCATCGGCCACGGCGAAGACCCGCAGCATGAGCGAGCGCGGCACGATGCGGCCGCTGTCCCAGGTCGGCATCTGCGACAGCGGCAGGTAGTCCTGGATGGTGTAGTCCTCGCTGCGGCGCAGGATGCGACCGGCCCATTCGTCGCGCTGCGACTGGCTCAGGCTGCGCCCGAGCACGGCGGTGTGCACGCCGTTGTGGCCTGGATAGGTGGACTTGATGGCCCCGGTGGACAGTTGCTGCAGGGCCTCGTCGAGCACCGCGCGCTCGCCACACCACCAGGTGTGCAGCGCCGGCAGCACCAGCGTCTGGCCCAGCAACTGCTCGGACAGCGCGGGCATGAAGCCCAGCAGCGCCGACGATTCGAGAAAGCCCGAGCCGGGCATGTTGGCCATCACCACGTTGCCCGCGCGCACCACCTGCAGCAGGCCGGGCACGCCCAGCGTGGAGTCGGCGCGCAGTTCGAGCGGGTCGACGAAGTTGTCGTCGACCCGCTTGATCAGGCCGTGGACGGGCTTGAGGCCCTGCAGCGTCTTGAGGAAGAGCTGGTCACCGCGCACGGTCAGGTCGTGTCCCTCGACCAGCGTGAGGCCCAGGTAGCGCGCCAGGTAGGCCTGCTCGAAATAGGTTTCGTTGTAAGGCCCGGGCGTGAGCAGCGCGATGTGCGCATCGCCGCCGGCCGGGCTCAGGCGCCGGATGTTGTCGAGCAGGGCCCTGTAGGTGCCGGCCAGCCTCTGTACGTGCATGTCGCGGAAGGCTTCCGGGAACAGCGCCGAGGTGGTCAGCCGGTTTTCCATCAGGTAGCCCAGGCCCGAGGGCGCCTGCGTGCGCTGCGAGACCACCCACCACTGGCCGTCCGGGCCGCGTGCGAGGTCGAAGGCCAGCACATGCAGCCAGTTGCCGCCGGGCGGCTGGGTGCCGTGCAGCGGGCGCAGGTAGTCTGGGTGGCCCTGGATCAGTGCGGCCGGCAGCATGCCGCTGCGCGTGAGCTGCTGGGGACCGTAGACGTCGGCCATGATGCGGTTGAGCAGGCGAGCGCGCTGGCGCACGCCGAGCTCGATCTGCGCCCAGCTGCTGGGCGTGACGATCAGCGGGAACAGCTCCAGCGACCAGGGGCGCGAGCCGGCCTCCGAGGATTCGGCATAGACGTTGTAGGTGACGCCGCTGTCGCGGATCTTGCGGCGCTGGACCTGGGCCTTGCGGTCGAGCTCGCCCAGGCCTTCAGTGCCCAGGTGCGTGAAGAAGTCCTGCCAGGGTTGTGCCAGGGCGGCCGCATCGCCTGCCTCTGGCTGCAGCGCGGCCGGCTCGGCTGCGCTGTCAGCGCCAGCCCATGGCATGGCCGCGTTGACCGCCACCAGCGGGGCGCGCGGCGAGGGCTCGGGCAGGGGCCGTGCGGGCGTTGCCGGGCAGCAGCCCCGCAGTTCGTCGAAGTGCCCAGGCTTGACCGCCGGTGCCAGGCTGGCCGCCAGTTCGTGCGCCGGCTGGGCCAGGAGGTCGGTGGCCGGTTCATTCGCAACGACAATGAGGGGCTGGGGCGGACTGGTTTTCAATGCGGGCGGGCGCCGATGCGCGTTTCTCGGGAAAAGGGAGGATTATCGCGCGGTTGGCCGCCTGGGCAGATCCCTTGCCTGCCCAGCCGGCGATCCATGGTCGCCGACACGCACAAGTCATGCCATTGGCAATGACCCGTGGGTGGAGGGATCCCTGGGAAGAATCCGGGTCATTCTTGATTGACCCTGCACGCTTCCAGTGCTGCTACAGCCTAGTTCGGTGCAAGTCAAGGCTTGAACCGAACCGGGGTGTTAGGCGAGAATGCCGGGTTTCGTCTTTCGCATCCATAAATAAATCATGCCCAGTTTCCAGGTCCGGGCCGCGACCCTTCGCGACGCATCCGCTATTGCCCAAGTTCACACCACCGCACTCAAGGCCGCCTACAAGGACATCCTTCCCGAGGAAAAGATCGGCCGCATGCCCGTGGAAAAGCGCCAGGCCATGTGGCGCGAGGCCATCGAATACAGCGAGCCGCAGGTCAAGGTGATTCTGGACGACAACAACAAGATCATCGGCTTCGTCGGCTTCGACCGCTCGCGCGACCCCAAGACCAAGCCGACTTTCGGCGAGATCTGGGCCCAGTACGTGCTGCCGACCCATTGGGGTCAGGGCGCCGGCCTGCAGCTGTGGGACGAGGCGCGCGAAGGCCTCGATGACGAAGGCTGCACCGAAGTGTCCGTCTGGGTGCCGCTGCGCAACGAGCGCGTGCTGCGCTTTTATGAGCTGGCCGGCTTCAAGCGCGAACTCAACACCGCGCGCACCACGGCTGTGGGCGACCTGAAGATCGAGGAAATCCGCCTCAAGCGCCCGGTCTGATCCCCCCGGATCCGTGCAGGCCCTGCCCTGGGCCTGACGACATGCGCTCCAGAAAGAAGCCCGCCGGCATTGCGCCTGGCGGGCTTTCTCATTGGGGGTGCCGCGCCAGCGGTGGCTGGGTCAGTCCGGGGCGTGGCTCTCTGCGGCATATTCGCCGTCGTCTCCGGCCAGCCGCCTGACGTCGACGCTGGTGATGCGCCGCTCCTCGATGGCCATGACCTCGAAGCGCAGACCCTTGAGCTCGACCACCTGGCCGACGCTGGGCAGTTGCGCCGAGCAGTCGAGGATCAGGCCGGTCAGCGTGCTGTAGTCGGCGTCGTCGGGCGCCAGATCGTGCACGCCCAGCGCCATCTCCAGCGTGTGCAGGTCGACCAGACCATCGACGATCCAGTGGTCGGGTCCGATCGGCTGCACCGAGAGGCTCTCGCCGACGTCCGGGAATTCGCCGGCGATGGCCTCGAGCACATCCATGGGCGTGACCAGGCCGAGGATGGTGCCGTATTCGTCGCTGACCAACGCCATGTGGCCGCGCGACTGGCGCAACACCTCGGTGAGGCGGATCACACTGATGGTCTCGGGCACGATCAGCGCCGGCCGCAGGCTGGCGGCGCGGTCGATGGCGCCGTGGTTGACCAGGTCGGCCAGCAGGTCCTTGGCGCGGCCGATGCCGATGACATGGTCCAGCCCGCTGCGCTCGCACACCGGGAACAGGCCGTGGGGCTGGTCGTTGAGTTGCTGGCGCAGCACTGCCGCGTCCTCGGTGATGTCGAGCCAGTCGACGTCGTTGCGCGGCGTCATGATGGACAGCACCGAGCGCTCGGCCAGCGTCAGCACGCCGCTGACCATGTTGCGCTCCTCGGGGCCGAAGGCCACCGGCAGCGCGGCGTCGACCGCGTCCTGCGTGGAGGTGCCGTCCGAAGACTCCAGCCCCTCGCGGTCGCCCAGCAGGCGCAGCACGGCGCGCGCGGTGCGGTCGCGCATGGGCAGCCGGGCCTGGTGGCGCAGCAGGTTGCGCTGGCGCCACTGGTTGAAACCTTCGGTCATGACCGAGAAACCGATGGCCGCGTACAGATAGCCCTTGGGCAGGTGGAAGCCCAGGCCCTCGGCGACCAGCGAGAGACCGATCATGAGCAGGAAACTCAGGCACAGCACCACCACGGTGGGATGGGCGTTGACGAAGGCGGTCAGCGGCTTGGAGGCCAGCAGCATCACCAGCATGGCGATGACCACGGCCGCCATCATGACCGGCAGGTGCTCGACCATGCCGACGGCGGTGATGATGGAGTCCAGCGAAAACACCGCATCCAGGATCACGATCTGCACCAGCACCAAGCCGAATCTGGCGTAGCCCTTGCGCGCCGGGCCGGCGTGCTCGACGCCTTCGAGGCGCTCGTGCAGCTCGGTCGTGGCCTTCCACAGCAGGAACAGGCCGCCCGCCAGCAAGATGATGTCGCGCCAGGAGAACGAGAAGATCCAGAACTCGGCGATCGGGGTGGTCAGCCGGATGAGCTGCGCCATGATGCTCAACAACCCCAGCCGCATGACCAGCGCCAGCGACAGGCCGACGACGCGCGCGCGGTCGCGCTGGTGCGGCGGCAGCTTGTCGGCCAGGATGGCGATGAAAACCAGGTTGTCGATGCCCAGGACGATTTCCAGGACGATGAGCGTGAGCAGGCCCGCCCAGACGGCGGGGTCGCTTAACCATTCCATGATGTGATGCGCGCCCGCCGTGCGTACACGCGGACTGTCGAAAAGTGAAGGGAGAGGGGGTGGACAGGCCGGGCACCGTGCGAGGTGCGGGCTGTCAGGGCCAGCGCAAGGGCTGCCTGCGCTCCAGGGCGCGGAGATGTGTGCGGCGGGGCCGCAGGGGGAGGTTCCATAGGACGCTCATTTTAGCTGCCGCCCGGGTCTGCCCAGAGGATGCACGGTCGCGGACCGAAGACGCCTGTGTCAACATGGCGGGCAGGGCAGTTCATGAAAGGCATGGCCATGAGCGCGGAAAACCAGCAGCGCGATGAGATCGTGATCGAGACGCACGGGCAGGTGGGCTGCATCACCCTGCATCGCCCGCAGGCGCTCAACGCGCTGTCGCTGGAGATGGTGAGGAGCATGCTGGCCGCCTTGCGCGCCTGGGCGCGCGACGACGCGATCCGCGCGGTGCTGCTGCGCGGGCAGGGCCGGCAAGGACCATTCGGCGTGTTGTGCGCGGGCGGTGACATCCGCTTCCTGCACCGGGCGGTGCTGGCGGGCGATGCGCGCGCTGAGGATTTCTTCACCGAGGAATACACGCTCGACTACCTGATCCACCGCTACCCCAAGCCCTTCGTCGCCTTCATGGACGGCATCGTGATGGGCGGGGGCATGGGCATCAGCCAGGGCGCGTCGCTGCGGCTGGTGACCGAGGGCACGCGCATGGCCATGCCCGAGACAGCCATCGGCCTGTTCCCGGACGTGGCCGGCGGCTATTTTCTGGGCCGGTTGCCCGGCCATGCCGGCGAATACCTGGGGCTGACCGGCACCACCATTGGCGCGGGGGACGCCGTGCAGCTCGGGCTGGCCGACCTGGCGGTCGACAGCGCGACCCTGCCGGAGATCTGGGCCGAGCTGCTGGACTGGCGTTGGAGCGATGCGACAGAGGCCCGAGGCATGCTGGCGCGCCGGTATGCGCCCGAGACGGCGCGGCCTGCGGCCGAACTCGACCCTGCGCAGATCAACGCCTTCTTTGACGCGGGCACGGTGGCCGAACTGATCGACCGGCTCGAAAGCGCGGGCACGCCCTGGGCCGGCGCCACCGCCGCCGTGCTGCGCCAGCGCTCACCCTTGATGCTGCACGTCACGCTCGAACAGATCCGCCGTGCGCGCGGCCTGTCGCTGGCCGAAGCGCTGCGGCTGGAGCGCGGGCTGGTGCGGCGCTGCTTCAGCGTGCGGCCGGGCGCGCAGGGCGAAACCATCGAGGGCATACGCGCCCTGGCGGTGGACAAGGACCGCGCCCCGCGCTGGAATCCGGCGCGCATCGAGGACGTGCGGCCGGACGAGGTCGCGCGCTATTTCGAGCCCCCCTGGCCGGCCGCGCAACACCCCTTGCGTGGGCTGGAGCAGGAGGCGCAGGCGCTGCGCGGCAGCGTCTGAAAACTGGCCCCTCGGTCCATCGCTTGCGCGATGCCCCGGTCCCCCAAGGGGACGCTTTTTCATCTTGGGGCGGCCCGGCGATGAAAACTGGCCCCTCGGTCCATCGCTGGCGCGGTGTCCCGGTCCCCCAAGGGAACGCTTTTTCATTTTGGGGCGGCCCGGCGATGAAAAAGTCGGAGCGGGGGGAGGGCATGCTGGCCGTCAGCGCCGCACACTCAGGGCAGCCGGGTTGACGATGTGGGTGGGCGTGCCCTGGATGTAGTTGACGATGTTGTCGAAGGCCGCGTTGAAGTACAGCTCGTAGCTTTCCTGCTCGACATAGCCGATGTGCGGCGTGCAGATGCAGTTCTCCAGTCGCAGCAGCGCGTGGCCTTGCAAGGGCGGCTCGGTCTCGAACACGTCGATGGCCGCCAGGCCGGGCCGGCCCCGGTTGAGCGCGGCGATCAGGGCATCGGGCTCGAGCAGCTCGGCCCGCGAGGTGTTGACGAACAGCGCCGTGGGCTTCATGCGCATCAGGTCATCGAGCTTGATGGCATGGCGGGTCTGCTCGCTCAGCCGCAGGTGCAGGCTCAGCACGTCGGACTCCGCGAAGAAGGCCTCGCGGCTGGGGGCGACCTCCAGGCCGTCGCGCACGGCGTTTTCGCGCGAGGTTTCGCCCCCCCAGACCATCACCCGCATGCCGAAGGCGCGGCCGTAGCCAGCGACCAGCCGGCCGATTTTGCCGTAGCTCCAGATGCCCAGCGTCTTGCCGTGCAGCACGGTTCCCAAGCCGAAATTGGGCGGCATCGATGCGGCCTTGAGTCCGGACTGCTGCCAGGCGCCATGCTTGAGGTTGCCGATGTACTGCGGTAGCCGCCGGCTGGCGGCCATGACCAGGGCCCAGGTCAGCTCCGCCGGCGCGATGGGCGAGCCGACGCCTTCGGCGACGGCGATGCCGCGCTCGGTGCAGGCGTCGACATCGATGTGCGCACCCACCCGCCCGGTCTGGGCGACGAGCTTGAGGCGAGGGAGCTTCTCGATCAGCGCACGATTGAGGACTGTTCGTTCGCGAATCAGGACGATGATGTCGGCATCCTTGAGCCGGATGGCGAGCTGCCCGAGCCCCTTGACCGTGTTGGTGTAGACCTTGGCATTGAATGCCTCCAGCTTCACCGCGCAGGCAAGCTTGCGAACCGCGTCCTGGTAGTCATCGAGAATGACGATATTCATGCGTTTGTGGTCTGTTCGACGTACGGATTCAACAATGACTTCTGGCCGCGTCCTGAGAACAGGCGCTCGGGACACGGCCATGAGATTTCTGGTGTTTCTGGCCAGGGTAGGGTGGAAAACCAGGCGCCATTGTGAGGGAAGGAAGCCGCGCGTGAAAAACCGTGGCATGGCTGGCGCCGCGCCCGGGCCGGTTGGCCGAGCAGGGCCAGCGAACCGGCGTCAGGACCTCAACACGGATTCAGACAGCAGCCGGGAATGTCGCCCGGGAGCTGGCGCCCGCCACGGCGGCGGTGCTGGGCGACGAGGCCGGAGCAGGGGCGTGCAAGCGGCGGATCTCGATGGTGGAACCATCGTCGAAAGTCCAGCGTGTCTTGTCTTCGTGGTCCACCGGCGCGGACAGCTTCGAGAGGGCGCTGGCCAGATCTGACACGTTGCTGCCCACGTTTTGGAGGAAATCGGACGCCATGCTCATGTTTGCAAACCCATGTGTGATGGGTGTGGAGCATAAGAGCGGCCCCATCGCGCGCCTGTCAGCGAAGCGCCCGTCGTGCAGTGCGCAAGGCGGCCGGCGTGGCCCACGGGCCGAATGTGCAGCGTCAAGCCTGTGCCGCGTCCGACAGCCGTTCCAGTTCGGCGCAAACGTCGGCCAGCCGCCCGGAGATGACCATGCGCCCTGAGGCGGATGCGGGAATCTGGTGATCCACCGCCCGGATGACGCGCAGGGGGCGCAGGTTGGCGGCCCCTGCGTGCACGGCCTCGTTGGCGGCACGCAGGGCGGTGTTGCGCGGACGCTGGGCCGCCGGGTGCGTAGAGACGGCCGAGCGGTCGAGCACCTGCGCCGCCCGGATGTGCGGCAGTTGCCGCAACTGGCGCGCCAGCGCATGGGCATCGGACGGGGCCATGCCCCCTGACCGCAGCCGCTCATCTTTCTGCCAGGGCGCGAAAAATTCGACGAGGGCGTGCAAGGCACGGACAGGCGGGAACGAACGCAGCGCGGGAAATGAACGGCGATCCATGGCGGACTCCTGGCACGAAAAGAACGTGGGACACGGGGGGCGGAGGCCGGATGAGGACACCGCCGGCATGGGCGAGACGTGCGCGAGTGGGCGACGCTCGTCCCTGACGCAGGGCAGGGCAGGCGAGGCGGCCGGGCCTACATCAGCAGCGTGTTGCGGATCAGGCCGACGGCCAGACCCTCGACTTCGAATGGCTCATCGGGCTGGACAAAGATGCTTTTGTATTCCGGGTTCTCGGCGATCAGCTCGATGACGCCGTCGCGCCGCATGAAGCGCTTGACGGTCACGTCCTCGCCCAGGCGGGCCACGATGATCTGGCCGTTGCGGGCCTCGCGCGTGGACTGCACGGCCAGCAGGTCGCCATCCATGATGCCGGCGTCGCGCATCGACATGCCGCGGACCCGCAGCAGGTAATCGGGCCGGTGCTGGAAGAGCGAGCTTTCGACCTGGAAGGTGCTGTCCACATGCTCCTGGGCCAGGATGGGGGAGCCCGCCGCCACGCGGCCTACCAGCGGCAAAGAGAGGCTGTTGAACGAGAGTGCCATGCCGCCTGCCTGCTGGCGCGAGGCGTTGATGTCGCGCAGCGCATCGCCTCGCAAGCGGATGCCGCGCGAGGTGCCGCTGACCAGTTCGATGGCCCCCTTGCGGGCCAAGGCCTGCAGGTGTTCCTCGGCGGCATTGGCCGACTTGAAGCCGAGCTGGCGTGCGATTTCCGCCCGGGTGGGCGGCGCGCCCGTGAGGGAGATGGCCTGCCCGATGAGATCGAGGATCTCTTGCTGGCGCGGCGTGAGCTTGACGTGTTTGAGCGAACTGCTATTCATGGCGACCATCCTTAGGCGGCAACGGTTGCTGACAACACAGACCTATGCTGTTCGTGGACGCGGCGGGCGCCCCTCTCCAGCAATCTGTCTGTTTATCCAGTAACTGTATTTTTGTTCAGGATGATCGATTTGGCAAGACCCTGGCGAAAAAGCGACGCACCAGGGGAGGCCAACGCGCGTACCGGCGGCTGGACAGCGTCAGGCGGCCAGCCTGCGCAGCTCTTCGCGCGGCTGAACCTGGTGGCCCAGCAGGTTCTCATACAGGATGCGGGTCTTGTCGGTCTCGTCGATGCGCAGCGCCTGGGCCAGTGCCTCGATGGCGCCCTTGAGGCCCAGCCGTTCACCCAGAAAGGCCAGCTTGGCCTGCTGACCCAGCGAGGGCAGGCCAGTCAGCAACCATTCGTGGACGTCATGGTTGTCGGTGCTGTTGCGCCGGGTCGAGAGTTCGCGCGAGCGGTCGCGCAGCCGGGGATCACCATGCAGCTCCTGGATCAGCGCGTCGAGGTCGTGGTTTTCCACGCTGTCCTCGATGGCCTGGCGGATCAGTTCGTCGATGGCGGCATCGATGCGCGCGGCGTCGCCGAGTCTCAGCTCGATGGCTTCGACCAGGAAGGCACGCAGGAACTCGGCGTTGGCGAGGCGAACGTGGATGGCGTGTTGGTGCTTGAGCATGGTGGCCGTGACTCCTTGTGCAGAGAGATTGCAAAGGCCGCCACGCATGAAGGTGGCGGACACGGCCAGTCTTGGCGCGCTGGCTTAAAGCAGTCTTATGACTTCCGAGGTCTCATGACAAAAGAGGTGAACGGACGGGCCAGGGCAGGGCATTCAGCGCCCCCAATTGGCGCGGTGCGCCTGCGAAGTGGCATCGTGCCGGGTGTCGTCCTCGGCGTGCACGTAGATGCTGGTGGTCGAGATGTTGGCGTGCCCGAGGTTGTCGCGCACCACTTTCAGGTCGATCAGGTCGCTCTGGTGGGAGCCGGCGGTGTGCCGCATCCAGTGCGTCGAAGCCTGTTCGATGTGCGCGGCAGCGGCCTGCGAGTCGGCGTCGCCGCGCAGCCGCAGGCGGTCGGCGGTGGCCTTGACGAGCGACTTGACCAGTTCGTGGATCGCCGTGCGCGCCATCGGCTTGGGGGCGCCAATGATGGTGCCGACCAGCGGCGTGAGCTCGTCGTGCGCGGGCAGCGGCGACAGGCCGCGCGCGCGGCGGTAGCGCATCAGCTCGGCCATCAGCTCGGTGGTGGCGGGCAACTGGCGCGTCTTGCTGCCTTTGCCGGTGATCTCCAGCCACCAGCGCTCCTTGCCGTCGGCGCTGCGCTGGCAGAAAAAACCGCCCATGGTGTTGCCGCTGACTTCCGACACCCGCAGCCCGCCGATGTACAGCAGCGAGAACAGCCAGCGCGCGCGATCGGCCTGGGCACGCGCGCGGTCGGAATCGGTGGGCAGTTGTTCGATCGTCGCCTGCAATTCCTTCCAGTGGGCCATGGGCAGGAAGCGCGTCATGCGTGCCTGGCGTTGCGGCCGCTGGCGCCGGCCCAGCGCCAGTGGATTGCCCTTGAGGTAGCCGGCCTCGACCAGCCAGTTCAGCAGACCGTTGATGGTCGACAGCGCCTGCTTGACGCTCGACGGGCTCAAGGGCCCGGCGAACGGCCGCCAGTCGGGTGAACCGCGCGCGGCTTTCTGGCTGACCTTCATGACCCAGCGATCGGCCGGCTCGGGTTTGGCCAGGAAGTGCTGGTAGACCAGCAGGTCTTCATGCGTCAGGTCCGACAACGCGACCTGGCGCTGGTAGACGCACCACAGCAGCAGCCGCTCGACTTCCTTGCGGTAGCTCGCCAGCGTGGCCGGCGAATCGGCATACCGCGCCAGCCACGCCAGGACGGCCGATCGGTCGTCGTCGGCGGCGATCTGCTTGTCGGTGCCGCGATTGCGGCCCTGGCGGCCATCGAGCTGCGGCGGCAACGAGACCTGATCGATGGTCTGGAGGGCTTGGAGAGGCTGGAGCTTCGTCATGGATGCCATTCTATCCTTGGAAATCTTACTTTGGACATTATATGGAAAATGTCCAAAATTTAATGTAGGAGTCATTGAAAAATACGTAATACGTAGTATTATTTGATGATGAACACCGACCATGCCATCCAAGCCGACATCGAGGCCCTGCGGGCCCGTTTCGCCGACACCAAAACGCTGTACCGCGAGGTCTGCGGCCTGCTGTTCTTCCGCTACGGCATCACGCCCACGGCCAGCCGGCTCTACCAACTGGTGCGCAAAGGCTCCATGGGAACGCCCGCGCAAGCGCTGGCGACGTTCTGGGAAGACTTGCGTAGCAAATCCAAAGTGGAAATCGAACACCCGGACCTGCCGCCCGCGCTGCGGCAGACCGCCGGCGAGCTGGTTCAGTCGCTGTGGGGACAGGCGCTCGAACAGGCGCGCGAGGAACTGGCCGCCGTGCGTGCCGAGGCCCGGCAGCAGGCCGAGGACGCCCGCGCCGGCCTGGCCGCGGCACTCGACGCCCACCAGCAGCTCGAACAGCGCCTCGCGGCGTCGCGGCAAGCCCTGCAGAACCTGGAGCGCGAGCGCGACGCGGCCCATGACGCACTGGAGTCGGAACGGCGCGCCCACGCCGCCACCACGGCGCTGGCCCAGTCGCTGGCACGCCAGAAAGATGAACTCAAGCAGGATCTGGCGCGCACCACCGAGGCCTTTCGCGCCGAACTCGAAAAAGGCCGCGAAGCCATCAACCGCGCCGCCCAGCGCGCCGTCGACGCCGAACACCGCGCGCTGCGCGAAATCGACCAGGCCCGCACCGCGCGGCTGGCGGCCGAGAAACAGCTGGAAGGCCTGCGGCAGCAATCCGCGCAAGCCGAGCGCCGCCATCACGCGGAAATCGCCAGCCTCACTGCCGCCCAGGGCCAGCTCGGTGCCGAGCGCGATGCGCTGCAGGCCCAGTCAGCGCAATGGAGAGCCGGCCAGCAGCAGATCGCCGACCTCGACGCGCAATTGCAGAGCGCGCGCCAGACGGCCGCCGAACACAAGTCCGAGGCCCAGGCCCTGCGTGGCCTGCTCGACAAACTGGCGCCGCCCGGTGCGGCCGGCAAGGCCAGGCGGCTGCCTCGGTTCCCGAGGAGAGGCTGAGTCCGGATCAGTGGCCCGGCATCAATGCCCGATGTCGCTGCGGAAAATGAAATACACCGCCGCCAAAATGCACAGCCCCGCCCAAAGGTAGTCGAGCTTGAAGGGCTGCTTCATGTAGAACACCGCGAAGGGCACGAACACCGACAGCGTGATGACCTCCTGCAGGATCTTCAGCTGCCCCAGCGACAGCACCTGGTAGCCGATGCGGTTGGCCGGCACCTGCAACAGGTACTCGAACAGCGCGATGCCCCAGCTGACCAGCGCGGCCACGATCCACGGCTTGCCGCCCAGTTCCTTGAGGTGGGCGTACCACGCGAAGGTCATGAACACATTGCTCAGCGTGAGCAAGCCAATGGTCGCACCGATTTCGCGCATGGCAACTCCTGTTCCTGCAATCAAGGGAATGAACGGATGCCGATGCTAAGGCTTGCGAGGGCCGCTTGCCCGGCAGTCCAGCTGCCATCCGACAGCCGGGTCGGCCGCACCGTTTGCGTGCCCTCCCCCTGCCCTGGCCGCGCCGCCTGGGGCTGGCACGCTCTAGAATCCCCGCCTTATGACCGCACCCGCCAACACCCCGGACACCGCCTCGCCCGCCGACGGCGCCAAGGCGTCCAACTTCCTGCGCCAGATCATCGAATCCGACCTCGCTGCCGGCACCTACGCCGCCCGCCACTGGGCCGGCCAGCCCGGCGACGGCCCGCACCAGCAGCAAGGCCCGAGCGACCCCGCCGCCGTGCGCCTGCGCTTCCCGCCCGAGCCCAACGGCTACCTGCACATCGGCCACGCCAAGAGCATCTGCGTCAACTTCGGCCTGGCGCGCGAGTACGGCGGCGTCTGCCACATGCGCTTCGACGACACCAACCCCGAAAAAGAAGAGCAGGAATACGTCGACAGCATCCTCGACACCGTGCGCTGGCTGGGCTACGGCTGGCAGTCCGACTTCGGCGGCCAGCCGCAGGAGCACCTGTACTACGCCAGCAACTACTTCGACTTCATGTACCGGGCGGCCGAGTACCTGATCGAGGCCGGCCACGCCTACGTCGACGAGCAGACCCCCGAACAGATGCGCGCCAACCGGGGCGACTTCACCACGCCCGGCACCGACAGCCCCTTCCGCAGCCGCACGCCGGCCGAGAACCTGGCGCGCTTTCGCGCCATGCGCGACGGCGAACTGGCCGACGGCGCGGCCGTGCTGCGCGCGCGCATCGACATGGCCAGCCCCAACATCAACCTGCGCGACCCGGCCATCTACCGCATTCGCCGCGCCACCCACCACAACACCGGCGACCAGTGGTGCATCTACCCGATGTACACCTACGCCCACCCCATCGAGGATGCGCTGGAGAACATCACCCACAGCATCTGCACGCTGGAGTTCGAGGACCAGCGCCCCTTCTACGACTGGCTGCTGGCGCGGCTGATCGAAGGCGGCCTGCTGGCCTCCCCTGCCCCGCGCCAATACGAATTCGCCCGCCTCAACGTCACCTACGTCATCACCAGCAAGCGCAAGCTCAAGCAACTGGTCGACGAAGGCCACGTCGCCGGCTGGGACGACCCGCGCCTGCCCACCATCGCCGGCCTGCGCCGGCGCGGCTACACACCGCAGGCCCTGCAACTCTTTGCCGAGCGCAGCGGCGTCAGCAAATCCGGCGGCTGGATCGACTACAGCAGCCTCGAAGGCGCGCTGCGTGAAGACCTCGACGACAAGGCCCCGCGCGCCATGGCCGTGCTCGACCCGATCCGCCTGGTCATCACCAACTGGGACGAACTGCACGGCGCCGGCACCCTCGACGACTGCACCGCCCCCGCCCACCCGCACCACCCGGAACGCGGCCAGCGCCACTTCAAGTTCGGCCGCGAGCTGTGGATCGAGCGCAGCGACTACGAGGAAACCCCGCCCAAGGGCTTCTTCCGCCTCTACCCGCCCCAGCCCCAGGCCGACGGCAGCACCAAGCCCGGCAACCGCGTGCGGCTGAAGTACGGCCACGTCATCCAATGCACCGGCGCCGTCAAGAACGTCGATGGCGACGTCATCGAAGTCCACGCCGAACTGGTGCCCGACACCAAGAGCGGCACCCCCGGCGCCGACGCCGTCAAGGTCAAGGGCGTCATCACCTGGGTCGGCGCCAGCGACGCCGTCGAAGCCGAAGTCCGCCTCTACGACCGCCTGTTCGCCGACCCCAACCCCGACGCCGGCGGCAAGGACTTCCTCGAAGCGCTCAACCCGGACAGCCTCAAAGTCGTCACCGCCTACCTCGAACCCGCGCTGGCCCAGGCCCAGCCCGACGACAAGTTCCAGTTCGAGCGCCACGGCTACTTCGTCGCCGACCGCGTGGACCACGCCGAAGGCCGACCGGTCTTCAACAAGAGCACCGGGCTGCGCGACAGTTGGGGCAAGTAGGCTGGCTTCCAATGAAACGGCCAGCCCGGATGCGCGCCGGATCGGATTAGCTACGCTTGACGTTGGTAACGCAATGCGTTAGCATTCATGCGTGCCGATCCTATCCTTTGCCGACGCTGACACGCAAGCCCTGTTCGAACAACGGCGTGTGCGGCGCTGGGTGAACATCGAGACGGTCGCCCTGCGCAAACTGCGCATGCTGCATGCCGCCCGCGACGTGACCGACCTTCGCTCGCCGCCCGGTAATCGGCTTGAGGCCCTTTCAGGCGACCGGGCCGGCCAGTACAGCATCCGCATCAATGACCAGTGGCGCCTGTGCTTCGTCTGGACCAGACAAGGGCCCCAGGATGTCGAGATCGTCGATTACCACTGACGCCAAGAGCGCCGGTTTTTTTGATGCGCAGGAGTGCAATATGGCCAAGACTATCCCTCTGCCGACGCCGGGTGAAATCCTTGCGGCGGAATTTCTCGAACCCTACGGCATCAGCCAGTACCGGCTGGCCCAAGCCATCCATGTGCCCCAGACGCGCGTGGGAGCCATCATCAAGGGCACCCGCTCGATTTCCGCCGACACCGCTCTGCGCCTGGCCCGCTTCTTCGGTACCAGCACGGAATTCTGGCTGAACCTGCAGGCCCAGTACGACGCAGACATCGCACGCAAGGCCATCGGCCCGGAACTATTGACGATCGAGCCGCTGGAGGCCGCGCATGCCTGACCATGAATGCCCTTGCGTCGGAGACCTTGTCCCGAGGCCGGCGGCGCTCGCAAGGTGAAGCGCTGGCCCTGGCGTGCGCTTGCGCTCTTGCACCCATAGCGACCTGGCCCGCCTCCAGGCCCGTGGTCTGGACCATCACGGCGGTGCGTTTCTGCGTCACATCGCCTTCGTTGAGCGGGGCTGGCACGCCAGTGCCTGCCGGATCACCGGCGCGATGATCGCGACTTTCGCAGCGATCTGGTCGCACGGCACCGCCGCGTAGGACAGAAGCAGACCACTGTGGCGCGTGCTCACACAGTAGATCGACAGTGGCACGAGCGTCACGCCCAGTGCCGCGGCAGCCTGGGCGATCGTTTGATCATCTGCCCACAGCGGCAGGAGCAGCGTCATGTGCATGCCCATGGTGCCACCGGAGAGCGTCATCAGGCCCTGCTCGAACTCGACGCTCAACTCGGCAAGCAAGGCGGTGCGCAAGGCTTCGCGCCGCACGGCATATTCGCGCCGGGTCACGCGGATATGCGCCGCGTAGTGGCCTTCGCGGATGAAATCGGCCAGCGTGCGCTGAAGAACCATGTCACCGTCGCGGTAGAAATCCGACGACGCCGTGGCGAACACGGCCCGCAGCGATTCGGGAACCACCAGATAAGCCATGCGGATGCCGGGATAGAGGCTCTTGCTGAAGGTCCCCATGTACATCACGCGATCGGTTTCATGCATGCCCTGCAGCGAAGGGAAAGGCTTGCCTTCATAGCGGTATTCGCTGTCGTAGTCGTCTTCCAGCAAGATCGCATCATGCTGCTCGGCATAGCGCAGCCACTCCATGCGGCGCGGCAGGGTCATCACGTGCCCCATGGGAAACTGATGTGAAGGCGTGAGGTAGACCAGTCTCGGCGGCTGCGGCAACTGTTCTGGTGTGGGCAGCGGCAAGCCTTGACCGTCCACGTCCAGTGCCCGCATGCTCAGGCCGTGACCACTCAACACGTGGCCGGCTCCCCAGTAGCATGGGTTCTCGGTGAGTGCGATGTCGCCGGGGTCCGTCATCAGGCGCGCAATCAACTCCAGCGACTCGACCGTTCCGTCCGTCAGGATGACCTGCTCGGCCTGGCAGCGTACCCCGCGGGCCGTGCGCAGATGGCTGGCAATAGCGCTGCGCAGATCCAGAGAGCCCCCTTCTTCGCCGGATTCCAGGTAGCACGCACTGGCCTGCGCGATGTGGCGGCGCTGCAGCCTGTTCCAGGTGGCCAGCGGAAACAGGCTGAGATCGACCCGCCCCGAACCAAAGGCTTGCGGTGCCCAGAAGCGATGGATCGGATGACTTTGATAGGCCTGCCCCCTGCGCGACAGCCGCAACGGCCGCTCCCCCCTGGCCGGACGCAGCGCCGCGTCGCCCGGCGTCGACGCCCGGGTGTAGGGCCTGGGGCCGCGCAGGACCGGGCACACGAAAGTACCAGCGCCTTGCCCGGCCACCAGCATGCCCTCGCTCTTGAGTTGCTCGTAGACATCCACCACCGTGTTGCGCGCCACGTCCAGTTCGCGTGCCAGCTCGCGCGAGGACGGAATGCGTTCGCCAGCCACGAGCACGTTGTCGAGGATGGCGCGGCGAATCAGGCTCAGCAGCACAGCACCAGGCTGACGCGTGAGCCCCTGCGGCGGGTTGCGCTGAAGCTCCTGGTTCAGCCAGTCATGAAGCGCTGCAGTCTGCATATCCCTCTTCCCAAACCTCTCCCGAAACCATCTTGGTGCACACAGCTTGTTTCCAGTGCATTAATCCCTGTAAAGCAGCAAGAATTGGACCATTTTCCTTGAGGCAATTGGCCCTTCTTTCTGGGCCAGTAAGCCGATATCTTTACGGCATTCGAAAGGTTCCACCATCATGACCAGCCCGGATACATATTCCTCTCGCGATGGGGCCGCGGCACGACCTCCCCGGGTACTCATCCCCGTCTGCAACCGCACGCTGGGGCACCATCCCTTCCACGTCGTCGGTCACAAGTATGTGCAGGCGGTGCGCCTGGCGGGCTGTCTGCCGGTTGTGGTGCCCAATGTGGACGGCGAGGAACTGGCCGACTGGCTGGATTTCGCCGACGGCGTGTTCCTGAGCGGCTCGCCCTCCAACGTTCATCCGTCCCACTATGGTGAAGGCGTACACGACGCCAGTCTGCCGCTCGACGGGTTGCGCGACCACAGCACGCTGCCCCTGATCCGGGCCGCGGTAGCCCGAGGCCTGCCGCTGATGGCCGTCTGCCGGGGCCTGCAGGAAGTCAACGTGGCCCTGGGCGGTACGCTGCACCAGGCGGTTCAGGAACAGCCCGGCCTGGACGACCATCGCAGTCCGTCCGACGAGTTTCCCGTCGAAGTGCAGTACGGCCTGGCCCACGAGGTCGAGGTCAGCGCAGGCGGCCTGCTTGAGAAGCTGTTGCCCGGCCAACGGCGCTTCGAGGTCAACAGCCTGCACGGGCAAGGCGTGGCTCGCCTGGCGCCTGGTCTGCGCCAGGAGGCTCGGGCGCCGGACGGATTGGTCGAGGCCTTCTCGATCGCGCAGCCTCCCGGCTTCGGACTTTGCGTCCAGTGGCATCCCGAGTGGCAGGCCGCGGGCAACCCGGTTTCCACCGCCCTCTTCACGGCATTTGGTGCGGCATGCCGTGCTTGGCGCGATGCCCGATCGACCGACCCCGGCTGATGGGCATGCCCCCGTCATGCCCTTGCACCTCCTTCCAACGACCGAACTGAGCGTATGAATCCAGACCACGCCAACCAATCCTTCGCTGAACTCGACCGGCTGTTCACCGAACAACGCGTCACCGAGGTCGAGTGCCTGGTTCCCGACCTCACCGGTGTGGCGCGCGGCAAGATCCTGCCGCGCGACCGCTTCACCGAAGACCGCGGTATGCGGTTGCCAGAGATCGTGGTAGCCACCAGCGTGACTGGCCAGCAACCCGAGTCGGGCCCTTACTTCGACATCATCAGCCCGACCGACCATGACATCCACCTGCGTGCGGACCCTTCGACCGCACGCATCGTGCCCTGGGCCAGCGACCCGACGGCCCAGGTCATCCACGATTGCTACGACCGCGAGGGCAAGCTGCTGTCCTTCGCTCCGCGTTCGGTACTGCGGCGCGTGCGCGGCCTGTTCGAGGCCAAGGGCTGGTCGCCCGTGGTCGCACCCGAGCTGGAGTTCTACCTGATCGAGCGCAACCCCGACCCTGATCTCCCGCTCAAACCGCCCAAGGGCCGCAGCGGCCGCGCCGAAACCTCGCACCAAGCCTACTCGATCGACGCGGTCAACGAATTCGACCCGCTGTTCGAGGACATCTATGCCTATTGCGAGGCGATGCACCTCAACGTGGATACGCTGATCCATGAAATCGGCGCCGGCCAGATGGAGATCAACTTCTTCCACGGCGACCCGCTGCGGCTGGCCGATGAGGTGTTCTTCTTCAAGCGCACCGTGCGCGAAGTCGCGCTGCGCCACAACATGTACGCGACCTTCATGGCCAAACCGATCGCCGGCGAGCCCGGCAGCGCCATGCACGTGCACCAGAGCCTGGTGGAAACGGCCAGCGGGCGCAACCTCTTCAGCAATCCGGACGGCACGCCCTCCCAGGAGTTCCGCTGGTACATCGGCGGCCTGCAACGCTACATCCCGTCGGCCATGGCGCTGCTGGCGCCCTACGTGAACAGCTACCGCCGACTGGTGCGCCACGCGGCCGCACCCATCAACATCCACTGGGGTACGGACAACCGCACTGTGGGCTTCCGCTCGCCGGTGGCGCCCCCTCAGGCTCGTCGCATCGAGAACCGCGTCATCGGCGCCGACGCCAACCCCTACGTGGCACTGGCAGCCACACTGGCTTGCGGCTATCTCGGCATCATCAAGCAAATCGAACCCACCGAAGAGTGCCGCGGCGACGCCTACCTCGGCGACTACCACCTGCCGCGCAGCCTGGGCGAGGCACTCACGCTGCTGCGTGGCGCCCCTGACCTCGCCGAAATTCTGGGCCCCGACTTCGTCACCGTCTACACCGAAGTCAAGGACACCGAATACAACGAGTTCATGAAAGTGATCTCGCCCTGGGAACGTGAGCACCTGCTGCTGCACGTCTAGCCCTTGGGTTGCCACACGACCCAGCCCTTAGAACCCGCCCGTCTTCTCTCCGATCCCCTGAAAGGACCACCCCATGTCTTCCTTCCTGTCCACACGACTGAGAATCCAGGCGCGTCATGCGCTGAACGCGGTCCTCGGCGCGGCCCTCCTCGCCGGCTTGGCCGGCGGCGCCCGCGCCGAAGAGGAAAAGGTGCTCAACATCTACAACTGGTCGGACTACATCGCGCCGGACACGGTCGCGAACTTCGAGAAGGAGACCGGCATCAAGGTCCGCTACGACGTCTTCGACAACAACGAAATCGTCAATGCCAAGCTCGTCGCCGGCAAGACCGGCTATGACATCGTCGTGCCATCGTCGTACTGGGCCAAGCTGCAACTCGACGCCGGCTTGTTCCAGAAAATCGACAAAAGCAAAATCCCCAACTATCCGAATCTGAACCCGGCCATCGTCTCCTACCTGGGCCTGCTCGACCCTGGCAACCAGTATCTGGTCGACTGGCTGTGGGGCTTCAACACCATTGGCTACAACCTCGACAAGGTCAAGGCTGCGCTGGGCGGCCTGCCCCTGCCGGACAACGCCTGGGACCTGCTGTTCAAGCCCGAATACGCGAGCAAGCTCAAGCGCTGTGGTATTTCCGTGCTGGACTCGCCCACCGACATGGTCGCTGTGGCCTTGCTCTACCTGGGCAAGTCTCCGTTCTCCAGCAACCCGGCAGACTACGATCAGGCCAAGACGCTGCTGGCTTCGCTGCGCCCTTCGGTGACCTTGTTCAGCTCCTCTGGCTACATCAACGACCTGGCCAGCGGCTCACTGTGCCTGGTGCAAGGCTACTCGGGCGACATCAACATCGCTCGCCACCGCGCCATCGACGGCAAGACCGGCCAGAACATCGTCGCCTACATGCCCAAGAGTGGCGCCATGATCTTCATGGACACCATGGCCATCCCGGCCGATGCGCCCCACCCCGACAATGCCCACAAGTGGATCAACTACATCCTGCGCCCCGAAGTCCAGGCCAGCCTGACTCAGGAGGTGTATTACGCCAACCCCACCTCGCAGGTCTCGCAGAAGTCCGCCAGCGCCGAGTTGGCCAAGGACGAGGCGCTCTACCCCTCGAAAGAGCAGCTTGACGGCCTGATGTCGGGCAAGCCCGATGTGCTGCAAAACAGCACGCGACGGCTCATGACCCGCCTCTTCACGGCTTTCAAGACGGGGCTCTGAGGCGAGCCCCCCAACTCTTTACTGACCGCTGAGGCGTTCAGCTGCGCCGAGCAATGGCGCGCGCGAGCCTGTTCCCCTTGCGCGCGTCTGGAGACACGTCATGAATCTGCCTTCCCGTCCACCTTCAGGGGCCTTCCTGCAAATCCGCGATGTCGTCAAGGATTTCGGCAGCGGCATCCTGGCGGTCAACCACGTCAGCCTGGACATCATGCGCGGCGAAATCTTCGCCCTGCTGGGCTCCAGCGGCTGTGGCAAGAGCACGCTGCTGCGCATGCTGGCCGGCTTCGAAGCACCGACCTCGGGAGAAATCCTGCTCGACGGCGAAGACCTGGGCCGCAAGCCCCCCTATCAGCGCCCGATCAACATGATGTTCCAGAGCTACGCGCTGTTTCCGCATTTGACGGTCTGGGACAACATCGCCTTCGGCCTGCGCCGCGATGGCATCGCGCGCGACGAAGTCGCCGCACGCGTGCAGGCCATGCTCGAACTCACGCAGCTTGGAAAGTTCGGCAAGCGCAAGCCACACCAGCTCTCGGGAGGGCAGCAGCAGCGCGTTGCGCTGGCGCGCAGCCTGGCCAAGAAGCCGCGGCTGCTGCTGCTCGACGAGCCCCTGGGCGCACTCGACAAGAAGCTGCGCGAGCAGACCCAGATGGAGCTGGTGCGCATCCTCAAGGAAGTCGGCGTGACCTGCGTGATGGTCACGCACGACCAGGAAGAAGCCATGACCATGGCCAGCCGCATCGCCATCATGAACGAAGGCCGCATCCTCCAGGTTGGCGCGCCCAGCGACATCTACGAGACGCCGTCGAGCCGTTTCGTGGCGGACTTCATCGGCAACGTCAACCTGATGCAGGGCCAAGTCAGCATCGATGCACCCGACCACGTCGTCATCAATTGCGCCGACTGCCGCCACAAAGTGGGCCATGGCATCACGGGCACGCTGGGCATGCCCGTGACGGTCGCGCTGCGCCCCGAGAAAATCCGCCTGACGCGCGAACGTCCCGCAGGTGAATTCAACTTCGCCCAGCTCACGCTGCAGGAGCTGGCCTACTTTGGCAGCTACACCGTCTACCACGCCCAGACGGCCAGCGGCGCCAGGCTCAAGGTCTCCACGGTCAATGCCGAGCGCCATCGGGAAGGTGCGCTGCGCGCGGGCGAATCGGTCTGGGCGCAGTGGGACGAAACCGCCCAAGTCGTCCTGACCCAGTAAGGAGGATTGGGCATGCGCTTGAATCTTCCCCGCCTCACCCCTCGCGCCCCAGGCCGCCGCGTCGTCATCGGCATCCCATTCATCTGGCTGCTGGCGTTCTTCCTGCTGCCCTTCCTCGTGGTCTTCAAGATCAGTCTCTCCAGCATGGACGGGGCGCGGTTCAGCGACCTCCTCCAATTTGCCGACGGCACCCTCAGCCTGACCGTGCGACTGGGCAACTACCTCTACCTCGGGCAGGACGATCTCTACGCCGTGGCCTACCTCAACAGCCTCAAGTACGCGGCCATCACCACCGCCTTGTGCCTGCTGCTGGGCTACCCCTTCGCCTACTTCATGGCACGCGCCCGCAAAAACCTGCAGCCCTTGCTGGTGATGCTGGTGATGCTGCCGTTCTGGACCAGCTTCCTGCTGCGCGTGTATGCCTGGAAAGGCCTGCTCAGCGAGGGCGGCTGGGTCGCGCGCCTGAGCGAGGGCCTGGGCGCGGGTCCCTTGCTGATGCATCTGGGGCTGATCAGCACGCCCGGCCAGCTCATGAACACACCGCTGTCGCTGCTCATCGGCCTGGTCTACACCTACCTGCCGTTCATGGTGCTGCCGCTGTACGCCTACCTGTGCAAGATGGATCTGCGCCTGCTCGAAGCGGCGGCCGACCTTGGTGCCACGCCCTGGCAATCGTTCTGGCGCATCACCGTGCCGCTGTCGTGGCCGGGCATCGTCGCCGGCGCCATGCTGGTGTTCATTCCCTGCATTGGCGAATACGTCACGCCGGAGCTGCTCGGCGGCCCCTCGACGCTGATGATCGGCCGCGTGATGTGGGACGAGTTTTTCTCCAACAACGACTGGCCGATGGCTTCCAGCGTCGCCGTCGCGATGATTCTGCTGATCGTCGTGCCACTGGCCCTGTTCAACCGCGCCGACCAGCAACTGCAAGGAGGACGTTGAATGCCCCCGATCGTGACTCGCCGCGCCGTCTTCACGCCGCGCTTCAACGCGCGCTTCAGCCAGTTCTGGCTGGCTGCCTGCCTCGCCTTTCTCTACCTGCCCATCCTGACGCTGATCATCTACTCGTTCAGTGACTCTCGGGTGGCCAACCAGTGGGGCGGGTTCACGCTCAAGTGGTACGCGAGCCTGGCCGCCGATCACGAGCTGATCAACGGTGTCCTGCTGTCGCTCAAAATTGCGTTCGCCTCCGCCACGGGCTCTGCCATCCTGGGGCTGCTGGCCGCCTTCACCCTGGTCAAGTACCCGCGCTTCAAGGGCCGCACGCTGTTTTCCAGCATGGTCAACGCACCGCTGGTCATGCCCGACGTGGTGGTCGGCCTGTCGCTGCTGCTCATGCTGGTCTCGCTGCAGCGCTGGCTGGGCTTTCCCGAACGAGGCATGCTGACCATCGGCCTGGGCCACATGCTCGTGGGCATGGCCTACGCCACCGTGGTGCTGCAAGGGCGGCTGCGGGCGCTCGACCCGCGCCTGGAGGAGGCGGCGATGGACCTGGGCGCCCGCCCCAGCCAGGTTTTCATGCTGGTGACGCTGCCCGCCATCGTGCCTTCGCTGCTGTCGGCCTGGCTGCTGACCTTCTCGCTGTCGCTGGACGACGTGGTGCTCTCGGCCTTCCTCTCCGGCCCCGGCTCCAGCACCCTGCCTCTGGTGGTGTTCTCGCGCGCCAGACTGGGGCTGAGTCCGGCCATCAACGCCGTGGCCACCGTCACCGTGGTGGTGGTGGCGACCTGCGTCGTGCTGGCCAGCTGGTACATGGCGCGCCGCGCGGTGCGCATGGACCGCGAACTTGCCCATGCCGCCCGCGCCTCGCCCTAGTGACGCCAACCCGACGCAGACCTTAGCGTCCCCCCCGATCCCCCCTCAGCTGCGGCTCGCAGCGTCTCGCCGGAAGGTCGCCATGCGGCCAGCCGCCACCCCGCGTTTTGCCTTTTTCCTTCACCGCTTCAGGAGCAACCCATGAAAAAATGGCCCCTTGCCAGCATCAGTCTCGCGCTGACCGCGCTCATTCCGACCGTGCATGCCGAGACCACGGCCCAGCCCCCCAGCGAATGGCGGCAGGAACTCGACACCCTGCGCCAGCGCCTGGCCGAACTGGAAGCACGGCTCAAGCAAAGCGAGACGGCCGCCAGCGCCCAATCGGCCGGCATGACGGTGGAACAGCAACAGCAGGTCAACCGGCTCGAAGCCCGGGCCGACGCCGCGGACGAGCGGAGCGAGACCATGGGAATCAAGGGCCTGACCCTCTCCGGCTACATGGACCCGACCTTCATCTACAACCAGCGCGCTCACCGCGCGGGCTTCCAGTTCCTCAACGACGGCGCTTACGCCTACGACAACTCGTTCATGGGGAGCATGCTGCTCGACATCACCAAGACCACCGAAAACGGCACGGTCTGGAAGCTCGGCCTGACGCCCCAGCGCAGTACGCAAGGCGTGGCCGAAGGCATCAGTTCCATCGTGCAGGAAGCCAACGTCACCCTGCCGATCCCCGGCAGCAACACCACCAAGATCCTGGCGGGCCTGGTTCCCGACTGGGCGGGCTACGAAGCCGTCGACCCGGTCAAGAACAAGCTGGTCACCCACAACCTGCTGTTCGACTTCTCTGCGGCCACCGAGTACGTTGGCGCCGGATTGGTCTGGGCCTCGGGCGACTGGGAAGCCAAGGGCATGCTGGCCAACATCAATGCCAGCCGCCGCGATGACGGCGAAAAAGCCCCGGGCCTGGCTTTCCGCCTCGACTACGTGGGCCAGGAATATTGGGGCGGCGGCCTGTCCGGCCTGTTGGGCAAGGCCTACAACGGACAGATGGATGCCGATTCGCGCGTCAATCTGCTCACCCTCGACGGCTGGTACGAACGTGGCGACCTGTCGCTGGCTGGCCAACTGACCTACGGCAATCAGAAGAAGGCCGCCATCACGCGGGGCGACGACGGCGAGTTGCGCGATGCCGCGTGGTACGGCGCGTCAGCCACGGCGGCGTACAAGTTCCGTCCCCGGTTGACGGGCATCGTGCGTGCAGACTACGTGGTCAACCGCAAGAACGGTGGCGGACTGCTGGGCGGCTACACCGAGACCGACAGCGTCAACGGCATCGGTCCCGGCATGGTCTACCGCGACGGCGAGTGGGTGGTCGGCAATGCCAGCAAGGGCGTCAACCGTGCAGCCTTTACCGTGGGCCTGAATTACGCCTATAACGAGAACACGGCATTCAAACTCGAATACCGGCTCGACCATGCCAACGGCAATGTCTTTCTCGACAGCGCCAGTGGCGCCTACAAGAGGACCAACCAGTTGATCGGCACATCCGTCGTCGTCAGCTTCTGATCCGGCAAGGAGTCCATCGTCATGGCCACGACCATTTCCTCATGGGCCGAGCGCGCCCAGGCCTTGCAACCCGACGGCCGGGCGCTGATCGACGGCCGCCGCGCCAGCGCCCGCGACGGCGCAACGTTCGACAAGTTCTCACCCATCGATGGACGTTTGCTGGGTGCCGTGACACGGGGTCAGGCCGCCGACATCGACGCCGCCGTGCACGCCGCGCGCACGGCCTTCGAGGACCGCCGCTGGCGCGGCCAGCCGCCCGCGGTGCGCAAGCGCGTGCTGCAGCGCTGGGCCGAGTTGATCCGCCAACACGGCGAAGAACTCGCCCTGCTGGAGACCGTGGACATGGGCAAGCCCATCGGCGATGCGCTGGCTGTGGACGTCCAGTCCTCGGCCCGCTGCATCGCCTGGTATGGCGAGGCCATCGACAAGCGCTACGACGAAGTCGCGCCCACGGCCGACGCCTACCTCGCACTCATCACGCGCGAACCCATGGGCGTGGTCGGCGCGGTGGTGCCCTGGAACTACCCCATGCTGATGGCCAGTTGGAAGCTGGGTCCGGCGCTGGCGGCCGGCAACAGCGTGGTGCTCAAGCCCTCGGAAAAATCGCCCTACAGCGCGCTGCGGCTGGCCGAACTGGCACTGGAGGCCGGCCTGCCACCCGGCGTGCTCAACGTCGTGCCCGGCTACGGCCACGAGGCTGGCGAGGCGCTGGCCCTGCACATGGACGTCGACGCCATCGGTTTCACCGGATCGACCCGCGTCGGCCGCCGGATGCTGGCCTATGCGGGGGAGTCCAATCTCAAGCGCGTTTACAACGAGCTGGGGGGAAAGTCCGCCTTCGTGGTGTTCGAGGATGCCGCCAGCATCGAGCGCGCGGCGCGCACCGCCGCGGGCAGCGTGTTCTTCAACCAGGGCGAATCGTGCAACGCGCCGACGCGCGTGCTGGTACAGCAAGGCGCGCTGGACGCCTTTACCGAAGTCCTGCACGACGCCGCGTGCGACTTCCTGCCCGGCGATCCCCTGGCCGAAGGAACGCGCATGGGCGCGCTGGTCGATGAGGGCCAGTTGCGCACCGTGCTGGGCTACATCGGCAAAGGCCACGCCGAAGGCGCGCAACTGCTGTGCGGTGGCCACCAGGCGCGCGCGGAAACCGGGGGCTTCTACGTGGAGCCGACCATCTTTCACGGCGTGAGCAACTCGATGACCATTGCACGCGAGGAAATCTTCGGTCCCGTGATCTCCGTCATCCCCTTCCAGACGGAAGAAGAAGCCATTGCCATCGCTAACGACAGCCCCTACGGCCTGCAAGCCAGCGTCTGGAGCGCCAGCCTGGGCCGCGCGCATCGCGTGGCGCGCGCGCTGCGCGCGGGCACGGTGCACGTCAACCAATATGACGAGGACGACATCACCGTGCCCTTCGGCGGCTACAAGCAATCCGGCAACGGTCGCGACAAATCGCTGCACGCCTTCGACAAGTACACCGAACTCAAGACCACCTGGGTTCGGCTGGAGGAATGACCATCATGACCGCTTCCACCCTCTCCTTCACCCAGCCCTCGCAGCCCGGCATCTCCAGTGCGCGTGCGGGCACCGCGGACCACGTGGGCTCCTACTACGCCGCCTCCGGCCTGCCGCAGCCCGATCGCCCCGCGCTGGCGGGTGCGGCAGAGGCGGACGTGTGCATCGTCGGCGCCGGCTACACCGGCCTGTCGTCCGCTCTGGAGCTGGCCGAAGCTGGCTTCAAAGTGGTGGTGCTGGAAGCTGCCCGCGTGGGCTGGGGTGCCTCGGGCCGCAATGGCGGGCAACTGGTACACAGCTATTCGCGCGACATCGACGTCATCGAGTCTCGCCACGGCCAGGCCGCCGGCCAGGCGCTGGGCGGCATGGCGTTCGAAGGCGCACGCATCATCCAGGAGCGCATCGAACGCTACGGCATCGACTGCCATTTCAGCCCCGGCGGCACGTTTGGCGCGATCACCGGCAAGCAGGTCCGCCAGATCGAGCACCACAAGGCGCTGTGGGAGCGCTACGGCCACCGCCAGTTGGAAATCCTCGACGCCGCCGCCGCCGAACGCGCTCTCGGCACACGCCGCTACCGCGCCGTGCTGCTCGACCGCAGCGCCGGGCATGTGCACCCGCTGCGCCTGGCGCAAGGCGAAGCAGCCGCCTTTGAATCGCTCGGTGGCGTCATTCATGAGCAAACGCCTGTGCTGCGCATCGAACGCGGCGAGCCCGCCGTGGTCCATACCGCCAAAGGGCAGGTGCGCGCACGCTACGTCATCATCGCCTGCAACGCCTACATCGGCGACCTGGAGCCGCAACTCGCATCACGCTCCATGCCCTGCGGCACCCAAGTCGTCGCGACCGAGCCGCTGGGCGATCGCTTCGCCGAGATCCTGCCCACGAACTATTGCGTGGAAGACTGCAACTACCTGCTGGACTACTTCCGGCTTTCCGCCGACCGGCGCCTGCTGTACGGCGGCGGTGTGATCTACGGCGCGCGCGATCCGGCGCACATCGAGTCCATCATCCGGCCCAAGCTGCTCAAGACTTTTCCGCAACTCCAAGGTGTGCGCATCGACTACGCCTGGACCGGCAACTTCCTGCTCACGCTCAACCGGCTGCCGCAAGTCGGCCGGCTGGCGTCCAACATCTATTACTCGCAGGGCTGCTCGGGCCATGGCGTGACCTTCACCCACCTGATCGGCCGCGTGCTGGGCCAGGCACTGCAGGGCCAGGCCGAACGCTTCGACGCCTTCGCCAACCTGCCGCACCTGCCCTTCCCTGGCGGACGCCTGTTGCGCGTGCCGCTGACCTCGCTGGGCGCAACCTGGTATGCGTTGCGCGACCGGCTCGGCATCTAGGCCAAGCATGCGCGATGTCTGTCCTCAGGCCATCACGGCCGCAAAGCCCTGCGCCACGCGCGCCACGTTGCCTTCGTTGAGGCCGGCCACGCAGATGCGGCCGCTGCGCACTAGGTAGATGCCGAATTCCTCGCGCAGGCGGTCGACCTGGGCGGCGCTCAGGCCGGTGTAGCTGAACATGCCGCGCTGCGCGAGCAGGTAGCCGAAATCGCGCCCCGGCAGGGCCTGCGCGAGGGCATCGACCAGCACCTGGCGCATGGCGATGATGCGCGTGCGCATGGCCTCCACCTCGGCCAGCCAGGACGCGCGCAGCTCGGCATCGGCCAGCACGGTCTCCACCAGCAGCGCGCCGTGGGTGGGCGGGCTGGAGTAGTTGCGACGCACCGTGGCCTTGAGCTGGCCCAGCACCCGGCTGGCGGCGTCGCGGCTTTCGCAGACCACCGACAGGCCGCCCACGCGCTCGCCGTAGAGCGAGAAGATCTTGGAAAACGAGTTGCTGAGGAAGAACGGCACGCCCACGGCGGCCAGCGCGCGGATGGCGTAGGCGTCCTCCGCCATGCCGCCGCCCAGGCCCTGGTAGGCGATGTCGAGGAAGGCGATCAGCCCGCGCGCCTCGACCACCGCCACCACCTGGTCCCACTGCGCCGGCGTCAGGTCCGCGCCGGTCGGGTTGTGGCAGCACGGGTGCAGCAGCACGATGCTGTGCCGGGGCAGTTGCTGCAGCGCAGCCAGCATGCCCGCGAAATCCACGCCGCCCGTCGCGGCGTCGAAATACGGGTAGGTATGGGTCTTGAAGCCCGCGCCCTCGAAGATGGCGACGTGGTTGTCCCAGGTCGGGTCGCTCACCCACACTTCGGATTGCGGGAAATAGCGCTGGAGGAAATCCGCCCCCACCTTGAGCGCGCCCGAGCCGCCCAGGGTCTGGATGGTGGCAATGCGGCCGTCGGCCAGCGCGGCGCTGTCCTGGCCGAACAGCAGCGACTGCACTGCCGCGCGGTAGGGCTGCAAGCCTTCCATGGGCAGGTAGAGGCTGGGGCCGTGGCTGCCGGCCTCCAGCCGCGCCTGGGCCTCCTGCACCGAGGCCAGTTGCGGGATGATGCCCCGGGCGTCGTAGTACAGGCCGATGCTCAGGTTGACCTTGTCCGCGCGCGGATCGGTCTTGTAGGCTTCCATCAATGACAGGATGGGATCGCCCGCGTAGGCGTCGATGTGCTGGAACATGCTGGCTCCGGAGAGAAATGAGTAAAACGGTGGATGGATGCGAGGGGCAAGGCACTCAGGCCAGGTAGCGGTTGGGCCGGTGGTTCATCGCGATGATGAGGTTGAGCACCACCGCCCCGCCGACCGAGGCCAGCAGCACCGGCCAGGGCACCAGGGCCAGCGAGGCCAGGATGACGAACACATCGATCACCATCTGCACCTTGCCGGCCCGGATGCCACGCCGCTCCTGCAGCACCAGGGCCAGGATGTTAATCCCCCCGAGGCTGGCCTTGTGGCGAAACAGCACGATGAAGCCCAGGCCCATCAGCACATTGCCCAGCAGCGCCGCGTAGAAGGGGCTGATCTGCGCGATCGAGACGAAGCGCGGGTGCAGTTCCGTGAACAGCGACACCAGCGCCACCGCGCCAAAGGTCTTGATGACGAAAGCCCGCCCCATCTGCCGCAGCGCCAGGTAATAGAACGGCAGATTGAGCAGGAAGAACGCGAGGCCGAACTTCAGCCCCAGCGCATAGTGCAGCAAGAAGGCCAACCCGGCCGTGCCGCCCGTGATCGCGTGCGACTGCTGCAGCAGCATCACGCCGAAGGCGATCACGAAGGAGCCGGTGAACAGCGCCAGCAGGTCCTCGCCCAGGGTATGGGGGACCGCGACGACAGCGGATGTGGATGTGGAAGAAGCGGATGGCGTGGTCATGACCTGTTTCCTGCGGCGGGCACCGCCGACTCTTCGCTTGCGGGCACGGCAAAGGCCATGCCGTTTTCCTTGAGCCGCTCCAGCACGATGGCCGTGCGCAAATGGCTGACGCTCCCTCTGAGAGAGGCCAGTTCGCTGATCAGCCGGCTCATGCCGGCCAAATCGGCCACGGCGACCTTGACCAGGTAGTCGTAATCGCCGGTCAGCTTGAAAACGTCACGGATGACGGATTGCCCACGGACAAAGTCGTTGAAGACCGAAATGGCCTCCGGGGTGTGGTTGATCAGGCGGACCTCCACCATGCCCATGACGGGCGCCCCCTCCGCTCTCGGCGAGAGATGCGCGTGATAGCCCAGGATCAAGCCCGCCTGCTCCAGCGCGATGCGTCGCCTTGAACATTGGGAAGCCGACAGCCCGACGAGATCGGCCAGCTCCTGGTTGGTCAAGCGTCCGTTGTCGCGCAGCAGGTCCAGCATCCGGCGGTCGCTTTCATCGATGGAATGGCTCATGCAAGTCTTCCCTCCTGCCGGTTGGGATCAGCCGGCCCCAGCCAGCCGGCGGCGCCGGGTCAGCGCATAGCTGGCGCAAACCACCGCCAGCCAGGCGGGAATCAGCCACACGGCCATCGCCATGCCGGGCGTGCGGTACATCACCACCAGAATCGCCGCCATGAAGGCCAGGCAGAGGTAGTTGGTGTAGGGCTGGCCCAGGCTCCTGAAGCGCGTCGTGACGCCCGCACGCCGCATGGCGCCGCGGAAGCGGAGGTGCGTGATGCTGATCATGGCCCAGTTGATGATCAAGGCCGCCACCACCAGCATCATCAGCAGGCCAAAGGCCTTGCCCGGCAGCAGGTAGTTGATCAGCACGCAAAGCACCGTCGCTGCCGCCGAGACCGCCAGCGCGGCCACCGGGACGCCACGCGCATTGGTGCTGGCGAGCGCGCGCGGGGCGTTGCCCTGCAAGGCCAGGCCCAGCAGCATGCGGCTGTTGCAATACACGCAGCTGTTGTAGACCGACAAGGCCGCGGTCAGCACCACGATGTTCAGCACCGTCGCCACCCACTCGCTGTCCAGCGCATGGAAGATCATCACGAAAGGACTGCCGCCTTGCTGAACATGGTTCCAGGGATAGAGCGACAGCAGCACCGCCAGCGCGCCCACATAGAAAATCAGGATGCGGTAGATCACCTGATGGGTCGCGCGCGGAATCGTGGTCTCGGGTTTTTCGGCCTCGGCCGCCGTGATGCCCACCAACTCCAGCCCGCCGAACGAGAACATGATCACGGCCATCGCCATGAACAAGCCCCCCACGCCGTGCGGGAAGAAGCCGCCGATCTGCCAGAGATTGGCGATGCTGGCCTGGGGACCGCCATCGCCGCTGGCCAGAAGCCAGCCGCCGAACACGATCATGGCCACGATCGCCGCGACCTTGATGATGGCGAACCAGAACTCCATTTCGCCAAACAGCTTGACGTGCAACAAGTTGATGCCGTTGATCAGGGCGAAGAACACCACGGCCGACAGCCAGGTCGGCACGCCCGGCCACCAATACTGGACATAGATGCCGACGGCCGTGAGTTCAGCCATGCTCACCAGCACGTACAGCACCCAGTAGTTCCAGCCCGAGACATAGCCCGCCAGGCCGCCCCAGTAGCGATGCGCAAAATGGCTGAACGATCCCGCGACGGGCTCGGCCACCACCATCTCGCCCAGTTGCCGCATGATGAAAAATGCGATCACGCCCGCAATCGCATAACCCAGCAGGGCTGAAGGCCCCGCCAGTTCGATGGTCTGGGCGACCCCCAGAAACAAGCCGGTGCCGACCGCCCCGCCCAGGGCGATCAACTGGATATGACGATTGCTCAGCGCGCGCTTGAGGCGGCCCGCATCGCCTGGACTGGAATGTGGATTCATGTGCTACAGAGAAAGAAAAAGAAGGAGAACTGCACTCATCATGCAATTTTTGTTCCAAAAAGAAGATTTCATGTATTTATTGGAGAAAAATGCATGAAATCGACACCCGATGCACCCCAATGATTCAAGCGCGCACAAATGAGGTGCCTGCCCATGCTTGGAGATGCACGAAATATGTGCCAATCCTCAATTGATGAGCTATTTTTTGCGGCCATGTAGAGAAAATACATGATTCACTCAAAATGGTGACCTTGCAGAAGGCTGCACGGTATGGAAATTGCAGTCAGCCGCCGTGCGCACGACCGTCCATCCTCCCGCCGACGGCCCACGACGCGCCTCCAACCGTTCCGTCCCCCAGTTCCATATGCGCTTGCTTCCTCGCCTTCTCATGACCCTCCTGGCCTGTGCCGCCGCTTGCTCCAGTGCCTACGCTGGCCCCCGCCTGGACCAGATCATGGACAACAAGACGCTGCGCGTCGGCACGCCCGGCGACTATCGCCCCTTCGCCATCCGGACCGCCGCGGGCGGCTACGAGGGCCACGACATCGACGTGATCGAGAAAATGGCCAAGGAACTCGGCGTGGCCGTGCAGTACGTCCCCACCTCCTGGCCCAACCTGCTCGCCGACCTGCAGGCCAACAAGTTCGATGTCGCCGTCGGCGGCATCACCCGCAACCCCACCCGCCTGCGCCAGATCGACATGCTGCCCGGCTACGCGCCCTTCGGCAAAGTCGCGCTGGTGCAGACCGCCGACCAGGCCCGGTACCAGTCGCTGGCCGACCTCAACCGGCCCGGCGTGCGCGTGATCAAGAACCCGGGCGGCACCAACGAAGCCTTCGTGCTCGCCAACCTGAGCCAGGCCCAGGTCAGCACCCACGAGAAGAACGCCGAGATCCCCGGCCTGATCGCCGCCGGCCAGGGCGACGTCATGATCACCGAAACCTACGAGGCGCTCTACTACGCCCACGCCGATGCGCGCCTGACCGCCAAGTTCATCGACAACCCGCTCACCCCCAAGAGCTACCTGGGCTTCATGCTGCCAGTCGATGACGCTGACTACACCCGTGTCATGAACTACGCGTGGGATCTCGTCGACAAGCGCGGCGGCCTGCAGGACGCGGCCTCGCGCTGGCTCAAATAACCAGCAGCCGGTCGCCGTGTTGCGCAGGGGCCGTGGCTATTCCCCGCCGGCCCCGGCGTGCACGCCCTGGGGCATGGCTTGCACCGCCTCGCCTCCTCGCTCGCCCGGCACGCGCCGGCGCGCCAGCAGGGTGTAGACCACGGGCACCACGAACAGCGTCAGCAGCGTGCCCAGCGACATGCCGCCGATGATGACCCAGCCGATCTGCTGGCGGCTTTCGGCGCCCGCACCGCTGGCCAGGGCCAGGGGCACCACGCCCAGCACCATGGCGCCGGTGGTCATCAGGATGGGGCGCAGGCGGGTGCTGGCGGCCTCGACGATGGCCTCGACCGTCTCGCGCCCCTGCTGGCGCAGCTGGTTGGCGAATTCGACGATCAGGATGCCGTGCTTGGTGATGAGGCCGACCAGCGTGATCAGCCCGATCTGCGAGTAGACGTTGAGCGAGCCGCCGCTCCACTGCAGCGCCAGCAGCGCGCCGATCATCGACAGCGGCACCGACAGCAGGATCACCAGCGGATCGACGAAGCTCTCGAACTGGGCCGCCAGTACCAGGAAGATGAACACCAGCGCCAGCGCGAAGACGATGCCCAGCGCGCCCTGCGAGTTGCGGAACTCGCGCGAGGCGCCGTTGAGGTCGGTCGAGTAGCCGGGCTGCAGCACCTCGGCAGCGGTGCGGTCCATGAAGGCCAGCGCCTCGCCCAGCGGGTAGTCGGCCGCCAGATTGGCCTTGAGCACCACCGCGCGCCGCTGGCCGAAGTGATTGAGCTCGCGCGGGGCGGCCGATTCGCTCACCTTGACCAGCGACGACAGCGCGATCATGTCGCCACGGCTGCCGCGCACGTAGATGCGCGCGATGTCCTCCGGCGTGCTGCGGCCGGTGGGCGCGGTCTGCACGATCACGTCGTACTGCTCGGCGTTCTTCTTGTAGCGCGTGACGGTGCGCCCGCCCAGCATGGTCTCGATGGCCGCGGCCACCACCGACACCTGCACGCCCAGGTCGGCCGCGCGCTCGCGGTCCACCTCCAGGCGCAGCTCGGGCTTGTTGAGCTCCAGGTCCGACTCCGGCCCGAGCAGGCCGGGGTTGGCGTTCATGGCGGCCAGCATGGCCTGCGACACGCGGTTGAGGTTCTCGTAGCTGTCGGAGGTGAGGATGACGTAGTTGACCGGCCGCTCGCGCGCGCCCTGCCCCAGTGGCAGCGGCATGCCCAGGATGACGTCGGCGCCGGCCACCGAGGCGATGCCCGGGCGCATCTGCGCGAAGATCTCGGCCATGCTGCGCGAGCGGTCTTCCCAATCGACCGCGCGGAAGGTGACGCTGCCGTTGGTGACCACCGGGCGCCCGACGGTGGTGAAGATGCGGTCGAACTCCGGGTGGACCTCGCCCAGGCGCTCGACCTGCCGGGTGTAGCGGTCGGTGTAGGCCAGCGTGGCGCCGTCGGGCGCGGTGATGCGGGCGCTGATGACGCCCTGGTCCTCGACCGGCGCCAGCTCCGAGCGCATGCGCGGGTAGACCAGCGCGATCGCCACTGCCACCAGCAGCATCGCCAGCACCACCAGCCCGCGCGGCTGCAGCAGGTGCCGGCGCAGCCAGCCGGCGCCGGCCGGGTGCCGCACCGCCAGCAGCCCGCCCAGCCAGCGGCCGTAGCCGGCCGACAGCGCCGTCAGCCGTCGTTCCATGAAGCGGTCGAAGCGGCCGGGCTGCGGGTTGTGCTTGAGCAGCAGCGAACACATCATGGGCGAGAGCGTGAGCGCGATGAAGCCCGAGACCAGCACCGAGCCGGCCAGCGCCAGCGCGAACTCGACGAACAGCCGCCCGGTGCGCCCGGGCGTGAAGGCCAGCGGCGCGTAGACGGCGGCCAGCGTCAGCGTCATCGCCACGATGGCAAAGCCCACCTCGCGCGCGCCCTTGAGCGCGGCCTGGAACGGCGCCATGCCCTCTTCGATGTGGCGGTAGATGTTCTCCAGCACCACGATGGCGTCGTCCACCACCAGGCCGATCGCCAGCACCAGCGCCAGCAGCGTCAGCGTGTTGATCGAGAAACCCGCCAGCGCCATCAGCGCGAAGGTACCCACCAGGCTGACCGGGATGGTGATGATGGGGATGATGGAGGCGCGCAGCGTGCGCAGGAAGACGAAGATCACCAGCGCCACCAGCAGCACCGCCTCGACGATGGTGCGGTAGACGTTGTGGATGGAGCGCTCGATGAACACCGAGCTGTCGTTGGCGACCTGCACCGTGACCGTGCCGCCCAGTTCTTCCTCGACCTGCGGCAGCATCGCACGCACCGCCTGGGACAAGTCGAGCGGGTTGGCCGTGGCCTGGCGCGTGATGCCCACCATGACCGCGTCGCGCCCGTTGATGCGCGCGGTGCTGCGCTCGTCGAGCGCGGCCTCCTCCACCCGCGCGACGTCGCGCAGATGCACGGCAAAGCCGTTGACCGTCTGCACCACGATGTCGGCGAACTGCGCCGGCGTGGTCAGGTCGGTCTGCGCGGTCACCCCGAACTCGCGCTGCGCGCTCTCGATGCGGCCGGCCGGCAGCTCCAGGTTGTTGGCGCGGATGGCGCTTTCCACATCGGCCGGGGTCAGCCGGTAGGCCGCCAGCCGCTCGGCGTCGAGCCACACGCGCATGGCGTACTGGCGCTCACCATACAGATTGACCTCGGCCACGCCGGTGGCCGTCTGCAGGCGCGGCTTGGCGATGCGGTTGACGATGTCGCTGAGCGCCAGCCGCGACAGGCGGTCGCTGGAGAAGGTCAGCCAGATGATGGGCCAGGCATCGGCCTCGACCTTGCTGATGACCGGGTCGTCGATGTCGTCGGGCAGGCGCCCGCGCACGCGCGAGGTGCGGTCGCGCACGTCGGCGGCGGCCGAGTCGGGGTTCTTGTCGAGGCGGAAGCGCGCCGTCACCTGGCTGCGCTCGGCGCGGCTGATGGAGGTCAGGATGTCGACGCCGTCGATGCCGGCGATGGAGTCCTCCAGGACCTTGCTGACCTGGGTTTCCATCACCTCGGCCGAAGCGCCGCCGTAGGTGACCGAGACGGTGACGATGGGCTCGTCGATGCGCGGGTACTCGCGCACCGGCAGGTTGAAGTAGCTGACGATGCCGACCAGCACCACCAGCAGCGACAGCACGGTGGCGAACACCGGTCGCCGGATCGAGATTTCAGCCAGCTTCATCGTGCGTTTTTCTAGAGCGTGTTATGAACTTTTTCCATGCTCGCGCAAGTCCTGCGAAGACCCGGATGCAAGGCGCGGGACGCGCGGTGGTGTGTTGCACCACGAGCGGCCTGCAACGCCGCAGACGGGTCTTCGCAGGGCTTGCCCTTCAGGTTGGCGCCAGAAACGGCCACTCGCGGCGTTGCGTCTTTTGCCAAGGCCCCGGCCTTGGCGGCAAGCCGCGCCTTGCGATTGACCGTTTCTGGCACCAACGCGGGCGTGGAAAAAGTTCATAACACGCTCTACCGCATCGACGCCGCGACCGCCCGGAGCTGTTCACGCATCCACTGGTGGGCCGGCGCCTTGTTCTGGAAGCGGTGCCACTGCATGACCATGCGCAGGGCCGGAATCTCCACCGGCATCGGCAGCACGCGGATGGGCAGGAATTCGGCGTACCAGCGCGCCAGCCGGGTCTGCATGGTCGCCGCCCAGGGCGTGCCCACCACCAGTTGGGCCTGCGCATTGAAGCTGCCGGCCACGGCGGCGACATGTCGGCGCAGCCCATCGTTTTGCAAGGACCATTCCTCGAAGCTGGCCGCATGCCCCGGGCCGAAGCGCACCGTGACGTGCCGCAGCGCCATGTAGTCGTCCAGGGACAGTTGCTCGCCGACCTGCGAATTGCCGAGCCAGACCACGCAGCTGTAGCTCTCCTCGAACAACAGTTCGCTCGGGTGCTCGGGGCTCGCGTACTTCTCGGGAAAGATGGCGAAGTCGACCCCCCCACGATCCAGCTGTTCGAGCACCCGGTCGCCCAGGCTGCTGAGTTCCAGCCTGACCTTGGGCGCATAGCCCTGCAAGTGGCGCGTCAGCCGCGTGATCAGCACCGTGGTGACGTAGTCGGAGGCATTGAAGACGAAAGCCCGCTCCTCGCTGTCCGGCTCGAAGCCGGCCTTGGCCTGCAGCGTGGCGCGCGTGCGCAGCAGCACATCGCGCACCGGCTCGGCCAGTTGCCGCGCCAGCGGCGTCAGCTCCATGCGCCGGCCCACCTGCTGCAGCAGTTCGTCGTTGAAGTGCTCGCGCAGCCGCCCCAGCGCGCTGCTGGTGGCCGACACGCCGATGTGCAGGCGCTCGCTGGCGCGCGTCACGCTGCGGGTCTCGATCAGGGCGTCGAGCGCCACCAGAAGGTTCAAGTCGAAATGGCCGAGCCGCATGGGCAATGTCCTTCAGTCCATTGGGAAGCGTGAGATGCAAAATCGATCTCATCCGATTGAATCGGACAAATCTCCAGAATTAATCCACCAGATCGTATCAAAACAGGAGGACAGCAGACCCCCTTCTTCCCAGACAAAGCACGATGATTTCATGGAAAACGCCCAAGGGTTTACCCTTTATTTCAATGAAATCGGATCAACACTTCGAGATTAACTGATTTCCCACAGCATCCGCTTTCACCAGAATGCAGCCCCAGAGACAAGCCCTTCGCCTGACGCGACCCAAGCCGATGCCCACAACAACGACACCCTCCCGCCCCCCTGCCCTGAGCCTTGCGCTGCGCCCCCACCATTTCGGCATCAGCGTACCCGACCTCGACGCCGCGGTGGACTGGTACGGCCGCATGCTGGGCTTCCGGCCCGAGCGCCGGCTGCACATCGACAAGATCCCGGCCGACATCGCCTTTCTGCGGCGCGACGACGGTTTCCGCGTCGAGATCTTCGAGGTCGCCGGCGCCCAGCCGCTGCCCGAGGACCGGCGCCAGCCCAACCTCGACCTGCGCACGCACGGCCACAAGCACATCTGCTTCGAGGTCGACGACGTGCCGGCCACCATCGCCGCGCTGCGTGCCGCCGGCGCCGACATCGCGCTCGAACTGGTGGTCAACGGCAACCCGACCGCCTTCGTGCGCGACTGCGCCGGCAACCTGATCGAGTTCCTTCAGCCCTTCGAGGCCGACCGCTGAAGCGCGGCCTGGGCCCCGTTTTTCCACTTCCCATTTCCGCTTCCCTCCTCCATCCGGAGTCATCCTCATGATCCAGTACCTCAAGCAGGGCCGCTCCGCTGCGGCGAAATCCCAAGACGGCGCGCAGGTTCGCGCCACCGTCGAGGCCATCCTGGCCGACATCGAGACGCGCGGCGACGCCGCCGTGCGCGAGTACAGCGAGAAATTCGACCGCTGGGCGCCCGCCGACTTCCGGCTCTCGCAAGAACAGATCGACGCCTGCATCGCCGAACTCAGCCCGCAGGCGCTCGACGACATCCGCTTCGCCCAGGCCCAGATCCGGCGCTTCGCCCAGATCCAGAAGAGCACGCTGCACGACGTCGAGATCGAGACCCTGCCCGGCGTCGTGCTCGGGCACCGCAACATCCCGGTCAACTCGGTCGGCTGCTACATCCCCGGCGGCAAATACCCGCTGATCGCCTCGGCCCACATGAGCGTGCTGACCGCCAAGGTCGCCGGCGTGCCGCGCGTGATCGCCTTCGCCCCGCCCTTCGGCGGCAAGCCCAGCCCCGAGATCGTCGCGGCCATGCATCTGGCCGGCGCCGACGAGATCTACTGCCTGGGCGGCGTGCAGGCGGTCGCCGCGATGGCGATCGGCACCGAGAGCATCGCGCCCGTGGACATGATCGTCGGCCCCGGCAACGCCTACGTGGCCGAGGCCAAGCGCCAGCTGTTCGGCCGCGTCGGCATCGACTTGTTCGCCGGTCCGACCGAAACGCTGGTGATCTGCGACGACACGGTGGACGCCGAGCTGGTCGCGGTCGACCTGCTGGGCCAGGCCGAGCACGGCCCGACCTCGCCGGCCTATTGCATCACCACCAGCAAGACCATCGCCGAGCAACTGCCGGCGGCCATCGAGCAGGTACTCGCCCGCCTGGGCAGCCGCGACATCGCCAGCGTGTCCTGGCGCGACTACGGCGAGATCATCCTGTGCGACAACGACGAGGAAGCGCTGCAGGAGGCCGAGCGCCTGTGCTCCGAGCACGTGCAGGTCATGACCAAGGACCCGGACTGGTATTTGCAGCGCATGACGCGCTACGGCGCGCTGTTCCTCGGCCACCGCACCAACGTGAGCTACGGCGACAAGGTGATCGGCACCAACCACACCCTGCCCACGCAAGGCGCGGGCCGCTACACCGGCGGGCTGTGGGTGGGCAAGTTCATCAAGACCCACACCTACCAACGCGTGCTGACCGACGCGGCCTCGGTGCACATCGGCGAGTACTGCTCGCGTCTGTGCAGCTACGAGCGCCTGCCTGGCCACCAGGAGCAGGCCGACATCCGCGTGCGGCGCTTCGGCGCCCAGGGTTGAGGCTGCCGCGATGAGCCAGCAACTGCATGGACAGGTGGCCGTCGTCACCGGCGGCGCCGGCGGCCTGGGCGCGGCGATCTGCATCGCGCTGGCACAGGCCGGCGCGACCGTGGGCGTGGGCTACAACCGCTCGGACGAGGCCGCGCAGGCCCTGGCCGCCAGCCTGCCCGCCGCCGCCTTGCCGCACGCCGCGCTGCGCGCGCCGGTCACCGACAGCGCCGCGCTGCAGGTGCTGGCCAGCGACGTGCAGGCGCGCTGGGGCCGCTGCGACATCCTGGTCAACTGCGCCGGCACCACGCGCTACGTGCCGCACGCCGACCTCGACGGCCTGGACGACGCGCTGATCGACCAAATCCTGGCCACCAACGTGCGCGGCCCCTTCGCCGCCGTGCGCGCCTTCGCGCCGCTGCTGCGGCAGTCGGGCCGCGGACTGGTGGTCAACGTCTCCTCCATCGCCGCCGTCACCGCCATGGGCAGCAACGTCGCCTACTGCGCCTCCAAGGCGGCGGTCGACAACATGACGCGCTCGCTGGCGCGCGCGCTGGCCCCCGACATCCGCGTGCTCTCGGTGGCACCCGGCCTGGCCGACACCGACTTCGTCAAGTCGATGGACGCCAGTTGGCGCGACGAGCAGGCCGGCCGCACCCCGCTGGGCCGGCTGGCGCAGCCCGAGGAAGTCGGCGCGGCGGTGCTGGCGGCGGCCACGCTCCTGAGCTTCAGCACCGGCACCGTCATCCCCGTTGACGGCGGCCGACCGCTGTCCTGATCCTCGGCCCGGCCACGGCGGCCTCTCTTGTCCGAAAGAAACCCATGAAACTCGCCTCCCTCAACAATGGCACACGCGACGGCCGGCTGGTCGTGGTCTCGCGCGATCTGACCCGCGCGGTCGATGCCGCGCCCATCGCCGCGACCCAGCGCGAGCTGCTGGAAGACTGGAACGCCCGCGCGCCGGCCCTGCAGCAGCGCTACGAGCAGCTCAACGCCGGCGCACTGGCCGAGGCCTTCGCCTTCGACCCCCACCAGGCGCTGGCGCCGCTGCCGCGCAGCCACCAGTTCATCGACGCCTCGGCCTTCCTCAACCACGGCGACATCATGGAGCGCGCCTACAACCTGACGGTCAAGAAGACGCCCGGCATCCCGGTGCTGGTGCCGCGCCAGGGCGATGACTTCCGCGGACCGCACGCCGACTACGAGTTCCCCAGCGAGGAGGACCAGTGCGACTTCGAGGGCGAGTTCGCCGTCATCACCGACGACGTGCCCATGGGCGCGAGCGCCGAAGAGGCGCTCGGCCACGTCAGGCTCGTCACCATCCTCAATGACGTCAGCATGCGCACCCACCTGTTTCGCGAGCTGCAGATGGGCTTCGGCCTGGTGCAGGCCAAGCCGGCGACCGTGTTCGCGCCGGTGGCCGTCACGCCCGACGAACTGGGCGAGGCCTGGCGCGACGGCCGGGTCCACCTGGACATGCGGGTCGAGCGCAACGGCCAGTGGTTCGGCCAGCCCAACGGCCGCGAGATGGACTGGGGCTTTGGCGAGCTGATCGCCCACGTGGCCTACAACCGCCGTCTCGGCGCCGGCTTCGTGCTGGGCTCGGGCACCGTCAGCAACAAGACCTACCGCGAGGTCGGCTCGGCCTGCCTGGCCGAGCGCCGGGCGGTCGAGGTGATCGACCAGGGGCAGGCCAGTACCGGCTTCCTGCACTTCGGCGAACGCCTGCGCTTCGAGGTGCTCGACGCCGAAGGCCGTTCGGTGTTCGGCGCCATCGACAACCGCTTCGTGCCGGTTTCCCATTAAAAATTTTCCAAGCATTCCCCAGACATGAGCAGTTCCTACGACATCGTCGCCATGGGCGCCGGCCACAACGGCCTGGTCGCCGCCGCCTACCTGGCCAAGGCCGGCAAGAAAGTGCTGGTGCTCGAACGCAAGCCCTATCCCGGCGGCGGCGTCTCGACGCGCCAGCTCAACACCCCCGGCTACTGGCACGACGAGCACTCCTCCGTGCACATCATGATCCAGGGCAACCCGATGCTGCGCCAGGACGAGCTGGGTCTGCTGTCCGAGCACGGGCTGAAGTACCACTACTCGCCGGTGCCGCACGCCACCATCTTCCCGGACCAGTCGGTGCTGTTCACCTACAAGGACCTCGACAAGACCTGCGAGTGCTTCGCCAAGATCTCGCCCAAGGACGCCGAGACCTACCGCAACTTCGTCAAGATCAGCCAGCAGATCCTGCAGGTGTTCATGCCCGGGCTGTACTCGCCGCCACCGCCGCTGGGCGAGCTGGTGGCCATGCTCGACCGCAGCGACGAAGGCCGGCTGATGCTGGAGTACATGACGCGCGACTGCCTGAGCCTGGTCAACGACCTGTACGAGTCTGACAAGATCAAGATCCACCTGCTGCGCCTGGTCAGCGAGAACCTGCAGCACCCCAACGAACTGGGCACCGGCATGGGCGTGCTGCTGATGCCCGGCATCATCCACACCTACGGCGTGTCGCAGCCGATCGGCGGCAGCGGCAAGCTGACCGAGTCGCTGGTGCGCTGCATCGAATCCCACGGCGGCGAGGTGCGCTGCAACGCCGAGGTGCAGAAGATCCTGACGCGCGAAGGCCGCGCCACCGGCGTCGAGCTGGCCGACGGCGAGCGCATCGACGCGCGCGACGCGGTGATCGGCGCGATCCACCCGCACGTGGTGCGCAAGTTCGTCGAGGGCGTGCCCGAGCCGGTGCTCAAGAAGGCCGAGCGCACCCAGCTCGCGCCCTTCTCGATCATGGTCAGCCACTACGACCTCAAGCGCAACTGCGAGTACTACGCCGGCGAGGAAGTGGGCTACGCGACCATGCTCGAATTCATGGCCACCGACCGCCTCGACGAGATGCTGGCCGACTTCGACGACCTCAAGCGCGGCCTGATCACCGAGCGCCGGCTGTGCGCCGGCGGCGACGAGAGCATCGGCGACAAGACCCGCGTGCCCGCTGGCGCCGGCATGTTCCACGGCATCACCTTCGCGCCCTACAAGGTCACCGACCCGCGCTGGAAGGAGCGCCACTGGGACGAGATCAAGGAGGAGATCGGCGATCTCTCGCTCGCCCACTACCGCAAGTTCGTCAAGAACCTCGACAGCGACAACATCATCGCCCGCAGCATCGTCAGCCCGCTGGACCTCGAGCGCAGCTCGCCCAACAGCATGGTGCGCGGCGACCTGCACGGCGTGGCGCCCTACTTCCACCAGAGCGCCGGCGCCCGCCCGACCCAGGACCTGGGCCAGTTCACCGTTCCCGGCGTGGCGCGGCTGTTCCTGGCCGGGCCCTTCCAGCACCCGGGCGGCGGCGTCTACGGCGCCGGGCGCGCCACCGCGATCAAGGTGTTCGAGCAGCTCGGCATGGACTTCGGCAGCGTCGCCAAGGGCGCGCGCCAGGACCAGGTGGCCGCGCCGGCTCAGGCACAGACTCAAGCACAGGCCGCCGCGCCGGCCGCCAG
>JASGEH010000188.1:0-8529 GCA_047606565.1 Comamonas sp.
ATGCCCACCAGCTCGTCGCAGCGCTTGCGCGTGAGCTGGCGCATGCCCTGCCCTTCGGCGCCCAGCACCAGCGCCACGGGCGCCTTCAGGTCGACCTGGTAGAGGGTCTTGGGCGCGTCGTCGCTGGTGCCGATGCACCAGATGTTGCGCTCCTGCAGCTCGCCCAGCGTGCGCGCGAGGTTGGTGACCATGAAATAGGGCATGGTCTCGGCCGCGCCACTGGCGACCTTGGCAACGGTGGCGTTGATGCCGGCGGCGTGGTCCTTGGGCGCGATCACGGCATGCGCGCCGGCGCCGTCGGCCACCCGCAGGCAGGCGCCCAGGTTGTGCGGATCGGTGATGCCGTCGAGCACCAGCAGCAGCGGCGGCTCGTTGATCTGGTCGAGCAGGTCGTCGAGCGAGCGCGCCTGGGGAACCGCCTCCACGCGCGCGGCCACGCCCTGGTGGCCGTGCGAGCCGGCCAGCTTGGCCAGCCGCATGCCGTCGGCCTCGATCAGCCGCACATTGGCTTCCTTGGCGCGGTCGAGGAACTGGCGCATGCGCGCATCGCGCCGCGTGGGGTCGAAATAGACCTCGATGACCGAGGTGGGCGAGGTCTTGATGCGCACGCCGACGGCATGGAAGCCGAACAGAATCTTGGGAGTGGTAGCCATAGGGGCGTGATTATCCCCGCTGGCCCTCCTGCCCCGGCGTCTCGACGCGCGCGCGCCCGGCTTCCACGATCACGCGGCGCTGGCACTGGCGGGCAATCGCCGCGTCATGGGTGACCAGGATCAGCGTGGTGCCGAGTTCCTGGTTGAGCGCGAACATCAGCGCCATGACGGTTTCGCCGGTGGCGAAGTCGAGGCTGCCGGTGGGTTCGTCGGCCAGCAGCACGGCCGGCTGCACCACGAAGGCGCGCGCCAGCGCCACGCGCTGCTGCTCGCCGCCGCTGAGCACCTTGGGGTAGTGGCCCAGGCGCTGGCCCAGGCCGACGCGGTCGAGCATGGCGGCGGCCTGCGGGCGGGCGTCGCGGCGGCCGGCCAGCTCCAGCGGCAGCATCACGTTCTCCAGCGCGGTCAGGTTGGCCATGAGCTGGAAGCTCTGGAACACGAAGCCGATCTTCTGGGCGCGCAGCGCCGCGCGGGCATCCTCGTCGAGCGCGAACAGATCCTGCCCGGCCAGGTGAACCGATCCGCGCGTGGGCGTGTCCAAGCCGGCGATGATGGACAGCAGCGTGCTCTTGCCCGAGCCCGAGGCGCCGACGATGGCGGCCGTCTCGCGCGGCGCGAAGTCGAGGTTGACGTCGCGCAGAATGTCGAGCGTGCCCGCCGAGTCCGTCACCGACTTGTGAACCTGCCGCACCGAGATGATGGCCGCCGCATCCGGGGCGGATGCATCGGATGCATCGGATGCGCGGGATATTTCGAGAGAAGCAGACATGAACAGCACAGGCCTTTATGCAATGGACGCAATGAACGGAAAGAGCAGCGGACGCCGACACTTTATCGTGCGCGCAGTGGCGCTGCTGGCTCTGGCGGGCGCCGGCGCGCACAGCGCCGCAGCAGCGCCCCCGGTCGGTCCGCGCACGCTGCTCGTGGTAGGCGACTCGCTGAGTTCCGAATACGGCCTGGCGCGCGGCAGCGGCTGGGTGGCGCTGCTCGAAAAACGGCTGGGGCAAGCCCAGGCCGGCTACCGGGTGGTCAACGCCAGCATTGGCGGCGACACCACCTCGGGCGGGCGCAGCCGGCTGCCCGCGCTGCTGCGGCAGCACAGCCCGGCCATCGTGGTGATCGAGCTGGGCGGCAACGACGCACTGCGCGGCCTGCCGCTGGCCATGACCGAGGCCAACCTCAACGCCATGGTCAAGTCCGCCCGGCAGGCCGGCGCCCAGGTCTTGCTGGTGGGCAACCAGGTGCCGCCCAACTACGGCCAGCGCTACACCCAGGACTTCGCCGCGCTATTCCCCAAGATCGCCGCGGCGAACCAGATTCCGGTCGTGCCCTTCATGCTCAAGGGCGTGGCCGACGCGCCCGACGCCGACGCCAACTTCCAGCCCGACCGCATCCACCCACTGGCGCAAGCCCATCCGGCCATCCTCGACAACATCTGGCCGGCGCTCAAGAAACTGCTGTGATGCGCCGGTCTAGCCGTGCGTGCGGTGCGTGGCCGCAGCCCGGATGCCGTCGGCCGGTGCCCAGCAACTGATGCCGACGCCGAAGTTCGCCGCCACCGCCGGCTGCCGCAGCACCTGCGCGGGCGCACCCTCGTGCGCCACGCGGCCGCCGTGCAGGACCAGCAGGCGGTCGGCGTACTGCGCCGCGAGGTTGACGTCGTGCATGCTCATCAGCACCGCCGCGCCACTCGCGCGCGCGAAATCGCGCACCGTGGCGCAGACCGCGTGCTGCTGGGCCGGATCGAGGCTGGCGCAGGGTTCGTCGAGCAGCAGGCACGGCGGCAGGCCGCCGCCGGCCGGCGTGCCCTCGGGCCCGGGCTCAGGCCAGACCTGCGCCAACACCCGCGCCAGATGGACCCGCGCCTGCTCGCCGCCCGAAAGCTCGGGCACCGGCCGATCAGCCAGCGCCCGGGCGCCCGCCGCCGCCAGCGCGGCCTCCACCACCGCCTCGGCCGCCGGGCGCGGCAGCGCGCGTGCCCAGCAGCCCAGCCGCACCACCTCGCGCGCCAGGAAAGCGGCGCTCAGCCCCGCGCGCTGCGGCAGCACGGCACGCAGCCGCGCCAGCTCGCGCGCAGGCCATGCGCCCAAGGGCCGGCCGTGCAGGCGCACCTCGCCTTCGGTGGCCGCCAGGTCGCCTGCCAGCACCGCCAGCAGGGTCGATTTTCCGGCCCCGTTGGCGCCCATCAGCATGACCACCTCGCCCGCCCGCAGGGCCAGATCAGCTCCCTGCAGCACCGCCTGCCGCTCGGCGCCAGCCCTGCGCCGCGCCAGCCCCAGGCCGTGCGCCTGCAGCACCAGGGCTGCGGCCGCGCCAGGGGAATCATGAGAGTCATGGGAAGTGGGCGTCGGATGCCTCATGCCACCCCCAGCCGCTCGCGCGAGCGCAGCAACAGCCCCAGGAAGAAGGGGGCGCCCACCAGCGCGGTCAGCACGCCCAGCGGCAGCTCCGCCGGGACCACCAGGGTGCGGGCCAGCGTGTCGGCGCCCACCGTCAGCGCCGCGCCCAGCAGCGCCGCGCCCGGCAGCACCACGCGCGCGTCAGGCCCGGCCAGCAGGCGCACGCAGTGCGGCGCCACCAGCCCCAGAAAGCCCACCACGCCGCAGAACGCCACTGCCGCGCCCACTGCCAGCGCGCTCAGCACCACCACCGCCGCCTTCACGCGCTCGACCGCCAGCCCCAGGTGCCGCGCCTCCGATTCGCCCAGCGCCAAGGCATTGAGCGCCGGCGCCAGCCGCCCCAGGCCCAGCAGGGCCGGCACGCCCGCCAGCGCGACCAGCCCCAGCACCGTCCAACTGGCGGCGGCCAGGCTGCCCAGATTCCAGAACGTGAGGTTGCGCAACTGTTCGTCGGTGGCGACGTAGCTGGCCAGCCCGATTACCGCCATCGCCAGCGCGTTGAGCGCGATGCCCGCCAGCAGCATCGCCGCGACCGAGGCACCACCCTGCGTTCGGCCCAGCCGGTAGACCAGCGCGGTGGCCAGCACGCCGCCCGCGAAAGCCGCCACGGGCTGCAGCGCCAGCGCCTGCGCGGCCGTCAGCGCCGGCCACAGCAGCGGCCCGAAGACGACCACCAGCGCCACACTCAACGCCGCGCCGCTGGAGACACCAATCAGCCCCGGATCGGCCAGCGGGTTGCGAAACAGCCCCTGCAGCGCGGCCCCGGCCATCGCCAGCAAGGCGCCCACCAGCGCCGCCAGCAGCACGCGCGGCAGCCGCAGCGACCACAGCACGCCGACCATTGCCGGCTCCACCCCGTCGCGCGGCCAGCCGGCCTGTTGCAGCAACACGTCGATCACGCGGCTGGCCGGCAGGCGGTAGGCGCCCTGCCCCGCCGCCACCAGCATGCCGGCCACCAGGGCCACGCCCAGCGCGCCCAGCAGCCAGGCTGGCGGCATGCGGCCGGCACGCCAGCGCCGGCCCTTGACGCCCGCCCCGACGCTGGCCCTTGCGCCAGCCGCGGCGCCGCCACCCGTCATGCCTGCAAGGCCTGGTGCAGCGCCTGCACGGCCTGCGGCAGGCGCGGGCCGAAACTCAGCAGCAGCACGATGTCGAGCACCGCCACGCGCTGCTGGCGCCCGGCCGGCGTCAGATCCAGCCCCGGCGTGGCCAGCAGTGCCGCACGATCGCCCGCCGCGGGTTCGCCCGCGCGGGTGGCGACCACCGCATCGGGTCCGGCCTGCGCCAGCGCCTCGGCCGACAGCGGCTTGAAGCCCGAAAACGCCGGACCGAAGGCGTTGTCCACGCCTGCCAGGCGCAACAAGGCATCGGCCGAAGTGCCGCTGCCCGCCGCCATCGTGACGGTGCCGTGCCGCATCAGGAAAGCCACCTTCAAGGGCGATCCATCGGGCCGGCGCAGCGGCCGCGCGGCCAGTTCGGCCTGCACCGCCTGCCACTGGCGCGCGATGTCGGCGGCCAGGCGCTCGCCCTCGCGCGGGCGCCCCAGCGCCTGGGCTGCAGCTTGCACGCGCGCCAGCACCCCCGCCACCGAATAATCACCGCGCACCGGCACGACGCGGACACCCGCGGCCTCGATCTGCCGCAGCACCGCCGGCGGCCCGGCCTCCTCGCCCGCCAGCAGCACCTGCGGCGCCAGCGACAGCACGCCCTCGGCCGACAGGCTGCGCTGGTAGCCCACCTGCGGCAGCCCACGTGCCTCGGGCGGGTAGAGGCTGCTGGTATCGACGGCCAGCAATTGCGACTGCGCGCCCAGCGCGTAGGCGATTTCGGTGACCCCCGCGCCCACCGCGATGGCGCGCGGCGGCCCGCCCTCGCCGGCCAGGGCCCAACCGGGAATCCCCGTGACGGCCAGCGCGGCCCAGGCCCCCAAGCCCCCCAAACCCCTGCGCCGTGCCTGGCACAGCGGCTCCCGCGTCATCGACGGCTGCATCATGTGTTCGATCTCCTTCAGAGGGAACGCATCTTATTCCCAATTGATGCCTTCTCTCGCGGCGCGGGGCCTTGCGCGGCAAACGCGCAAACGCCGGCTTTCAGGCGATTTCAGCGGGACGCTCCAGCACGGCCAACGCCTGTTCGAGATCGCCACGCAAGTCGTCCGCGGCCTCCAGGCCGATGGAAAAGCGCACCAGCACGCCCGGATGCGGCCAGTGCGTGACTTGCGGGTCGCGCATGGCGGGCACGTCGTAGGGCAGCGCCAGGCTGACCGGGCCGCCCCACGAGTAGCCCAGCTTGAACAGCCGGAGGGCGTCGCAGAAGGCATCGACCTGATCGGGCGCGTAGCGCGCGTCGAACACCACGCTGAACAGGCCCGCGGCCAGGCCGGAGCGGCAGCATTCGCGCCAGTGCGCGTGCCCGGGCGAGCCCTCGAAGGCCGGGTGCAGCACGGCGGTGATTTCCGGGCGGGCCTGCAGCCAGCGCGCCAGCGTGCGCGCGGCGGTATCCTGGGCGCGGTAACGCAGCTCCATGCTGGCGAGGCTGCGCAGCAGCATTTGCGCGTCGTCGGCGCCCACGCCCAGGCCCAGGTGGGCGCGCAGGGTCTTGAGGCGCGCGTGCAGCGCCGCGTCGCGGGTGACGATGCTGCCCATCAGCACGTCGCCGCCGCCGCTGGGGTATTTGGTCAGGGCGTGGGCCGAGATGTCGATGCCCAGTTCGAAGGGCTGGAAGGCCAGGCCCGCGCCCCAGGTGTTGTCGAGAGCGGTGACGATGCGCTGCCCTGGCGCGCCGCGATGCGCGCGGCAGGCCTGCACCAGCGCCGGCAGGTCGGGGAATTCGAGCGTGACCGAACCAGGGGCCTCCAGCCACACCAGCCGCGTGCGGTCGGTGATGCCGGCGGCCAGTTGCGCCGGATCCATGGCGTCGTAGAAGGTGTGGCTGATGCCCCAGCCGGCCAGCGCGGCAGCGGTGAAGGATTTGTTCAGGCCGTAGGCGTTGTCGGGCACCAGCACGTGGTCGCCCTGCCGCAGCAGCGCCAGCGAGGTGGTGGTCAGGGCCGACTGGCCGCTGGGCACCAGCACGCAGTGGTGGCCGCCTTCGAGCGCGGCCAGCCGCTCTTCGAGCAGGAAGGTGGTGGGCGTGCCGTGCAGGCCGTAGCTGTAGACGTGCTTGTTGCGCTGATCGGCCGCGCGCATCGCGCGGGTGTTCTCGAAGAAGACCGTGGAGGCCTTGTGGGTGGCCGCCTGCGGGGCGTCGAATCCGGGCGCGGGCCGGTAGGGATGGTGGATGAGGCGGGTACGGGTTTCTTGCGGCATGGCCGCATCATAGAAGCCCATCAGCGCTCAGAGCCGCCACTTCTCCAGCAATTGCGCCGGGCCGGTGCTGTCGTAGGCCTCGAAGGGCTGGTGGATCCAGGGGTTGGTGTGCAGGAACTCGACCGAGTAGTCGGGCGTGAAGATCGACACCTGCTTGGTCCAGATCACCGCGCTGCGCAGTTCGGTGATGGGGCTGTAGCGCTCGCGCAGCAGCTCGATGACGGCCTTGAGGGTGTGGCCGGAATCGGCCAGGTCGTCGACCAGCAGCACCCGCCCGGCGATCTCGCCCTTGGGCGTGGTGATGAAGCGCGCCAGGTCGAGGTGGCCCTGCACCGTGCCGGCTTCTGCACGGTAGGAGCTGGTCGACATGATGGCCAGCGGCTTGTTGAAGACGCGGCTCAGGATGTCGCCCGGGCGCAGCCCGCCGCGCGCCAGGCACAGAATGGTGTCGAACTCCCAGCCGTCCTGATGGATCTTCAGCGCCAGCTTCTCGATCAGGTTGTGGTACTCGTCGTAGGAGACGTACAGGTGTTTGCCATCTTCTGTCAGCATGGGTCTATCCGTTGTTTCGATGGGGGGGTCGGCCAGGGGATGCGGGGCTCAGGCCGGCAGGAAGGGATGGTGCATCATGATGGTGTGGTCGCGGTCCGGACTGGTCGAGACCACCGCCACCGGCACGCCGGTGACGTGCTCGATGCGCTGCAGGTACAGGCGCGCGGCCACCGGCAGCTTGTCGAGTTCGGTCACGCCCACGGTGCTGTCCTTCCAGCCTTCGAGGGTTTCGTAGATGGGCTCGCAGCGCTCGATGTCCTCGGCGGCCAGCGGCAGCAAGTCGATGGTCTCGCCGTCCAGTTGGTAGCCCACACACAGCTTGAGCTCGTCGAGGCCGTCGAGCACGTCGAGCTTGGTGATGCACAGGCCGGTCAGGCCATTGACCTGCGCGCTGCGCTTGAGCAATGCGGCATCAAACCAGCCGCAACGGCGGCTGCGGCCGGTGGTCACGCCCTTTTCTGCGCCCACGGTGCTCAGGTGGTAGCCGACGGTGCCGGGCTGGTCCCAGTCCAGCTCGGTCGGGAAGGGACCGCTGCCCACGCGGGTGCAGTAGGCCTTGGTGATGCCCAGCACGTAGTGCAGCAGGCCGGGGCCGACACCCGCGCCGGCGGCGGCGTTGCCGGCCACGCAGTTGCTCGAGGTGACGTAGGGATAGGTGCCGTGGTCGATGTCCAGCAGCGTGCCCTGGGCACCCTCGAACAACAGGTTGCCGCCATGGGCATGCAGTTCGTTGAGCTCGCGCGAGACGTCGGCGATCATCGGGCGGATCTGCTCGGCCTGGGCCATCGCTTCATCGTAGACGGGCTGGAACTCGACCGGCTCAGCACCCAGGAAAGTCGTCAGCACGTGGTTGTGCAGCGCCAGCAGGTCGCGCAGCTTCTGGGCGAAACGCTCGGGGTGGCGCAGGTCCTGCACGCGCAGCGCGCGGCGTGCGATCTTGTCCTCGTAGGCCGGGCCGATGCCACGGCCGGTGGTACCGATCTTGGTCTGGCCGCCCTGCTCACGCGCCTGTTCGCGCGCGATGTCCAGCGCGCTATGGAAGGGCAGGATCAGCGGGCAGGCTTCGCTGATGCGCAGGCGGCTGCGCACTTCGACGCCGGCCTTCTCCAGTTGCGCGATTTCCTCGAGCAGCTTGGTCGCCGACAGCACCACGCCATTGCCGATGAAGCACTGGACGCCGGGCCGCATGATGCCGCTGGGAATCAGGTGCAGCGCGGTCTTCTGGCCATTGATGACCAGCGTGTGGCCGGCGTTGTGCCCGCCCTGGAAGCGGACCACGCCTTGCGCGTATTCCGTCAGCCAATCGACCAGTTTGCCCTTGCCTTCGTCGCCCCACTGGGAGCCGACGACCACGACGTTTCTTCCGGATGTTGTGCTCATGACAAACTCGATTCCTGATAACAAACCATGATTCAAAAAGAAGGCGCGGCGCTTCAGGCCGCGCGCACGGCCCAGCGGCCGTCCTGCTCGACCAGCACGCGGTCGCATTCGAACTCGTCGATCTCGCTCTCGTGGCCCGGCAGCACGCAGACCACGGTTTCGCCCGCCTGCCGCAGCGCCGCGATGGCCTGCAGCAGCGCGGCGTCGCGCCCCCACGGCGCGCGCACGGCGGCGCGC
>JASGEH010000189.1:0-10731 GCA_047606565.1 Comamonas sp.
CCGCCCGCCGCCCCGCGCCCGGCCGCGACGTCGTCCACGGGCGCGCGCCCGGTCGCGGTGGCCACCGGCATCGGCGGCCAACTGCCGCCCGACACGCTGCCGCCGGCCCGCAACTGGACCGAGTACCGCCTGCGCGCGGCCGACCGCATCAACCGCGCCAACCCCGAGAAGCTCTACGGCGGCGCGCTGCCCAGCGTGTTCCAGGCCATCCCGGTGTTGCGCGTGGTCCTCACGCCCACGGGCGAAGTCAGCCGCGTGGACGTCGCGCGCGAACCCGGCCAGTCGCCCGAGACCGTGCAGATCGCCACCGAGGCGATCTACCGCGCCGCGCCCTTCGGGCCGACCGCGCAACTGCCCGGCCCGGCGCAGTTCACCGAAACCTTCCTGTTCGATGCGCAGCTCAAGTTCCGCCTGCGTACCACGGTCGAGGGACGTTGATCCGCCTTTCGCCCCGGCCGCCGCCGGCGGCATGCAACAATCGCAGCCATGTTTTTTACCCTGCCGACCCTGCTGACCTGGACGCGCATCCTCGCCATTCCGCTGATCGTCGGCGTGTTCTACCTGCCGCTGCCCGAGTCCACGCGCAACCTGGTGGCCACCGTCCTGTTCATCGTCTTCGCGGCGACCGACTGGGCCGACGGCTACCTGGCGCGCAAGCTCAACCAGACCTCGGCCTTCGGTGCCTTCCTCGACCCGGTGGCCGACAAGTTCCTGGTCTGCGCTTCGCTGCTGGTGCTGGTGCACCTGAACCGGGCCGATGTGTTCGTCGCGCTGATCATCATCGGGCGCGAGATCGCCATCTCCGCGCTGCGCGAATGGATGGCACAGATCGGCGCCTCGCGCAGCGTGGCCGTGCACATGCTCGGCAAGGTCAAGACCACGGTGCAGATGGTCGCCATTCCCTTCCTGCTGTTCGATGGCCGCGTGTTCGGTGTCATCGACACCGGTGTCTGGGGCCTCTGGCTGATCTGGCTGGCGGCGGTGCTGACCGTCTGGTCGATGGTGTACTACCTGCGCAAGGCCATCCCCGAGATCCGCTCGCGCGTGAGCTGAATCTCGGGCCGGTGTTCATGCCGGCGCCGGGACGCGGCGCGGCAGCCGCACACGCATCACGGTATGGTCATCCTTGGTGGCTTCGGCGGTGACGGTGCCGCCGTGGGCGCCCGCGATTTCCGCGACGATGTAGAGCCCCAGGCCCAGGCCTTCGCTGTTGTCCGACTGCTTGTTGCGGCGAAACGGCTCGAAGACGTGCGGCAGGATGGCCGCGTCGATGGCGCCGGCGTTGCGCACGGCGATCAGCACCTCGTCGGCGGCGCGGGCGTCGATGTTCACTTCGATCAGGTGGCCGGCCTTGCCGTGGCGCGCCGCGTTGTTCATCAGGTTGGTGAGCAACTGCTGGATGCGGTCGCTGTCCCAGCGCACGCGCGTGTCGCCTTGTAAATCCGCCTGGAACTGGACGTGCGTGTGGACGGCCGATTTGTCGCGCAGCAGTGGGTCGATGAGGTCGCGCAGGTCGAATTCGCGCGGGCTGATCGGGATGCCGCCGCCCAGTCGCGCGCGCGACAGGTCGAGGATCTCGGCGATCATGCGGCTCATCAGCTTGCCGCATTCGGCGATCTGACGCGCCTTGCTCTGCACCGAGGGGTCGTCGGCCTTGCGCTGCAGCAGCGTCGAGAGCATTTGGATGACCGACAGCGGGCTGCGCAGGTCGTGCCCGAGGATGGCGGCGAAGGTCTCGCTCAGGCGCAGTGTCTCGGTGCGCTCCTCCAGCTCCTGGGCCAGTTGGCGCTTGGTGCGGTAGAGGTCGAAGAACACGCGCGCCTTCATCTGCAGGATGCGCGGCTCGATGGGCTTGAACAGGAAGTCGACCGCGCCGGTTTCGTAGCCCTTGAACATGCGCGCGGCGTCGTGCGCGCCGGCGGTCACGAAGATCAGCGGGATGTGGCGCGTGCGCTCGCTGCCGCGCAGCAGCTCGGCCAGCTCCAGCCCGTCCATGCCGGGCATTTGCACGTCCAGCAGCGCCAGCGCCAGGTCGTGCCGCAGGGCGATTTCGAGCGCCTCCTGGCCCGAGCTGGCCTGGAGGATTTCCACGTCGGGCTCGTCGTGCAGCAAGGCCGAGAGCGCCAGCAGGTTTTCCGGGCGGTCGTCGACCAGCAGGCACTTGATGGTGAGCGAACGCGGCGGCGGTGCGCCGGCGGTGGTGGTCGTGATGGTGGGCGGGAAGGGCGCGTGAGTCATGGCAACGTGCTCAGGAAATGGGCCAGCTGATCGGGCGTCATGGTGTGGGTGCCGAGGTTGAGGTCGAGCGCGGCCTGCGGCATGAAGGCCATGCTGGCCGACGCCGGGTCCTGCACGATGGCCTGGCCGCCGCAGGCCAGCACGCCGGCCAGCCCCCGCGCGCCGTCGGCGCTGCTGCCCGACAGCAGCACGGCCAGGACGCGCTGGCGGTAGACGTCGGCGGCGCTCTCGAACAGCACGTCGATCGACGGCCGCGAGAAGTGCACGGGTTCATCGACCGACAGCGCCAGCGTCGGGCCCTGGTCCACCAGCAGGTGGTAGCTGGGCGGGGCGACGTAGAGGTGGCCGGGCAGCGGGATCTGCTTGTCCTGCGCCTCGGCCACGGGCAGGGCGCAGCGCCGCGCCAGGATGGAGGCCAGCAGGCTGGTGCGCTCGGGCGGCTGGTGGACGATGATCAGCACGGTGGCCGACAGTCCGGGCCGCAGCGCGGGCATGAGCTGCAGCAGCACGTCGACGCTGCCCGCAGAGCCGCCGATGACCACCGCGTCGAAGCGCTGGGGCCCATGCGGCACGGCCGCCTGGGGGGCGGTGGATGTGGCGGGCGCGGGTGGTGTCATGCCGTCACCTTCTGGTAGAGGCGTTCCAGCGCCGAGACCTCGGAGAAAGCCGCGGTGTGCTGGGTGAAGGCCAGCGACTCGCGCGCCCCCAGGCCCAGGTAGCCGCCCGCGCACAGGGCTTCGCGGAACAGGCCGACCGCGCGGTCCTGCAGTCCGCGGTTGAAGTAGATGAGCACGTTGCGGCAGGAGATGAGCTGCATTTCGGCGAACACGTTGTCGGTGGCCAGGCTGTGGTCGGAGAACACCACGTGCCGTCGCAGCCGCTCGTGGAACTGGGCGTGGCCGTAGGCGGCGGTGTAGTGGTCGGACAGCGAGGTCTTGCCGCCCGCGGCGCGGTGATTGGCGGTGTAGATGCCGATCTGGTCGAGCGGGTAGACGCCGGCCTGCGCGGTCTGCAGCGCGTGGATGTTGATGTCGGTGGCGTAGATTTGCGTGCGTTCGAGCAGGCCTTCCTCGTCGAGCAGGATGGCCATCGACCAGGCCTCCTCGCCCGTGCTGCAGCCGGCCACCCAGATCTTGATGAAGGGGTAGGTGTGCAGCATCGGCACCACGTGCTCGCGCAAGGCGCGGAAGTAGCCGGGGTCGCGGAACATCTCCGTGACCTGGACGGTCATGTAGTCCAGCAGCGGCGTGATGATGCCTTCATCGTGCAGCACCCGGTCCTGCAGCTGCGTCAGCGTCGCGCAATCGAAGTGCAGCATGGCCGCGCGCAGCCGGCGCTTGAGCGAGGCGCCCACGTAGGCGCGGAAGTCGTAGTGGTAGCGCAGGTAGACCGCCTCCAGGAAGAGGTGGAGTTCGATGTCGGAGATGCGGTGGGGCATGGTCCTTTTACTTGCGGATCCAGACGCGGACCAGCGACATCAGCTTTTCCACGTCCAGCGGCTTGGCGATGTAGTCGTTGGCGCCGGCGGCCAGGCACTTTTCCTGGTCGTCGCGCATGGCCTTGGCGGTCAGCGCGATGATGGGCAGCTTGGCGAAGTCTGGGCGCTGGCGGATCGCGCGCATCGCGGTATAGCCGTCCATCTCGGGCATCATGATGTCCATCAGCACCAGGTCGATCGGCGGGTGGCCGTCTTTTTCGAGCGTGGCCTCCAGCGCCTCCAGCGCCTCGCGGCCGTTGCGTGCGATCTCCACCACCATGCCCTTGGGCTCGAGCACGGCCGACAGCGCGAAGATGTTGCGCACGTCGTCCTCGACCACCAGCACGCGGCGGCCTTCGAGCATGGTCTCGCGGCTGCGCGCCTGGCGCAGCATGCGCTGGCTGTCGGCCGGCAGTTGCGTCTCCACCTGGTGCAGGAACAGCGTGACCTCGGCGAGCAGGCGTTCAGGCGAGCGCGCGCCCTTGATGATGATGGAGCGCGAGAAGCGACGCAGCTCGGACTCTTCGTCGCGCGTGAGCGAGCGGCCGGTGTAGACGATGACCGGCGGGAAGGCGCCGTCGCGCCGGGACATTTTTTCCAGCAGCTCGTAGCCGCTCATGTCGGGCAGGCTCAGGTCCATCACCATGCAGTCGAAGGTCTGCTCTTCGAGCATGTCGAGCGCGGCCCAGGCGGTCTCCACGGCGGTGATCTGGACGTCGTCGCCAGACAGCAACTGTTGCACGCTCTCGCGCTGGCGCGCGTCGTCCTCGACGACCAGCACGCGCTTGACCTTTTGCGAAATGCGCGCGTCGAGCGTGCGCAGCGTGTCCAGCAACTGGTCGTGGTCGACCGGCTTGAGCGCATAGCCGACGGCGCCCATCTCCAGCGCGTCCTGCGCGTAGTCGGCCACCGACAGCACGTGCACCGGCAGGTGGCGTGTGCGCGCGTCGCGCTTGAGCTGGTCGAGCACGCCCAGGCCCGAGAGATCGGGTAGGTTCATGTCGAGCAGGATGGCGCTGGGCAGATAGGTGCGCGCGGCCTTCAGGCCGCTGTCGGCGGTGTGGGTGAGCAGGCACTGGAAGCCGGCTTCGTTGATGAGCTGCTTGAGGATGCCGGCAAAGCGCAGGTCGTCCTCGATGACCAGGATGGTCCGCACGCCCTCGCACAGCTTCTTGCGGTCGTCCTCGATGGGCGTGCTCGCAGCGGGGGGCGCCTTGAGCGCGGGTGAGGGCTCGGGGGCGTAGACGGGCGCGCCGTGGGCCATCGTGTTGGCCGCGGGCGCGGCGATGGCGCCCAGCGACAGGCCCACCGGGCCGGCCGGCCCGCGTGGAGCGGCCACCAGTGGCTGCGGGGCCGGCTGGCTGGCCTGGTGCTCGGCCAGGCTCCATGGCAGCCGCAGCGTGAAGGTGCTGCCCTGGCCCAGCGTGCTCTCGACCTGGATGTCGCCGCCCAGCAGCGCAGCGAGGTCGCGCGAGATGGCCAAGCCGAGCCCGGTGCCACCGTACTTGCGGTGGGTGCTGCCGTCTTCCTGCACGAAGGCTTCGAAGATCGCGCCGAGCTTGTCGGGGGCGATGCCGATGCCGCTGTCGCGCACGGCGATGTGGATCTGGCGGGTGGGGGCATCGCTGCCGATCTCGACGGCGATGCGGCCGCGCTCGGTGAACTTCAGCGCGTTGGACAGCAGGTTCTTCACGATCTGGCCGCAGCGCTGCTCGTCGGTGACGAAACTGGTGGGAACCGAGCCCCGGGTTTCGATGCGCAGTTCCAGCCCGCGATCGAGGGCCTGTGGCTCGAAGGTCTGCTGGATCGACCGCATCAGCTTGTCGATCGGCAGCGCCTGCAGGTCCAGGTCGACCTTGCCGGCCTCGATCTTGGAGAGGTCGAGGATGTCATTGATGAGGTCGAGCAGGTCGTTGCCCGCCGCCGTGATGGTCTGGGCGTACTGGACCTGCTCGGGCGAGAGGTTGCCGTCCTTGTTGTCGGCCAGCAGCTTGGCCAGGATCAGCGTGGAGTTCAGCGGCGTGCGCAGCTCGTGGCTCATGTTGGCCAGGAATTCGCTCTTGTAGCAGCTGGCGCGCTCCAGCTCGGCCGCGCGCAGCGCCAGGACTTCCTTGGCGCCGGCGAGCTGGTCGCGCTGCATCGACAGCTCCTGTGTCTGCTGCGCCAGCTGCATGTTGCTCTGCTCCAGCTCGGCCTGCTGGTTCTGCAACTGCGTCTGCGATTCCTTGAGGGTTCGGCTTTGCTCCTCCAGCTCCTCGTTGCTCACGCGCAGCTCTTCCTGCTGGGTCTGCAGTTCCTCGGCCTGGCGCCGGGTTTCTTCCAGCAGCTCCTCCAGCCGCGTGCGGTCCTTGGCCGCGCGCACGGCCATGGCGATGTTCTCGCCCAGGCTGGTGATGAGGTCGATGTCGGCCTGCGCCACGCGCCGGAAGAAACCCAGTTCCAGCACCGCCTGCACATGGCCGTTGAACAGCGCGGGCACCAGCAGCAGTTCGTGAGGCTGGGCGCGGCCCACAGCCGACTCCACGGTCAGGTAGTCGTCGGGCAAGGGGCGGATGTGCAGCGGCTTGCCGTCCCTGGCCGCTTGCGTGACCAGGCCCGGGCTTTCGGCGTCCAGTCCGGCTTGTGCATGCGTGGGCAGGCCATAGCCGGCCACCCGCGTCAGTGTGCCGTTGGGGTGGCTGATGTGGAAGGCGCCGATGGGCGCGTTCAGCAGCCGTGCCAGCGCGCCGACGGTGCTGTCGCCCAACTGCCCGATGTGCGGGTCGCCCTGGAGCTGGCTGGTCACCAGCAACTGGCTCTGGCGCACCCAGGTTTCGCGGCGGCGGCGGCGGAAGTCGAGCGATGCGCTGAACGCAGCCGTCGCGATGAGCAGCAGCAGGATGGCCGCGCCCGCGTAGTTGACGACCATGGCCCGCGACGAAATCGCCCGCCCGCGCGCGCGGGCCTGCTCGACGCCGGCCTTTTCGGCGCTGGAGATGGCGCTGTAGATGTTGATCATGCGGTCCATCAGCACCTTGCCGCGGTCGGTCTGCACCAGGGTCTGGGCCTGGGTGATGTTGCCGGTGCGCTGCAGGTCGATGGTTTCCTGCAGTTCGCCCATCTTGTCGTTGGACAGGGACTGCAGCAGTTCCAGTCGGCTGGTCTGCAGCGGGTCGTCCGAGAGCATGTGCTTGAGTTCGGCGAAATACACAGGCAGGTCGGCGTGTGCCTTGATGTAAGGCTCCAGGTAGTGCTCGTTGGAGGTCAGCAGGAAGCCGCGCTGGGCGGTTTCGGCGTCACGCAGGCTGTTGAACACGCTGTACAGGCGGGCCGCGACCTCATTGCCTTGAGATATGGCCTCGATCGCCGCCGCGCGGTTGGCGTGGGTCTGGTAGTTGACCGCCATCATCGCGACCACCGCCAGCGCCGAGACCAGGAAGCTCGCCAGTGTGGGCAGCGGCAGGGGCAGGCGGGCACGCCGGTACAGGTCCGGCGATTCGGTGTCGATGCCGGCAATGCCAGCAACGCCAGCAATGCCGGCGCGGCCCATGCCCAGGGTGCGCGCGAATCCGCGACGGATGGTTTGCTTCATGCTGGTCGAGAACGGTGCGAGAAGGCACGCGGCACGCTGCGCAAGCCGGTGTCTGGAAGGGGCGGCGGCGGCACGGCCAGCGCGGTTCCCGACTATACCTGTCGCCCCCACGCCGGCGCCGCCGCTGGAAGGCACCGCGGGTCTGTCCTGATGCCGGGCGTGGCAGCTCCAGCCACTGTCCTACAACGCGCTGTCTGCCGGGCGCCGCGCACGCCGGCTGGCGACGGAATGGCGGGGTTCGCCGATCCGGGCAGCCGTGCGATCGCGTCGCGGATCGTCCACCCATTCCGAATGCAAGAAACCCGGCAACAGGCCGGGTTTCTTGGGTGCGTGAACAGACGCAGGCGTCCTGCTCGGCCTATTGGCTACTGGCTACTGGCTGCTGTTGAGCGCCCGGCTGCCCACGCGCTGCTGGAAGGCGGCGATGGCCTTGTATTCCTCGGCCAGCTTGTATGGCAGCGACAGGTAGATGGGCTTGAGCTCGTCGTACAGCGCCACGGCTTCGGGCTCGGGGGTGTGCTGGTGGGTGGCGCCGACCATGTCGGCCACCACCTCCAGGCTGTCCACATGGCCCAGGCCGTACAGGGCCAGCACGGCCGCGCCCAGGCAGGAGCTCTCGAAGCTCTCGGGAACGACCACGTCGCGGTCGAACACGTCGGCCATCATCTGGCGCCACATGGGCGAGCGCGCGAAGCCGCCGGTGGCCTTGATGCGGCGGCTGCGGCCGGCCACCGCCTCGACGGCGGGCAGGATGCCGTAGAGGTTGAAGATCACGCCCTCCAGCGCGGCGCGGATCATGTGCTCCTTGCCGTGGTGCATGCCCAGGCCGAAGAAGGAGCCACGCAGCCGCGCGTCCCAGTAGGGCGCGCGCTCGCCGGCCAGGAAGGGGTGGAACAGCAGCCCTTCGGCGCCGGCCGAGACGCGCTCGGCGATGCGCGTGAGCACTTCGTAGGGGTCGATGCCCAGGCGCTTGGCGGTCTCGGTCTCGGCGGCGGCGAATTCGTCGCGTACCCAGCGCAGGATGATGCCGCCGTTGTTCACCGGGCCGCCCACCACCCAGTGCTTTTCCGTCAGGGCGTAGCAGAAGGTGCGGCCCTCGGCGTCGGTCAGCGGGCGATCGACCACGGTGCGCATGGCGCCGCTGGTGCCGATGGTGACGGCGACTTCGCCCGGCGCGATGGCGCCCACGCCCAGGTTGGAGAGCACGCCGTCGTTGGCGCCGAGCACGAAGGGGGTGTCGGCGGGCAGGCCGAGCCGGTCGGCGATCTCGGCGTCCAACCCGCGCAGTGCGTGGGTGGTCGGGCGCGGCTCGGGCAACTGCCCGGGGCGCACGCCGGCCAGCGCCAGCGCGCCTTCGTCCCAGTCGAGCTGCCGCAAGTTGAACAGGCCGGTGGCCGAGGCGATGGAGTGGTCCACCACCCACTGCCCGAACAGCCGGTGCAGCACGAACTCCTTGATGCCGACGAAGCGGCTGGCGCGGCCGAACAGCGCGGGCCGCTCGTGGCGCAGCCAGACCAGCTTGGCCAGCGGCGACATCGGGTGGATGGGGGTGCCGGTGCGGCGGTAGATGGCCAGCCCGTCCCACTCGTCGCGGATGCGCTCGGCCCAGGGCGCGGCGCGGTTGTCGGCCCAGGTGATGCTGTGGGTGAGCGGCTGGCCGGCCTCGTCGACCAGGATCAGGCTGTGCATGGCCGCCGAGAACGACACCGCCAGGAAGCGGGCGTCGGCGAAGCGCGCGCGGCTTTGCGTCACGCACTGCGTGATCACCGCCAGCACCGCCTCCAGGATCTCCTGCGGGTCCTGCTCGGCGGCGGCCGGCTCGGGGCGTAGCAGAGGGTAGTCGACGTTGTGGTGGGCGATCACCGCGCCCTGCGGCGTGAGGGCGACGGCCTTGGTGCTGGTGGTGCCGATGTCGACACCGATGACGATTTCAGTCATGGCAGGGTCCGGTTCGTCGCGCTCAGACCACGGTGCCCAGCAGCAGCACGAACAGCAGGCCGGCCACCGAGATGATGGTCTCCAGCGCGCTCCAGGTCTTGAGGGTTTCGACCACGCTCAGGTTGAAGTACTGCTTGACCAGCCAGAAGCCGGCGTCGTTGACGTGCGAGAACATCACCGAGCCGGCGCCGGCGGCCAGCACCAGCAGCTCGCGGTTGACGCCCGGGACCAGCTCCACCACGGGCGCGACGATGCCCGCGCCGGTGATGATGGCCACCGTGGCCGAGCCGGTCGCCACGCGGATCAGCGCCGCCACCGTCCAGGCCAGCAGGATGGGCGAGAAGTGGGCCTGCACCGCCATGTGGCCGATCGCGTCGCCCACGCCCGAGGTCACCAGCATCTGCTTGAAGCCGCCGCCCGCGCCGATGATCAGTACGATGGCCGCCGTCGGCGCCAGGCTCTTGTCGAGGAACTTGATGATCTGCTTGCCGTCGTAGCCGCGGCCGTAGCCGAAGGTGTAGAGCGCCAGCAGCAGCGCGGCCAGCAGCGCGGTGATCGGGTGGCCGATGAAGTCCAGCCACTGGCGCGCGGCGACCTCGGCTGGCAGAAAGATGTCGGCGAAGGCCTTGAGCAGCATCAGGATCACCGGCAGCAGCACCGTGAAGACGGTGATGCCGAAGCCCGGCATGTCTTTCTCGTCGCGCTCCTGCACGAACTGCTCGGCCATCTCCGAAGTCAGCTTGCCCGGCACGTGGCGCGAGATGAAGCTGGCGAACACCGGGCCGGCCAGCACGGCCGTCGGCAGGCCGACGATCAGGCCGTACAGAATGGTGCGGCCCATGTCGGCGCCGAAAGCCTGGATCGCCAGCAGCGGGCCCGGGTGCGGCGGGATCAGCGCATGCACCACCGACAGCGCCGCCAGCAGCGACACGCCGATCTTGATCAGCGAGACGCCCGCGCGCCGCGCCACGATGAACACCAGCGGCGCCAGCAGCACCAGCCCGATCTCGAAGAACAGCGGCAGCCCGGCGATGAAGGCCGCCAGCATGATCGCCCAGTGCACGCGCTCGCGCCCGAACTTGTCGATCAGCGTGCGCGCGATGCGGTCGGCGCCGCCCGACTCGGCCATCATCATGCCCAGCATGGTGCCCAGGCCCAGCACGATGCCGACGAAGCCCAGCGTGTCGCCAAAGCCCTTCTGGAAGGCGGCCATCACCTTCTCGACCGGCATGCCCGAGGTCAGGCCCAGGAAGCCGGCGGACAGCATCAGCGCGATGAAGGGGTGCACGCGCCAGCGCGTGATCAGCAGGATCAGCAGCACGATGGCGACGAGCGCATCGAGCAGCAGGAAGACTTGGGGACTGAGTCCGAACATGGTGTCACTCCGATTGAATGAAGGTGGCTGGCCGAGGCCGGCGCGTTGTTATGGCGGACGGACTGGCGCGCTGCGCCTGCCGCCGCATTTTTCGGCGGTCCCACCCGGACTGTCGATGCGGGGTGCCCCGCA
>JASGEH010000190.1:0-3590 GCA_047606565.1 Comamonas sp.
GCGCCGGCGCGCGCGGCCACCCTCGCGGTTTGCGCGCTCGGCGCCGCCGTGCTGGCGGCCTGCGGCACGGCGCCGGTCGGCCCGGACTACCGCGTGCCGGAGGCGGCCGTGGCGCGCCAGCCGCAGGCCGCCGCCGCCTTCGCGCAGGCCGATCCGGCCCACTACAGCGCCGCCGCGCTGCCCGACCACTGGTGGCAGCTCTACCAGGACGCGCGGCTCGACGGCCTGGTGCGGCAGGCGCTGGCGCACAACACCGACTTGCGCGTAGCCCTGGCCAACCTGGAGCGCGCGCAAGCCAGCGTGGCCGAGGCGCAGGGCGCGGCGCGGCCCACGGTCACGGTCAGCGGCGGGCCGTCGTACGGCCATGCCTCGGGGCTGTCCTATCTGGAGGAGGGTTACGTGCCGCCCAACGCCTACCACTACAGCGCTGGGGTCGGGCTGTCCTACCAGCTCGACTTGTTCGGGCAGATCCGGCGCGGCATCGAAGCCGCGCAGGCCAACAGCGAGGCCGCGCAGGCCGCGCTCGACTTAGCGCGCGTCAACGTGGCCGCCGGCACCGCGCGTGCCTATGCCGACGTCTGCGCGGCCAATCTGCAACTGGCCTCGGCGCGCCATTCGCTGGCGCTGCAGCAGCAGGCGCTCGACGCCAATCGCGCGCTGGAAAAGGGCGGCCGCGCCGGCAGCATCGACGTTTCGCGCGCCAGCGCCCAGCTCAACCAGCTCAAGGCCAGCCTGCCGCCGCTGCAGGCGCTGCGCCAGGGTGCGCTGTACCGGCTGGCTACGCTCAGCGGCGCGCTGCCGCAGGACTTTCCGGCCGACGTGGCCGATTGCGCCGCGCCGCCGCGCCTGGCCGCCGCCATTCCGGTGGGCGACGGCGCCGCGCTGCTGCGCCGCCGCCCGGACATCCGGCAGGCCGAGCGCGCGCTGGCGGCGGCGACCGCGCGCATCGGCGTGGCCACGGCCGACCTGTATCCCAAGGTGGCGCTGGGCCTGTCGGCCTCGTCGGTGGGCCCGGCCTCGGGCTTCGCGCGCGGCGACACCTTCGCCTGGAGCCTGGGGCCGCTGATCTCGTGGTCGCTGCCCAACACCGGCGTGGCACGCGCGCGCATCGCGCAGGCCGAGGCCGGCGCCCGCGCCGCGCTGGCGCGCTTCGACGGCACGGTGCTGACGGCGCTGCGCGAAACCGAGACCGCCTTGTCCACCTACGCCCGCGCGCTCGACCGCCAGGCCGCGCTGCAGGCCGCGCGCGACGACGCCGCGCAGGTCGCCGAACAGGCGCGCCAGCTCTACCGGGGGGGGCGCACGGGCTACCTCGACTTGCTCGACGCCGACCGCAGCCTGGCCGCCGCCGATGCCGCGCTGGCGGCCGCTGCCGCCGAGCAGGCCGACGACCAGATGGCGCTGTTCCTGGCGCTGGGCGGCGGCTGGACGGACGAGGCTCCGGCAATCACCCCGGCCGAGTCCTCGGCCACAACGTCAGCCACAGCGCCGACCACAACACCGGCCGCCAGCCAGCGCCCGGCGCCGCCGCTGCCTACAATGCGGCCATGATTGCACGCGAACCGACGATCCAACGCCTGGCCACGGCCCAGGACCTGCTGCTCACGCCTTTCGGCCTCGACGAGTCCCACCTGACCCGGGTGCTGGGCGAGATCCGCGCCCACCAGGTCGATGACGCCGACCTGTACTTCCAGTACACCCGCAGCGAGGGCTGGAGCCTGGAGGAGGGCATCGTCAAGACCGGCAGCTTCAGCATCGACCAGGGCGTCGGCGTGCGCGCGGTCAGCGGCGAGAAGACCGCCTTCGCCTATTCCGACGACATCTCGCTGGATTCGCTGCTCGACGCCGCGCGCACGGTGCGCACCATCGGCGCCGCCGCGCAGTCGCGCCGGGTGCGCGTCGGTGCCCGGAAAGTCGCCAAAAGCCGCGACCTGTACGGCGCGCTCGACCCGATCGCCTCGCTCGACAGCACCGAGAAAGTCAAGCTGCTGGAGAAGGCCGAGCGCATCGCGCGCGCGCAGGACCCGGCCGTCAAGCAGGTCATGGCCGGCCTGGCCAGCGAATACGACGTGGTGCTGGTGGCGCGCGCCGACGGCACGCTGGCAGCCGACGTGCGGCCGCTGGTGCGGCTGTCCATCACCGTCATCGCCGAGCGCGAGAGCGGCGGCCAGGTGCGCCGCGAAGTCGGTTCCTCGGGCGGTGGCGGCCGCTTCGGGCTGGCCTATTTTTCCGACGAGCAGCTCGAGACCTATGCCAAGCAGGCCGTGCACGCGGCCGTCACCAACCTCGACTCGCGCCCGGCCCCGGCCGGCCAGATGACGGTGGTGCTGGGCCCGGGCTGGCCCGGCGTGCTGCTGCACGAGGCCGTCGGCCACGGGCTGGAAGGCGACTTCAACCGCAAGGGATCGAGCGCCTTCTCCGGCATGATCGGCCAGCGTGTCGCCGCCAAGGGCGTGACCGTGCTCGACGACGGCACCCTGGCCGACCGGCGCGGCTCGCTCAACGTCGACGACGAGGGCCACGCCAGCCAGCGCAACGTGCTGATCGAGGACGGCATCCTCAAGGGCTACATCCAGGACGCCACGAATGCGCGCCTGATGGGCGTGAAAGCCACCGGCAACGGCCGCCGCGAGAGCTACGCCCACCTGCCCATGCCGCGCATGACCAACACCTACATGCTGGCCGGCGACAAGGACCCGCAGGAGATCGTCGCCAGCATCGACAAGGGCTTGTACGCCGTCAACTTCGGCGGCGGCCAGGTCGACATCACCTCGGGCAAGTTCGTGTTCTCGGCCAGCGAGGCCTACTGGGTCGAGAAGGGCAAGATCCAGTACCCGGTCAAGGGCGCGACCATCGTCGGCAGCGGCCCCGAGTCGCTCAAGCACGTCAGCATGATCGGCAACGACCTCCAGCTCGACTCCGGCGTCGGCACCTGCGGCAAGGAAGGCCAGAGCGTGCCCGTGGGCGTCGGCCAGCCCACCCTGCGCATCGAGGGGCTGACCGTGGGCGGCACGGCCTGAGGGTCTTCCCCTGACGAAATCGTGCACGGTTTGCAGGGGTCATCGCCGGTCGCGTGGACGACTGGGGACAATGCGGGCTCTTCGATTCCTGGTTCATTGCCATGTCCATTCGCTTGCTTCCCGTTTTTGCGCGTCCCTTTATGGGCGCTCTCCGTTGGCTGGCCGCGCGGGCTGCGCGATGGGCCTGGACGTTTGCGGCGCTGTGCCTGCTGCCCCTGGGCGGCGTGAGCGCCGCGCAGGCCGCGCCCTTGCGTATCGGCGTGCTGTCCACCGTGGCCAACGAGGCGGCCGAGGAGGCCGTGGCGCTGGCCAAGGCCGAGGGGCTGGACGTGCAACTGGTGGAGTTCACCGACTGGCTGCTGCCCAATACGGCGGTGGTGGAGGGATCGCTGGACGCCAACTTCTTCCAGCACGGGCCCTTCCTGGAGCAGTTCAACCTGCATCACAAGGCCAATCTGGTGCCGGTGGCCTATGGCTACTCGACCACCATCGGCCTGTTCTCGCGCACGCTGTCCCAGGGCGATGCGCTGCCCGAGGGCGCGAGCGTCGCGATTCCGTCCGATCCGGTCA
>JASGEH010000191.1:0-3145 GCA_047606565.1 Comamonas sp.
CGCGGCCACGCTGGCGGGCGCGCTCGACGACGGCGCGCCCGACTGGCCGCCGGAGGGCCCGGCGCTGGCCGCGCTGCACGCCCGCCTCGACTACGAGGGGCTGGACGGCGCGCTGCACGCCCACAAGCTGGCCGCCGCCCAGACCCTGCTGCGGCTGTGCCAGCGGCTGGGCTGCCCGCTGCTGGTGCTCGACGCCACCCGGCTGGCCGAATCCAGCCAGGACTTCGCGCGCATCGTCGCCGACCTGCGCAAGCTCTCCATGCTGGCCGTGCCGCTGGGCCTGCGCATCGCCTGGCGCGCCCACCCCGGCGCCGCGCACGCGCGCGACTTCATGACCGCCGCCGACGTCATCCAGGCCGCCGAGCGGCCCAACCTGGGGCTGGCGCTGGACGTGCACGAATGGCTGCGCGCCGACGCCGACCTGGCGCTGCTCGAAGGCGTCGATCCGCAGGCCATCTTCCAGGTGCAACTGGCCGACAGCGGCCTGGCCGAGCTGCCGGCAGCAGGTCTTGCCGACGCGCAGCGCCTGTTCCCCGGCGAAGGCCGCCACGCCACCGCCCTGCGGCAACTGGTGGCGCGGCTGGCGCGAGCCGGCTTCGCCGGCCATTTCGCCTTCGCCGACGTGCGCGGCGACGTCGACGAACTGCCCAGTGCGGCCTGCGCCGCGCGCGCCGCCGCCAGCGCCCGCCATCTGGCGCTGGACGTGCTGCGGCGCAGCCAGCCGCTGACGGTGCGGCGCCGGCGAACGGCGCCCGAAGGGATCAGCCCGGCTTCCTGACCTGGATGACGCGGTCGGCGAACAACTGGCCGCACACCTCCTCGATGAGCCCCAGCACGGTCTGCTGCGTCAGCGTGTTGGTGCGGCGCGCCGAGGTTGCCAGCGCCACCAGGCTCAACAATTCGGGCTCGACGATGGCGTGCACGCTGAAGCGGCCCGGGTGGCTGGCGAGGGCGTACTGCGGCAGGATGGCCATGCCGGCGCCGTCGGCGACCAGGTCGAGGATGGTGGAGACGCCGTCGATCTCCAGCGCGATGGCGGGCTTGCAGCCGATTGCCGCCATCTGCGTTTCCACCAGCGTGCGGATGGCGTTGGGCCGCGCCGGGATCACCAGCGGCATGCGCGCCACCTCGGCCAGCCGCAGCGGGCCCGCGGCCAGGCCCTGGGCCACGGGGGCCACCAGGTAGAGCGCGTCCTGCATCAGCGGGCGGATGTCCAGCTCGGGCAGCGCCGGCGGGTTGTAGAGCAGGGCGATGTCGAGCCGGCCGTTGAGCAGGTTTTCCTGCATGCCGTGCGAGAACTCCTCGGTGATCGACAGCGTGGCGTGCGGCAGGCGCTGGCGGAAGGCGCGGGTGAGGGCGATGGTCAGGGCCCGCGCCATGCTGGGCGGCAGCCCGATGGCGACCCGGCCCGAGAGGCTGCCGCGCACCCGGCTGAGTTCTTCGAGGGTGCGCGAGACCTGGTGCAGGATGCCGCGCCCGTGTTCGAGCAGCAGCTTGCCGGCGTCGGTGGTGGTGACGCCGCGGCCGTTGCGCACCAGCAGGTTCTGGCGCAGCTCGACCTCCAGCAGCCGGATCTGCCGGCTCAAGGCCGGCTGCGCCACGTTCAGCACATGGGCCGCGCGGGTGAAGCTGCCCATTTCGGCGACTTGCACGTAGTACTCGAGTTGCTTGAGGTCCATGGAGGTGCTAGAAAATGTGAGAACGGGTCTTTAGGTATATCGATATAGCATATCTGATAGCAGGCACCGCCGATGGTGGCGTGCCACCGGCGTCGTGACAATGTGTGAAAAGCTGGCGCCGGCGGACCTTGCCGTGGCCAGATCCCGGAGACAAACCCTCATGCCGAATCAACAAGCCGTGGATGTCCAGGCTTTTTTCAACGCCCATCGTTTTTCCGCCTACCAGTGGCTGGTGTTCGCCATCTGCTTTGTCATCGTGCTGCTCGACGGTTTTGACACCGCGGCGATCGGCTACATCGCGCCGTCGCTGATCGCCGAGTGGGGCGTCGCCAAGCCGGCGCTGGCGCCGGTGCTGTCGGCGGCGCTGTTCGGGCTGGCCGCCGGCGCGCTGCTGGCCGGGCCGCTGGCCGACCGGCTGGGCCGCAGGCGGGTGCTGATCGGCTCGGTGCTGGTGTTCGGCGGGGCCTGCCTGGCCTCGGCCTCCAGCACCACGCTCGATCACCTGGTGGCCTGGCGCTTCGTCACCGGCCTGGGGCTGGGGGCGGCCATGCCCAACGCCGTCACGCTGATGAGCGAGTACTGCCCCGACCAGAGCCGCGCCACCCTCACCAACGCCATGTTCTGCGGCTTCCCGCTGGGCGCGGCCTTCGGCGGCTTCCTGGCGGCCTGGATGATTCCGCATTTCGGCTGGCGCAGCGTGCTGGCGCTGGGCGGCATCGTGCCGCTGCTGCTGGTGCTGCTGATGGCGTGGCGGCTGCCGGAATCGGTGCGCTACATGGTGGCGCGTGGCCAGCCGGTCGCGCGCATCTGCCGCGTGCTGGGGCGAATCTCGGCGTCGGCGAACGACATCGGCGCCTTCCGCCTGAGCGAGCGCAAGGCCGCCGCGCGCGACGCCTCGGGCAGCGAGAAGACCGGGCTGCGGCTGGTCTTCAGCAAGGAGTACGCGGTTGGCTCGCTGATGCTGTGGCTGACCTACTTCATGGGCCTGGTGATCTTCTACGCGCTGATCAACTGGATGCCGGTGCTGTTTCGCGAGGCCGGCATGGACCCGCACCGCGCCACGCTGATCGCCGCGCTGTTCCCGCTGGGCGGCGTCGGCGCGGTGTTCTTCGGCTGGCTGATGGACCGCTACAACGCCAACCGCATCATCGCGCTGGGCTATGCGCTGACGGCGGTCTCGATCTACCTGATTGGCCAGGCCGTGGGCCACGACGGTCTGCTGGTGGTGATGGTGTTCGTGGCCGGCACCCTCATGAATACCGCGCAGTCGTCGCTGCCGGCGCTGGCCGCGGCCTTCTACCCGACCGCCGGGCGCGCCACCGGCGTGGCCTGGATGCTGGGCATCGGCCGCTTCGGCGGCATCGCCGGCTCCTTCCTGGTGGCGCAACTGACGCTGCTGCAGATCGGCTTCGCGGGCATCTTCGCCATCGTCGCCGTGCCCGGCCTGGTCGCGGTGGCGGCACTGC
>JASGEH010000192.1:0-32333 GCA_047606565.1 Comamonas sp.
CGCCGCCGCTGCTGCCTTCGGTGCGCTACCAGGCCGCGCCCGGCGAACTGGGCACGGCGTGGGAGCTGCCTCGGCCGAGGCGCCCGGCGCCGGCCATGGCAGCTCCCACGCCGCGCCCAGTTCGCCGGGCGCGGCCTGGTAGCGCACCGAGGGCAACAGCGGCCGCGCCGCCACCTCGGCGGCCGAGACGCGCTGCGGCAGCGGCAGCACGGCGACCGCACCAGTGGCATCGTCCAGCCGCGCCCAGGCCGCCACGGTGTGGCTGGTGCCCAGGTCGATGCCGACGGCGTAGCGGGACGGCGCGCTCATCGCCAGGCCTGCGGCGGCTTCAGCCCGCGAACGGCGCGGCCGCCGGGCTGTCCGCCGGCCCCGCCGATCCCGCCGTCGTTTCGGCGCGCACGTCGAACTCGACCTTCCAGCGCGCCTGCCCGCCCACCGGCACGGCGTGCAGTTCGAGCGTGCCGATGTCGGTCACGCGCGCGGCCAGCGTCACCGGCACGACCTCGCCGGGCGGGCGGCCCTGGGCCGGCAGGTTGATCTCGATGGCCTGCAGCTCGACCAGTTCGTCCGGCCCCCAGAAGTCGAGCAGCGCGCCCACCGCGTCCTGCCGCCGCACCGACGAGCCGAAGAAGCGCAGCCGCGCCGGCTCGCCGACGACCAGGCCGAAGACCTGCGCGTCCAGCGCCACTTCCGAGCCTTCTTCCAGCCCGAAGGGCGCCAGGCACAGCGCGGCGATCGGCGGCTCCAGGCCGGGGATGGCCGGCATGTTCGATTCCACGCCGACGTAGAAGCTCTGCGCCGTGCCGCCCCGGATGCGCACGCCCCGGCCGTGGCGCACATGGCCGTAGTAGGCCGCGCCGCGCGCCACGGCGAGGTCGAGGTCGGCGCCATCGAGCAGGCGGGCCGGCGGCGCGCCCTCGGCCGCCAGCCAGCCGTTGACGACGGCCAGCAGCCGCTCGGCGATCGGCGGCGCCTTCAGCACGCCGCCGTTGAACAGGATGGCGGTGGGGTGCAGGAAAGTGGCCTGGCCCGAGGCGCTGGCCTGCAGCCCGTCGATCTGCGCCGCCGCGCCAGCCTGCCGCGACAGGAAGGCGGCGAGGTGGCGCGTGACAGCCGCGTCCTGCGCGTAAGGCAGGCCCAGTTGGGTGAGCGCGCCGCGCGCCCGCACCAGGGGGTGATCGCTGGCGGCCACGGTCGGGAAGAAGCCCTCGACCAGCGACTGCAACACCTCGGCGCGCGTGACTTCGGTGCGGATGCTGCCGCCGATGAGCTTGCTGCCCCGGCTGGGCACCACCACCGGCACGGCCGGCAGGCTGGCGTCGGCCAGCAGTTGTTCCTTGGCGGCGCGGCAGCCGTGCGCCAGCGCCCGGGTCTGCCAGGCGTCGAGCGGGCGGCCTTCCTGCGCCAGCTTGCGCGCCACGCCGTAGGCCAGCGCCAGGTCCATGTTGTCGCCGCCCAGCAGGATGTGCTCGCCGACGGCGATGCGCTGCAGCGCCAGGCTGCCGTCGCGCTCGAGCACGGCGATCAGCGAGAGGTCGGTGGTGCCGCCGCCGACGTCGACCACCAGCAGCACGTCGCCGTGCCGGACCTGCTTGCGCCACTGGCCGCCGCTGGCCTGGATCCAGCTGTAGAGCGCGGCCTGCGGTTCTTCGAGCAGCGTCAGGTTGCGGTAGCCGGCGGCCTGGCAGGCCTCGGCCGTCAGCTCGCGTGCGGCCGGGTCGAACGAGGCGGGGATGGTGACGGTGATGTCCTGCTCCCCGAACGGCGCGTGCGGGAAGGCGTGCTCCCAGGCGCTGCGCAGGTGCGCGAGGTAGCGGGTCGAGGCTTCCAGCGGCGAGATGCGCGCCACCTCGGGCGGCGCCTCGGCCGGCAGCAGCGGCGCGCGGCGATCCACGCCGGGGTGGCACAGCCAGCTCTTGGCGCTGGAGACCAGCCGGATCGGCGTGGCCGCGCCGCGCGTGCGCGCCAGTTCGCCCACCACGTCGGCGGCCTGGGCGTTCCAGGGCAGGCCCAGGTCGCCCGGCGCCAGCTCGCTGTCGTGCGGCAGGTACAAAAAGGACGGCAGCAGCGGCCGGCCTTCGAGGCTGGCCGGCGCGGTGAGCTGCGGGATGTCGAGCACGCCCTGGGCCACGGCCTCGCCGTCGCTGGCCGCGCGGTCCACCCACGACAGGGCGCAGTGCGTGGTGCCCAGGTCGATGCCGATGCTGTAGCGGGCGGCCTCCGGGCCGGCGTCGGGACTGGCGAATGTGTCTTCGCTCATCACAGTTCCACCTCGGCTTGCGCGAGCACGTGGGCGGCGCGCGGGTCGGTGAGCTGCGGCAGGCGCACATCGGTGGCGCGCCAGCCACGGTGGCCCAGCGTGCCGGTGAAGGGCGGCGCGCCCACCACCTTGCCGCTCAGGCGCACGGCGGCGGCATCGAAGCCCACCGGCAGCGTCAGGCGGCTGCCCTCGGCCTCGGCGCGCACCGGCTCGATCGTGAAATACTCGCGCAGCACCTGGCGGCAGCCGGCGTGCACCACGCGCGCGGCCGCGCCGATCTCGGCGTCGGTGTAGCCGGCCACGTCTTCCTGCACGAAATCGACCAGCCGCGCCTCGCGCTGCAGCAGGCCCAGCAGTTGCAGCGCGGCGGCATCGGTGGCGACCTCGACGCGCTTTTCGACGGTTTTCTCGACGACTTTCTCGACCGGGACTTCGACGCGCACCTCGACCGGGACTTCGACCGGAACCTCCACCGGAACCTCCACCCGCACCTCGCGCGGCTCGGGCGTGGGCACGTCGGCGGCCAGCGCCTCGCCGCCGCGCAGGCGGCGCACGCCGGCGGCCAGCCGGGCATCGCCCAGGATGGCGAAGAAACTGCCGATCGCGATGGCGATCCGGCTCAGGAAAGACGGGGGCGAAGTCGTGGGCATGGCGGGGAATCCGGGGAAAGGGCGCGAACGGGGGCCACGGCAGCGGGCGGGCCGCCACGGGCACGGCCGCTGCGGCTGGCCGCATCCCGCGCGGCAAACCCGGGATGTTACCGAAAGGAGGGCGGCCCGGATTCAGTCGCCAACCGGCAGCACACCGCCGACCGCGATCTCGCCGAGCGAGAAGCGGGTCTGCATGGCCTTGACGTTCGGCAGGTGCGAGAGCTGCTCGCGCGCCAAGCGCGAGAAGGCGTCGAGGTCGCGCGCGACGACCTGGAGCTCGAAGGTGCCGGTGCCGCTGGTGTAGTGGCAGGCCAGCACCTGCGGCAGCGCCTGGATGGCGCGTTCGAGGGCGTCGATGGCGCCATCGCCGATGCGATCGGCCTCCAGCCGCACGAAGGCCAGCACACCCAGGCCGACCTTGCTGCGGTCGACCACGGCACGGTAGCCGGTGATGACGCCGGCCTCCTCCAGCGCGCGCACGCGCCGCCAGCACGGCGCGGCCGACAGGCCCACGCGCTGCGCAAGCTCGGCGTTGGTCAGGCGCGCGTTGACCTGGAGTTCTTCCAGAATGGCCCGGTCGTAGCGATCAAGTTTGTCCACGCTGCATTATTTGCAGAAACATTCTTTCGAAATCTAGGGAAAACACGGCGCTCGCGCAGGGTTCGGGACCCGCCGGCCCAACCCGTCGCTGACCCATGGCACAGCGGCGGCGCGACAGCCGCACGGCGGCGGCCGGCCCGCGCCAGCGCCGCCCCTTACAATTTACGGTTCGTCCCGCGGGACCGGGCGGGCGCCTCGCAGGCGCCGCACCGGCCTGCTTTCCCATAAAACTGTGGAGTTCCAACCGTGTTCATTTCTTCCGCCTACGCCCAAACCGCCCCCGCCGCCGCAGAAGCCGGCGGCCTGCTGGGTTCGCTGGGCAGCATGTTGCCGCTGGTCCTGATGTTCGTCGTGCTGTACTTCATCATGATCCGTCCCCAGATGAAGCGCCAGAAGGAACACCGCGCCATGATCGAGGCGCTGGCCAAGGGCGACGAGGTGGTCACCACCGGCGGCCTGCTCGGCCGCGTCACGGCCATCGGCGAAGGCGTGCTGACGCTGGAGATCGCCAGCGGCGTGGACGTGCAGGTGCAGCGCGCCGCCGTCACCCAGGTGCTGCCCAAGGGCACCGTCAAGTAAGCAACAGTCAGTCCTCCTTGCGGCCACGCGCACAGCCCTCCCCAGGATGGCGCCGCGCGCGGCCCGATGCGCCCCGGCCCGCACACACAACACTCCACAGGGCGGGCCGTGGCGCATGAGACGGGCCGCCGCGCAGCCGGCCTGGCCCGCCACCGGCGGCAGCCCCCGGGCAGTCGCCTTGCCATTCAACGTCAGGACAACACGGTCATGAATCGTTATCCGATCTGGAAGTACCTGGTCATCGTGGTCGCCATGGCCATCGGCATCCTGTACACGCTCCCCAATTTCTTCGGCGAGGCGCCGGCGGTGCAGGTCTCCAGCACCCGCGCCACCGCGCACATCGACACCGCCGCGCTGGGCCGCGTCGAGCAGGCGCTGGCGCAGGCCGGCATCCAGGCCGAGGCGGTCGCGCTCGACGCGAGCTCGATCCGCGCGCGCTTCGCCGACACCGACACGCAGCTGCGCGCGCGTGACGCGATCGAGAAGGCCGTGAGCGGCGGCAACGCCGACAGCGGCTACGTGGTCGCGCTCAACTTGCTGTCGCGCTCGCCCGCGTGGCTGTCCGCGCTGGGCGCGCACCCCATGTACCTGGGGCTGGACCTGCGCGGCGGCGTGCACTTCATGCTGCAGATCGACATGGCCACCGCGCTCGACAAGCGCGCCGAGGCCCTGACCGGCGACCTGCGCACCCTGCTGCGCGACAAGAACATCCGCCACGGCGGCATCAGCCGCAACGGCCAGGCCATCACCGTGCTGGCGCGCGACGAGGCCACGCGAACCGCCATCGAGGGCGTGATCCGCGAACAACTGCCCGAGCTGCAGTTCACCACCGCATCCGACGGCGCCGGCTCCACGCTGACGGCGACCATCACGGCGCAGGCCGCGCGCGCGGTGCAGGACATGGCGCTCAAGCAGAACATGACCACGCTGCACAACCGGATCAACGAGCTGGGCGTGGCCGAGCCCATCATCCAGCAGCAGGGGCTCGACCGCATCGTGGTGCAGCTGCCGGGCGTGCAGGACACTGCCAAGGCCAAGGACATCCTGGGCCGCACCGCCACGCTGGAGGTGCGCCTGGTCGACGAGAGCAGCGCCGCGCGCGCGGCCGAGTCCGGCGGCGGCCCGGTGCCCTTCGGCAGCGAGCGCTACCTCGACCGCAACGGCACCCCGGTCATCGTGCAACGCCAGGTGCTGCTGACCGGCGAGAACCTGACCGACGCACAGCCCAGCTTCGACTCGCAGACGCATGAGGCGGTGGTCTCGCTCACGCTCGACGCGCAGGGTGCGCGGGTGTTCCGCGACGTCACGCGCGCCAACGTCGGCAAGCGCATGGCCATCATCCTGTTCGAGAAGGGCAAGGGCGAGGTCGTGACCGCGCCGGTGATCCGCTCGGAAATCGGCGGCGGCCGGGTGCAGATCTCCGGCAGCATGAACACCCAGGAAGCCAACGACACCGCGCTGCTGCTGCGCGCCGGCTCGCTGGCCGCGCCGATGGAGATCATCGAAGAACGCACCATCGGCCCCAGCCTGGGCGCCGAGAACATCGCCAAGGGCTTCCACAGCGTGCTCTGGGGCTTCGTCGCCATCCTGGTGTTCATGTGCCTGTACTACCTGCTGTTCGGCGTGTTCTCCAGCATCGCCATGGCGGTCAACCTGCTGCTGCTGGTGGCGGTGTTGTCGATGCTGCAGGCCACGCTGACGCTGCCCGGCATCGCCGCCATGGCGCTGGCGCTGGGCATGGCGATCGACTCCAACGTGCTGATCAACGAGCGCGTGCGCGAGGAACTGCGCGCGGGCGCTTCGCCGCAAGCCGCCATCCACGCCGGCTTCGACCGCGCCTGGGCCACCATTCTCGACTCCAACATCACCACGCTGATCGCCGCGCTGGCGCTGCTGGCCTTCGGCTCCGGGCCGGTGCGCGGCTTCGCCGTGGTGCACGCGCTGGGCATCGTGACCTCGATGTTCTCGTCGGTGTTCTTCATGCGCGGGCTGGTCAACCTCTGGTATGGCGGACGCCGCAAGCTCAAGAGCGTGTCGATCGGCCAGATCTGGAAGGCCGAGGGCCAGACCACCGTGGCCGGGCGCGGCCTGCTGGCCGACGAGGACGAGGCCACCGGCCCGGCCACGACCGCCTCCACCCCGGCGCCCCGGCTGGGCGCCAAGCCCACCAAGCTCGGCGGCAAGACCCGTTAAGGAAAGCGAGAAGCCATCATGGAATTCTTCCGCATCAAGAAAGACATCCCTTTCATGAAGCACGCGTTGATCCTCAACGCGATCTCCCTCATCACCTTCGTGCTGGCGGTGTTCTTCCTGGTCACGCGCGGGCTGCACCTGTCGGTCGAGTTCACCGGCGGCACCGTCATGGAGGTCAACTACACCCAGTCGGCCGACACCGGCAAGGTACGCAACGTGGTCAGCGCCATCGGCTACGGCGACGACGTGCTGGTGCAGAACTTCGGCACCTCGCAGGACGTGATGATCCGCCTGCCGGTGCGCCAGGGCCAGACCTCGGCCCAGCAAAGCGAGCAGGTGCTGGCCGCGCTCAAGGCCGCCGACCCCGGCGTCACGCTGCGCCGCACCGAGTTCGTCGGCCCGCAGGTGGGCGAGGAACTGGTGCACAACGGGCTGCTGGCTCTGCTGTTCGTGGTGATCGGCATCTCGGTCTACCTGGCCTTCCGCTTCGAGTGGAAGTTCGGCATCGCCGCCATCATCGCCAACCTGCACGACGTGGTCATCATCCTGGGCTTCTTCGCCTTCTTCCAGTGGGAGTTCTCGCTGGCGGTGCTGGCCGCCGTGCTGGCGGTGCTGGGCTACTCGGTCAACGAGTCGGTGGTGATCTTCGACCGCATCCGCGAAGCCTTCCGCAAGTTCCGCAAGATGGACACGCCGCAGGTCATCAACCACGCCATCACCAGCACCATGAGCCGCACCATCATCACCCACGCCTCGACCGAGGCGATGGTGCTGTCGATGTTCTTCTTCGGCGGCCCGACGCTGCACTACTTCGCGCTGGCGCTGACCATCGGCATCGTCTTCGGCATCTACTCGTCGGTGTTCGTCTCGGCGGCCATCGCCATGTGGCTGGGCGTCAAGCGCGAAGACCTGATCAAGAGCAGCGAGAACAAGCGCGACCCCAACGACCCCAACGCCGGCGCCGTGGTCTGACCCACACCACGCGGGCCACCCATCCGGGCCTCCAACATCACGACACCATGACTGCCTCGTACATCCTCACCCTGTCCTGCCCGGACCGCACCGGCATCGTCCACGCCGTCTCCGGCTTTTTGCTCGAGCACGGCGGCAACATCGAGGAAGCGGCCCAGTACAGCGACACCGGCACCGGCCTGTTCTTCATGCGCGTGCAGTTCGCCAGCGACCTGGACCACGCCACGCTCAAGGCACAGCTCGCGCCGCTGGCCGAGAACTTCCAGATGCGCTGGGCGCTGCACGACCGCACCGCGCCGATGAAGACCGTGCTGCTGGTCAGCCGCCAGGGCCACTGCCTCAACGACCTGCTGTTCCGCTTCAAGAGCGGCCTGCTGCCGATCGACATCCGCGCCATCATCAGCAACCACCGCGACTTCTACCAGCTCGCGGCCAGCTACAACATCCCCTTCCACCACGTGCCCGTGACGGCCGCCACCAAGGCCCAGGCCGAGGCGCGGCAGCTCGAGATCATCGAGGCCGAAGGCGCCGAACTGGTGGTGCTGGCGCGCTACATGCAGGTGCTCTCCAACGACCTCTGCACCAAGCTGGCGGGCCGGGCCATCAACATCCACCACAGCTTCCTGCCCAGCTTCAAGGGCGCCAAGCCCTACTACCAGGCGCATGACCGCGGCGTCAAGCTGATCGGGGCCACCGCCCACTACGTCACGGCCGACCTCGACGAAGGCCCGATCATCGAGCAGGACGTGGCCCGCGCCGACCACACCGACACCGTCGAGGACCTGACCGCGCGCGGCCAGGACACCGAAAGCCAGGTGCTGGCGCGCGCCGTCAAGTGGCACAGCGAGCACCGCGTGCTGCTCAACGGGCACAAGACCGTCGTCTTCAAGTAGACCACCGCCCGCGTTCGCCATTCGCGTTCGCGCGCCCGCCGCCCGCGCGCAAGAAACGGGAGGACGCCGCCAGCGGCGACGGCCAGAATCCGCGCAAGTCCACTCCGGCTTGTGCCCCATGACCCCCTCCCGCGCCCTCTCCCGCCTGGCCGCCTCGAATCTCGCGGCCCAGTGCGCCGAACAGATCAGCCTGGCCACCGCCCCGCTCATCGCCGTCCTGGCCCTGGGCGCGGGCCCCGGCGCCACCGGGCTGCTCGCGGCCGCGCAAACCCTGCCTTTCCTGCTGGCGTCCCTGCCCCTGGGCTGGCTGGCCGACCGCCTGCCGCGCCTGCGGCTCATGGCCGCCGCCGAAAGCCTGCGCGCGGCGGCGCTGCTGTGCCTGCTGCTGGCCTGGCAGGCCCACGTGCTGTCGCTGCCGCTGCTGGCGGCGCTGGGTTTCCTGGGCGCGCTGGGCACCGTGGCCTACACCGTCGCCACCCCCGGCTGGGTCGCCGCCATCGCGCCCCGCCACCAGCTCGCCAGCGCCAATGCCCGGCTCGAAGCCGCGCGCGCGGCTGCCTTCGCCGCCGGCCCGGCCGCAGCCGGCTACCTGGCGGCGCGCCAGGGCCTGTCCGTCACCCTGAGCGCAGCCCTGGTCCTCTCGCTGGCCGCGCTGGCCCTGCTGCCGCGCGGCGCGCAGCCGCCGCGGCAGGCGCGCCCATCCACCCCATCAATCCCCTCGACGCCCTGGCAGGACCTCGGCGCGGGCATCGCCTTCGTGCTCGGCAACCGCTGGCTGCGCCCCATCCTGCTGACGTCCATCGTCTTCAACCTCGCGTGGTTTCTGCTCATGGGCATCTACGTGTCCTATGCCGCGCGCACGCTGGCGCTGGACGCACGCTGGATCGGCATCACGCTCGCCCTCTCGGGCATCGGCATGCTGATCGGCGCGGCCACCGCGCCGCGGTTGCTGCGCAGCCTGCCCCTGGGCACCGTCATCGTGATCGGGCCGGTGTCGGCCGTGATCGCCGCGGCCTGCATGGCGGCCACGCTGGTCTGGCCCTCGCCCTGGCTGGCCGCCGGCTGCTTCCTGCTGCTGGGCGCCGGCCCCACGGTCTGGACCATCGCCACCAACACCCTGCGCCAATACGCGACACCGCTGCCGCTGCTCAGCCGCGTCTCGGCGGTCTTCCTCACCGTCAACGCCGGCGCTCGCCCCATCGGCGCGGCACTGGGCGCCGCCATCGGCACGCTGGCCGGCGAGCCGGCCTGCATCGCGGCGGCGCTGCTGGGCTTTCTGACGCAAATGGCGCTCATCCTGCGCGCCGAACCGGCCCGGCTGCGCACGCTGGAGCAGGTCGGCCCGACTGCGCCTGCCCGAGCAGAGCCGCCAGCGTCGGCTCCAGCCCGGGGTCCAGGCACTGCGCCACGTTGAACCGCATGAAGCGCGCCGTCTGCGGCGAGCTGCCGAAGACCTGCCCCGGCGCCAGCACCACGCCGCGTGCCAGCGCGTCGCGCGCCAGGGCCGCGCCGTCCACGCCATCGGGCAACTGGCACCACAGGAACATGCCGCCGCTCGGCTCGATCCAGGGCGGCAGGCCGAGAGCCCGCAGCCTGGTCGACACCCCGGCGCGCGTGCGCGCCAGCCGCTCGCGCAGGCCTTCGACATGGCGACGGTAAGCGCCACCCTTGAGCAGCTGGTAGACCGTTTCGGCACCCAGCCGGGCATGGCTGAAGGCCGTGGCGACCTTGAGGTCGGCCAGCGCCTCGATCCAGTCGCCGCGCGCGACGATGTAGCCGCAGCGCACCGCCGCCGACAGCGTCTTGGAAAAACTGCCGATGTAGACCACGCGCGCCAGCCCGCCATAGGCCGCCAGCCGGGGCGACGGGGCTTCTTCCAGGTCGTCGAAGATACCGTCTTCGACCAGGGTGAGGTCGGCCCGCGCCGCCAGCGTGAGCAGCCGGTGCGCGACCGCAGGCGACAGGCTCGCGCCGGTGGGGTTGTGCAGCGCCGCGTTGGTCAGGTACAGGCGCGGCTGGTGCCGGGCCAGGGCCTGCTCGAACGCGGCCAGATCGGGTCCCTCTCGGGTGTAGGGCACGCCCACGACCTGCACCCGGTGTGCGCGCAGCAGGCTGTGAAAGTTGAAGTAGCACGGATCGTCGACCAGCACCGTGTCGCCCGGCTCCAGCAGCAGGCGGCACAGCAAGTCCAGCGCCTGGGTGCCGGAGTCGGCGAGCATGATCTGGCCGGGCGCGGCGGCGATGGCCAGGTCCTGCAAGCGCCGCGCCAGCAGTTGCCGCAATCCCGGGTGGCCATGGACGTCGGCATAGTCGGCGCGTTCGGCCGGCTGCGCGCGGGCCACGGCGCGCAGCGCCTTGCCCAGGCTCTCGTGCGGCATCCACTCGGCAGGCAGCCAGCCGCAGCCCGGCTTGAGCAACGCCTCGCCGCCTTGCAGCGACTGACGGGCCACCCACAGCGGATCGACCTCGCGGTCCAGCCGTGGCCCCACGTCCTGCAGCGACAGGGCGGGCAGCGCGGGGGCGACGTAGAAGCCCGATCCGCGCCGGGCTTCGAGCAGGCCCTCGGCTTCCAGCCGCCCATACGCCTCGACCACAGTCGAGATCGACACCGCCATAGCCCCCGCCATGCTGCGCACCGAGGGCAAGCGGGTGCCGGCCGTCCACTGGCGCCCGGCGATGCGGCGGCGCACGGCGTCCATGACCTGCGCCGTGCGCGTGCCGACGACATCAGCCACCGCCCTGCCCCCAACCGCCGCCGCGCCCGTGTCGTCTTCCCTTGTCATGCGTCGCACCTCCAGAGTCCGTACTGTCCTTCTGACCAGACCCATACAGTTCATGAAAATTGTATGGCTTGCGCCTCTGTTCAATGACAGCGGCGCACGACAAACTCGCGCCTTCCTCACCTTCTTCTCGACAACATGGATGACAAAAGCAACGGCTGGCTGTACGGGCTGATCGGCGTGGCGATTTTCAGCGGCTCCCTGCCCGCCACACGGCTGGCGGTGGCGGACTTCGACCCGGCTTTCCTGACCGCGCTGCGCGCCGTCATCGCGGGCGCGCTGGCGGGCCTGATCCTGCTGGCCCGGCGGCCCGGGCTGCCACGCGCCGCCGACTGGCCCGGCCTGGCGCTGGGCGCGGCCGGCGTGGTGCTGGCGTTTCCGATGCTGACCGCCCTGGCGTTGCAGCACATCACGGCGGCGCGCTCCATCGTCTTCATCGGGCTGCTGCCCCTGGCGACGGCGATTTTCGGCGTCTGGCGCGGCGGCGAGCGGCCACGCCCGGCCTTCTGGCTGTTTGCGCTGGCGGGCGGCCTCTGCGTGGCCCTGTTCGCCGCCCGGCACGACACAGGCACGGACGCCGCCGCCCACGCGCAGCGCTGGCTGGGCGACACGCTCATGCTCGCGGCAGTCATGGCCTGCGGCTACGGCTACGCCGAAGGCGCGCGCCTGTCGCGCCGGCTCGGCGGCTGGCAGGTGATCTGCTGGATGCTGGTGCTGTTCCTGCCCGTCATGCTGGGCTGGAGCCTGCTGGCCTCGCCACCAGACTGGACCGCCGTGCGCCTCTCGGCCTGGGCCGGGCTGGCCTATGTCTCGCTGTTGAGCATGCTGATCGGTTTCTTTTTCTGGTATCGCGGGTTGGCGCTGGGCGGCATCGCGGCGGTGGGTCAGTTGCAGTTGCTGCAACCCTTTCTGGGCCTGCTGCTGGCGGCTGCGCTGCTGGGCGAGGCCATCAGTTGGGGCATGGCGCTGACCGCCCTGGCCGTGGTCGCCTGCGTGGCAGGCGCGCGGCGCAGCGCGGCACGCTGAGTCAGTGCAACATCGCAGGACTGTCGCTGACTTCGTGCAACTCCGCGCCCGAGGCCGGCCCGGCGTGGTGGGCCACCAGCCGCCAGCCCTGCGAGGTGCGGTGGAAGACATTGGTCGCCACCACGTAGATTTCGTCCACACCCTGCTCGTCAATCACCTCGATGCGCTCGATCAGGCTGTGCACCGCACAGGCCATGGATTCGATACGGCGGACCTGCTCGGTATGGATGTTCAGCGCACCCTGCGCCAGCAGCTGCTCGTAGCCCTGGCGGATGGCGCCGGCCCCGACCAGACGCGGCACGCCGGGGTGCACGCAGACGATCTCGTCCTCGTCGGCCCAGCACGCCATCACCCGCTCGACGTCGCCGTCGCGCAGGGCTTCGTAAAAAGCCGTTTCGATTTCGTCGGGGCTGCTCGACAGCGCAGCCGCGCGCATGCGGGTCTGGGACATGGTGGGCCCAATGATAGAGGGGCGGCCGCGCGACCTGCGGATTGCCCGAGCAAAGCACTGCGCACTGGCCCGAAAACACGAAAGCCACCTGAAACAGGTGGCTTTCGGCCTGGCAGGCGGCAGCGGCTCAGATCGTCAGCACGTTCTCAGCGAGCGCCCCGATAACGGCGCAGGGCCGCGACCTGGGCGGCCAGCACGGCCAGTTCCGACTGGGCGCGCGCCTGGTCGATCTGGGTCTTGGCGTTGCGCAGGGCTTCCTCGGCGTGCTTGCGCGCCTCGGCGGCCTTCTGCTCGTCCAGATCCTTGCCACGGATGGCGGTGTCGGACAGCACGGTCACCTGGTTGGGCTGGACCTCCAGGATGCCGCCGGCCACGAAGACGAATTCTTCCTTGCCGTCGGCGGTCTGGATGCGCACCGAGCCCGGCTTGATGCGCGAGATCAGCGGCGTGTGACGCGGGTAGATGCCCAGTTCGCCCAATTCGCCCGGCAGAGACACAAACTTGGCCTCGCCCGAGAAAATCGACTCCTCGGCACTGACGACGTCGACCTTGATGGTGTTCATGTGTCGTTCCTTTAGCTCTTGATGGGGCCCGAGGCAAACGATCGGCGGGCCCGGCGCCGGCGGCATGGCCGCGCGGTCCGGGCGACCGGCCCGATCAGGAAGCCAGCTTCTTGGCCTTCTCGAAAGCCTCGTCGATGGTGCCGACCATGTAGAAGGCCTGCTCCGGCAGGTGATCGCACTCGCCCGAGGTGATCATCTGGAAGCCACGGATGGTTTCCTTGAGCGGCACGTACTTGCCCGGGGCGCCGGTAAAGACTTCGGCCACGTGGAAGGGCTGCGAGAGGAAGCGCTGGATCTTGCGCGCGCGGGCCACGGCCAGCTTGTCCTCGGGCGCCAGTTCGTCCATGCCCAGGATGGCGATGATGTCGCGCAGTTCCTTGTAGCGCTGCAGCGTGTTCTGCACGGCGCGCGCCACCTGGTAGTGCTCGTCGCCCACGACTTGCGGGTCGAGCTGGCGGCTGGTGGAGTCCAGCGGATCGACAGCGGGGTAGATGCCCAGCGAGGCGATGTCGCGCGACAGCACCACGGTCGAGTCCAAGTGGGCGAAGGTGGTGGCGGGCGACGGGTCTGTCAAGTCATCGGCCGGCACGTAGACGGCCTGGATCGAGGTGATCGAGCCGACCTTGGTGGAGGTGATGCGCTCTTGCAGGCGGCCCATTTCCTCGGCCAGCGTGGGCTGGTAGCCCACCGCCGAAGGCATGCGGCCCAGCAGCGCGGACACTTCGGTGCCAGCCAGGGTGTAGCGGTAGATGTTGTCCACGAAGAACAACACGTCGCGGCCTTCGTCGCGGAAGGACTCGGCGATGGTCAGGCCGGTCAGCGCCACGCGCAGGCGGTTGCCCGGCGGCTCGTTCATCTGGCCGTAGACCATGGACACCTTGGAGTCCTCGAGCTTCTCCAGGTTCACGACGCCCGAATCGGCCATTTCGTGATAGAAGTCGTTGCCCTCGCGGGTACGCTCACCCACGCCAGCGAACACCGACAGGCCGCTGTGCGCCTTGGCGATGTTGTTGATGAGCTCCATCATGTTCACGGTCTTGCCGACGCCGGCGCCACCGAACAGGCCCACCTTGCCGCCCTTGGCGAAGGGGCAGACCAGGTCGATCACCTTGATGCCGGTTTCCAGCAGCTCCTGCGACGGGCTCAGCTCGTCGTAGGCCGGCGGCTTGCGGTGGATCGAAGCCGTCAGCTCCTGGCCGACCGGACCGCGCTCGTCGATGGGCTGACCCAGCACGTCCATGATGCGGCCCAGCGTCGCCTTGCCCACGGGCACCGTGATCGGGGCGCCGGAGTTGGTAACCACCAGTCCGCGGCGCAGGCCGTCGGACGAGCCCAGCGCGATGGTGCGCACCACGCCGTCGCCGAGCTGCTGCTGGACTTCCAGCGTCAGCGACGTGCCTTCGAGCTTGAGCGCGTCGTAGATCTTCGGCATCTGGTCACGCGGGAATTCCACGTCGACCACGGCGCCGATACATTGAACGATTTTTCCTTGAGCCATGTGCTTGCTCCGTTAAATTTGCAGATTCTTGGGCGTCAGACCGCAGCGGCCCCGGCCACGATTTCCGACAGTTCCTTGGTGATGGCGGCCTGGCGGGTCTTGTTGTAGACCAGCTTGAGCTCGCCGATCAGCGTGCCGGCGTTGTCGGTTGCGGCCTTCATGGCCACCATGCGCGCGGACTGCTCGGAAGCCAGGTTTTCCAGCACCCCCTGGTAGACCAGCGCCTCGACGTAGCGCACCATGAGGTCGTCGATCACGGTCTGTGCATCGGGCTCGTAGAGATAGTCCCACGAATGGGCCTTCTTCTCCTCGTCCGTCCGCGACAGATGGTGGGCGGGCAAGGGCAGCAGTTGCTCGATCACCGGCTCCTGCTTCATCGTGTTGAGGAAGCGCGTGTAGCACAGGTAGACGGCGTCGAACTGGCCTTCCGCAAAGGGCTTGATGAGCACCTTGACCGGACCGACCAGCTGGTCGACCTGCGGCGTGTCGCCGAGCTGCACGGCCTGCGCCACCACCTTCGCGCCCACGCGGCTGAGGAAGCCCAGGCCCTTGTTGCCCACGGCCACGACTTCCACCTGGTTGCCCTGTTGCTCCAGCTCGCGCAGCTTGTTGGTCACCTGGCGCAGCACGTTGGTATTGAGACCGCCGCACAGGCCCTTGTCCGTGGTGATCACCAGCAGGCCGACCTTCTTGGTCGGCACCGCCGGCGCCTGCATGAACGCGTGCTTGTACTCGGGCGTGGCCTCGGCCAGATGGGCCGCGATGTTGCGGATCTTGTCGGCGTAAGGACGGCCGGCACGCATCCGCTCCTGCGCCTTGCGCATTTTGGAGGCGGCCACCATTTCCATGGCCTTGGTGATCTTCTTGGTGTTTTCCACCGATTTGATCTTGCCGCGAATTTCCTTACCTGATGCCATCTCGACTCCTGGTCAGTATGGTCGCCGCGATCAAGCGAACGACTTCTTGAACGCGGTGACGGCAGCGCTCAGTTCGGCCTCGGCGTCCTTTTCCAGTTTCTTGGTCGACTCGATGGTTTCGAGCAGCGCGCCATGGCTGGTCTTGAGGAACTGGTGCAGGCCGTGTTCGAACTCGAGCACTTTCTTGACTTCGATGTCGTCCATGAAGCCCTTGTTGACAGCGAACAGCGAAGCCGCCATCAGCGCCGTCGACAGCGGCTGGTACTGGGCCTGCTTGAGCAGCTCGGTCACGCGGGCGCCACGGTCGAGCTGGCGGCGCGTGGCGTCGTCCAGATCCGAGGCGAATTGCGCGAAGGCCGCCAGTTCACGGTACTGCGCCAGGTCGGTACGGATACCGCCGGACAGGCCCTTGACGACCTTGGTCTGGGCCGCACCGCCCACGCGCGACACCGAGATGCCGGCGTTGATGGCGGGACGGATGCCGGCGTTGAACAGACCGGTTTCCAGGAAGATCTGGCCGTCGGTGATCGAGATCACGTTGGTCGGCACGAAGGCGGAAACGTCGCCAGCCTGGGTTTCGATGATCGGCAGCGCGGTCAGCGAGCCGGTCTTGCCCTTGACTTCACCCTTGGTGAAGGCTTCGACGTAGTCGGCGTTGACGCGGGCCGCGCGTTCGAGCAGGCGGCTGTGGAGATAGAACACGTCGCCGGGGAAGGCTTCGCGGCCCGGCGGGCGGCGCAGCAGCAGCGAGACCTGGCGGTAGGCCACGGCCTGCTTGGACAGGTCGTCATAGACGATCAGCGCGTCTTCGCCACGGTCGCGGAAGTACTCGCCCATGGTACAGCCGGCGTAGGCCGACACATACTGCATGGCGGCCGAGTCGGCGGCCGAGGCGGCCACGACGATGGTGTACTCCAGCGCGCCAGTCTGCTCCAGCACGCGCACCACATTCTTGATCGACGAGGCCTTCTGGCCGATGGCGACGTAGACGCAGGTGACGCCCTGGCCCTTCTGGTTGATGATGGTGTCGAGCGCCACGGCGGTCTTGCCGGTCTGGCGGTCGCCGATGATCAGCTCGCGCTGGCCGCGGCCGATCGGCACCATGGCGTCGATCGACTTGATGCCGGTCTGCAGCGGCTGGTCCACCGACTGGCGCGCGATCACGCCGGGGGCGACCTTCTCGATCACGTCGGTCTGCTTGGCGTTGATCGGGCCCTTGCCATCGATGGGCTGGCCCAGCGCGTTGACCACGCGGCCACGCAGCTCGGGGCCGACGGGCACTTCCAGGATGCGGCCGGTGCACTTGGCGATGGCGCCTTCGGAGATGTGCTCGTACTCGCCCAGGATCACGGCGCCGACCGAGTCGCGCTCGAGGTTGAGCGCCAGGCCGAAGGTGGGCTGGCCGTCCTTGCCGGCCGGGAATTCGAGCATTTCGCCCTGCATCACGTCGGACAGGCCGTGCACGCGCACGATGCCGTCGGACACCGAAACCACCGTGCCTTCGTTGCGCAGGTTGGCGTCGGCGGACAGGCCTTCGATGCGGCTCTTGATCAGTTCAGAGATTTCTGCGGGATTGAGTTGCATGACTCTTTCCTTCTTTCTGGTTGAGGCGGACCGCCCTCAGGCGGTCAGCGCCGACTTCATGTTTTCCAACTGGGCCTTGACCGAGGTGTCGTACACCTCGTCGCCGACGACCGCGCGAACACCGCCGATGAGCTCGGGCGATGCGATCACCTCCGACACCACCAGCTTGCGGCCGAACTTGCGCTCCAGCACCTGCTGGAGATCGGCAACCGCCTGTCCCTCGATCGGAAACGCGCTGTAGACACGGGCTTCCAGCACGCCTTCGTGCGCGCTCTTGAGCGCATGGAACTGCGTGGCGATCTCGCCCAGCACCTTGAGCCGGCCATTCTCGAGGACCGTGGCCAGAAAGGCCCGGGCCGGGTTCGGCAGGCCCCGCTGGGCGACCGATTCGAAAACACCGGCAATCAGGTCGAGCACCTGCTCGCGCGTGACGCGCGGGTTCGCGGCATAGGCCTGGACCCGGTCGTCCTGGACGATCGTCCGGAGCTCGTCGAGCCAGGCCGCGGCGGCGCCGAGGTCGGCGCCCGAGGAGCGGAACAGGGCTTCGGCGTAAGGACGAGCGATGGTGGCAAGTTCAGCCATGGGACTCTCTCCTTACAGCTCGCTCTTGAGGCGGCTCAGCAGCTCCGCATGAACGCCGGCATCGACTTCCTTGCGCAGGATCTGCTCGGCACCCTTGACGGCCAGCACGGCCACCTGCTCGCGCAGCGCCTCGCGGGCACGCACGGCCTGTTGGTCGGCTTCGGCCTTGGCGGCGGCAACGATCTTGTTGCCTTCTTCCGTGGCACGGGCCTTGGCTTCCTCGATGATGGCCAGGGCACGCCGTTCGGCATCGGCCAGGCGGTTGCCGGTTTCCGTGCGCGTTTGGGCCAGTTCCTGCTCGACACGCTTGTTGGCGGAGGCCAGCTCGACTTGAGCCCGGTCCGCAGCCGCCAGGCCGTCGGCGATCTTCTGGGCACGCTCATCCAGAGCCTTCGCGATCGGCGGCCACACGAACTTCATCGTGAACCAGACCAGGATCAAGAAGACGATGATCTGAACGATCAGGGTCGCATTGATACTCACGGCTACACCTTTCTAGAAATGGCGCAACCAGGACTCAAGCTGCGAGGGGTGCGATGAAGGGGTTGGCGTAGGCGAACAGCAGCGAGATGGCAACGCCGATCAGGAAGGCGGCGTCGATCAGGCCGGCCAGAATGAACAGCTTGGTTTGCAGTTCGTTGATCAGTTCGGGCTGGCGAGCCGAGGCTTCCAGGAACTTGCTGCCGACCAGGCCGATGCCGACCGAGGCGCCAAGCGCACCCAGACCCACGATGATACCGGCGGCCAGAGCGACAAAACCGAGGACGTTTTCCATGATGACTCCTATGAGATGAAACGGGAAAGGGAAAAGAAACGACGAAAGCGGGAGGGCATTCCGATCAATGCGCGTCGTGCGCCTGACCCAGGTAGATCAGCGTCAGCATCATGAAGATGAAGGCCTGCAGCGTGATGATCAGAATGTGGAAGATGGCCCAGATCGAACCGGCGATGATCTGACCGATGGGCAGCAGCACGCCCGACAGCGACAGGGCGGCGGCACCGCCCATCAGCGCGATCAGCATGAAGACGAGTTCGCCCGCGTACATGTTGCCGAACAGCCGCATGCCATGCGAGACGGTCTTGGCGACGTACTCAATGATCTGCATGGCCAGGTTGGCGATACCCAGGATGACGGCGAAGAAGGGGTTCTTGCTGGTGCCGAAGGGCGCGGTGACCAGTTCGTGCAGCCAGCCGCCCAGGCCCTTGATCTTGATGCTGTAGATCAGGCACAGCAGCAGCACGGCGGTGGACAGGCCCAGGGTGGTGGAGAGGTCGGCGCTCGGCACCACGCGCAGGTAGGCATGGGAGTCACCCGTGGCGCCCTGCCACAGCAGCGGCAGCAGGTCGACCGGCAGCAAGTCCATGGCGTTCATCAGGAAGATCCAGACGAACACCGTCAGCGCCAGCGGGGCGACCAGCTTGCGGCTCTGCACGTTGTGGATGGTGGACTTGGCCTGGTTGTCGACCATCTCGACCAAGATCTCGACGGCCGCCTGGAAGCGCCCGGGCACGCCGGCGGTGGCCTTGCGCGCGGCCAGCCACAGCACGAAGGAGCCGATCACGCCCAGCAGCGCAGCGATGACGATCGAGTCCCAGTTGAAGACCGAAAAATCGATGATGCTGGTCTGCTTAAAGTTCTGCAGATGCTGCAAGTGGTGAACGATGTACTCACTTGCGGTCGGTGCATGTCCTTCTACGGCCATCTTTCAACTCTTCTCGACGATAGTTCGGTTGTAAGTCTTGAGCTGCGCCCAGAGCGCGACCCAGTACGTTTTCAGCGTCACGACGACACTGGCGAGCAGTGCGATCCAGTTCAGCTGATCCCCCAGAAACCGAGGGGCCAGGAACAGCATCACCGCTGCAAAGATCAGCTTGCCGAATTCACAGACCATGAAGAGCACGAGCGCAAAACCGGCATCCCTGCCTCCCGCCTCGCGCACCATGACCATCCCCTTCATGAACAGCACCGCCGGCAGCATAACAGCCAAGCCGCCATAAACCACCGACCAGACCGCGCCCCCCGTGCGGGCGACCAGCCAGGCCAGGGCGGCCAATACAGCCACCGCGCCCAGTTGCCAAGCCAGCAAGCGCAAAGGGGAGACCCGGGGCGACGATTGCTCTATCCTTCGGGCGGCTTGCGCCGACAAAGGCTGGAAATCCTCGTCTTCGTTGTTATCTTCTTGCGGGTATCCCGGCTCGCGATTCATGGCAGCGATGCAGTCCTCTGCGTTCCGTCCTGAAAGTTCTGAATTCAGCAAAGCTCCCGATTATACGTAGTTACGCCCGCGTTACGACAGAAGTTGAGCAGATGCGGGCACTTGTCGCCCGAATGCCGCATCGGCATGCTTGTCGCCGACGCACAGACCATGCCCCCGCTTCTGCCCCCTTTCCGGCCAGGCCCGATAATTCCGCCATGACCGACCGCCCTGCCCCCCCCCCGGCCCCGGCCCGCGCCGATGAACTGATCGAATTCCCCTCCGCCTTTCCCATCAAGGTAATGGGGCTCAACACCGACGGCTTTGTGCACACCATGACGCAGATCGCGCACAAGCACGACCCGTTCTTTGACGCCTCGACCGTCGAGTTGCGCGACAGCAGCTCGGGCAAGTACCTGAGCGTCACGCTGACGGTGACGGCCACCAGCCGGCAGCAGCTCGACGACCTCTACCGCGAGCTTTCCGGACACCCGCTGGCCAAATATGTCATCTGACGAAGTCGCCACCCACGCGCCGCCACTCGAGGTCATCGACCTGGGCCTGCTGGACTACGGCACTGCCTTCGCGCGCATGCAGGCCTTCACGAACGCGCGCGACGCCGGCACCGGCGACCAGCTCTGGCTGTGCGAGCACCCGCCGGTCTACACCCAGGGCCTGGCCGGCCAGGCCGCCCATCTGCTGGCGCCCGGGGACATTCCGGTGGTGCAGAGCAATCGCGGCGGGCAGGTCACCTACCACGGCCCCGGCCAGGTGGTGGCCTATCCGCTGATCGACCTGGGCCGGCGCGGCTATTACGTCAAGGAATACGTCTGGCGCCTCGAACAGGCCGTCATCGACACGCTGGCCGAGTGGGGCGTGAGCGGCCGCCGCATCGCGGGCGCCCCCGGCATCTACGTGGAACGCCCGCGCCGCGCCGCGCAGGCCACGCCGCTGGCCGGCGACGCGTTCGCCGGCCTCGGCAAGATCGCCGCGCTGGGCGTCAAGGTCAGTCGCCACTGCACCTACCACGGCCTGGCCCTCAACGTCGCCATGGACCTGGAACCCTATAGCCGCATCAATCCGTGCGGCTATGCAGGACTGGAGACGGTCGACCTTTCTACAATCGGCATCCAGGCCGACCGGCGCACGGTCGCACAGACACTGGGCAAGGCGTTGCTGCGGCTGCTCTGAAACCCACGACGCCAGCCACGAGAGACATCACCATGAGCACCAACGAAGTCGTCCGCGACGCCACGCCCAGCAGCGCCTACAACCCGCTGGCCAAGCAGAAGTCCGCCGCCAAGCTCGCGCGCATCCCGGTCAAGGTGGTGCAGGCCGAGACCCTGAAAAAGCCCGACTGGATCCGGGTCAAGGCCGGCTCGCCCACCACGCGCTTCTACGAGATCAAGCAGATCCTGCGCGAGCACAAGCTGCACACGGTGTGCGAGGAAGCCTCCTGCCCCAACATCGGCGAATGCTTCGGCAAGGGCACGGCCACCTTCATGATCATGGGCGACAAGTGCACGCGCCGCTGCCCGTTCTGCGACGTCGGCCACGGCCGGCCCGATCCGCTCGACAAGGACGAGCCGCTGAACCTGGCCAAGACCATCGCGGCGCTGCGCCTGAAGTACGTGGTCATCACCAGCGTCGACCGCGACGACCTGCGCGACGGCGGCAGCGGCCACTTCGTGGAGTGCATCCAGAACATTCGCGCACTCTCGCCGCTGACGCAGATCGAGATCCTGGTGCCGGACTTCCGCGGCCGCGACGACCGTGCGCTGGAGATCCTGCGCGCCGCGCCGCCCGACGTGATGAACCACAACCTGGAGACCGCGCCGCGCCTCTACAAGGAAGCGCGTCCCGGCAGCAACTACCAGTTCAGCCTGAACCTGCTCAAGAAGTTCAAGGCCATGCACCCCGGCGTGCCGACCAAGAGCGGCATCATGGTGGGGCTGGGCGAGACCGACGAGGAAATCCTCGAGGTCATGCGCGACATGCGCGCGCACGACATCGACATGCTCACCATCGGCCAGTACCTGGCGCCCTCCGGCCACCACCTGCCGGTGCGCCGCTACGTGCACCCGGATACCTTCAAGTTCTTCGAGCAGGAAGCCTACAAAATGGGCTTCACCCACGCCGCCGTGGGCGCCATGGTGCGTTCGAGCTACCACGCCGACCAGCAGGCCCATGCGGCCGGCCTGGCCGCCGTGGCGGCCTGACGCCGCCGAACCGCTTGGCGATCAGTGCGACGTCTTGACCAGCGCGGCCGGCTCCTCGGCCGCCAGCACTTCGCGCGCCCAGGTCTGGCTCTTGCCCGCGTCGGTGCGCAGGACCTGCTGCTTGACGGCCAGCACCTGCGCCGGCTGCATTGAGAAGCTGCGCAAGCCCAGCCCCAATAGCAGGCGCGTCATGCCGACGTCGCCGGCCATCTCGCCGCAGACGCTGACCGACTTGCCAGCCTGCCGGCCCGCCTCGATGGTGTCAGCCACCAAGCGCAGCACGGCCGGGTGCAGCGGGTCGTACAGGTGGGCGACCGATTCATCGGCGCGGTCGATAGCCAGCGTGTACTGGATCAGGTCGTTGGTGCCGATGGACAGGAAGTCGAAATGCCGCAGAAACAGCGGCAGCGTCAGCGCGGCGGCGGGAATCTCGATCATCGCGCCCAGCCGCACCGGCCCGCAGGGCAGGCCCTGCGCCACGAGCTGCTGGCGCGCCTGCTCGACCAGGGCCAGCGCCTGATGCACTTCGCGCGCATGCGCGAGCATCGGGATCAGTAGGTTCACCGGCCCCAGCGCGGCCGCCCGCAGGATGGCGCGCAGTTGCGCCAGGAACATCGCCGGCTCGGCCAGGCACCAGCGGATGGCGCGCAGCCCCAGCGCCGGGTTCAGGTGGGCCTGCACGCGCGCCTGGTGGTCCAACGGCTTGTCGGCGCCGACGTCGACCGTGCGGATGGTCACCGGCAGGCCCTGCATGCCCCGCACCGCACGGGCATAGGCGGCGTACTGTTCTTCCTCGTCCGGCAAGCCCCGGCCGCCGCGCCCCATGAACAGGAATTCGCTGCGGAACAGGCCGACGCCGACGGCACCGCACGCGCGCGCCGCCCCCGTGTCCTCGGGCATCTCGATGTTGGCCAGCAGCTCGATGGCCTCGCCGTCGAGCGTGACGGCGGGGGTGTGGCGCAGCCGCGCCAGGCGCTGGCGCTCGACTTCGACCTGGCGCTGCTTGTAGTGGTATTCGTCGAGCATCGAGGGCGAGGGGTCGACGATGACCACGCCGGCATCGCCATCAATGATGACCCAGTCGTCGGGCTTGATCAGCACACTGGCGGTGCGCACGCCGACCACCGCCGGGATGTCCATGCTGCGCGCCACGATGGCGGTGTGCGAGGTCTTGCCGCCGACATCGGTGATGAAACCCGAGAACACCGATTTCTTGAACTGCAGCATGTCGGCCGGCGACAGGTCGTGCGCGACCAGCACCCGTGCCGTCGCGGCGGCGCGCCCCGCGGCCGGTTCGTCAGGGGCCTGCGGCGCTGGCGCGGCCACCGGCGAAGGCGCCCCGCGCATGTGCCGCAGCATGCGCTCGGCCACCTGCTCCAGATCCGCCTTGCGCTCACGCAGGTAGGGGTCGTCCATTTCGTCGAACTGCCGCACCAGCACATCGAGCTGGCTCACCAGCGCCCATTCGGCGTTGTAGAGGCGGTCGGCGATCCAGCCCTTGACGGCCTGGGCCAGCGAGTCGTCCTGCAGCAGCATCAGGTGCACGTCGAGCAGGGCCACCAGATCACGCGGCGTGTCTTTGGACATGCCGGACTGCAGCCGCGCGATCTCCTCGGCCACGGCGTCGCGCGCGGCGGCCAGGCGGCGCACCTCGGCGGCCACCTGGTGCGGCTCGATGTAGTAATGCGAGACCTCCAGATGACTGGACGCGGCCAGAACCGCACGGCCAATGGCAATGCCGCGCGAGACCACCAGACCATGGATGGCAAGGGTCATGGGAATCCGTCTCCGTCTCGTTGTCGTGGGAAACAGGTGGCCAGCCTATTCGCCCTCGTCGAACTTGTCATGGATCAAGGCCAGCAATGCCGTCAGCGCCGCCTGTTCGTCCACGCCGTCGGTCTCGACCTTCACCTCGGTGCCCTTGCCAGCGGCCAGCATCATGACGCCCATGATGCTCTTGGCATTGACCCGGCGTTCGCCGCGCGAGAGAAAAACCTCGCAGGCGAAGGAGCCGGCCAGCTTGGTCAACTTGGCCGAGGCGCGCGCATGCAGGCCGAGCTTATTGCTGATCGTGATGTTTTGCTGAAGCATGTTCGGTACGCTGAGGGTTCTGGGGAGGACAAGGCGCCACGGCCAGCACGCCTTGCGTGCCGCCGGTGATCACCCGGCTGACCAGCATGTCGGGCGGCTCGTGCCGGTAGCTGATGGCCCGCAGCAGCATCGGCAGGTTGAGGCCGGCCACCAGCCGGGTATGGGTGCCATCAGCCAGGCGCTGGGCCACATTGCACGGCGTAGCGCCGAACAGGTCGGTCAGCAGCAGCACGTGTTCACCGTCGAGCTGTTCGAGCAGGATACGCGCCTGCGCCTGCGTTTCCTCGGGCGGCATGTTGGGCTGCACGTCCAGCGCCGACAAGTAGCCCTCGCAGTCCGGGAACACATGCAGCGCGCACTGCCGCATGGCCGAAGCCAGGGGAGCATGGGCGATGATCAGGATGCGGTTCATGGACATGGGCGACAACGGCAAACGACCGGGACAGGCAAGCGCCGTGGCGCACAGCACGCCGCGCGCCAGGAGGCCGCGCAGCCCTTCGGGACGCTCGATTATCAACGCAGCGCGATCGCAGCCGGCGCCGCGATCTGCTACAAAAGCAGATAGCCGTGCTGCTTTGGTGCAGCCACTCCAATCCTCCTCACTCTGCCCCGACGCATCATGGTCGAAGTCCACCGCCGCCGCTGGCTGATCGGCATTGGCGCCACCACCGCCTTCGTGGGCGTCGCAGCGGCCGGGCTGAAGCTGACCGCGCCGCCGCCCGCGCCCGAAACCGTCTTCACCCTGCTCGACGGCGCGCGCCTGTGCACCCGCGACTGGCGTGGGCAGGTGGCGCTGCTGCAGTTCTGGGCCACCTCCTGCACCACCTGCGTGGCCGAGATGCCCCAGCTCATCACGCTGCACCAGGACCTCGCCCCGCGCGGCCTGCGCACCCTCGCCGTCGCCATGCGCTACGACCGGCCCGAGCACGTCAGCCACTACGCGCGCACCCGCCAACTCCCCTTCGAACTCGCCTTCGATGCCGACGGTTCGGCCGCCCGGGGCTGGGGCGACGTCCGCCTCACGCCGACCACCTTTCTGCTCGGCCGCGACGGCCGCATCCGGCGCCGCATCACCGGCGCGCTCGACTTCGCCGCACTGCGCCAGGACATCGAGCTGGCGATGCGGGCCTGATCCAGGGGTGCCTGACGGCGACTTGTTAGACTCGGGCGTGTCCTTTTGTTGCCGTCCAGGCGCGGTGGGGATGTTCCATCCACTCGCCGAGCCCCGCCTGGCCTCATCACCGTGGAACGTCCTCACTTCGACATCGCATCAGCCGCCAGCGACCCCGCCATCTACGACCAGGTCCGCGCCGTGTTCAAGGAGTACGGCGACAGCCTCGGGCTGGATCTGAGCTTCCAGCACTTCGACGACGAACTCCAGCAACTGCCCGGCGACTATGCCGACCCGCTCGGCGCACTGCTGCTGGCCCGCGTCGACGGCGACATTGCCGGCTGCTGCGCGTTGCGGCCGCTGCTCGGCAGCGACTACGGCAATGCCTGCGAAATCAAGCGGCTGTATGTGCGCAAGCCCTATCGCGGCTTTGGCCTGGGGCGGCAGCTCACCGAAGCAATACTCGACGCCGCACGCCACCGTGGCTACGCCTGCGTCCTGCTCGACACGCTCGACGCCATGGAAGCCGCGCGCGCTCTCTACCAGGACCTGGGGTTCCAGGACATTCCGCCCTATTACTACAACCCGCTGCCGGGGGCACGCTACCTCAAGGTCGACCTTTAGAGCGTGTTATGCACTTTTTCCATACCCGCGCAAGCCCTGCCAACCGGCCCGAGGCCAGACGCGCAGGCCCCGGCGGGCAGGGGTGTGGACTTCAAGCCTTCAGGCTTTGCGCCTGGCCCAGCAGCGTCCGGGCGTCGCTGACCTCGAACTTGCCGCCGTCTTCCACGTTGAGCGCCGCCACGCGGCCGTCTTTCAGCAATGCGGAATAACGCGCGCTGCGCAGGCCCAGCCCGCGCGCGGTCAGGTCCAGCGTCAGGCCGGTGGCCTTGGCGAACTCGGCGCTGCCGTCGGCCAGAAAGCGGATCTTGCCGGCAGCCTTCTGCTCGCGTGCCCAGGCCCCCATCACGAAGGGGTCGTTGACCGACAGACACCAGACCTCGTCCACGCCCGCGGCGGCGAGCGCATCGCGTTCGGCCAGATAGCCCGGCACGTGCTGGGCCGAGCAGGTCGGCGTGAAAGCGCCCGGCACGGCGAACAGTGCAATCGTCTTGCCCGCGGCGGCCTGGCGCAGGTTGACCGGATTGGGGCCGATGCTGCAGCCCTCGCCCTCGACTTCCGAATACTCGGCCAGCGTCACATCGGGCAACGCATCACCAACTTTGATCGTCATGGTTTGAAATCCTTCCAAAAAAGAAAAAACGGCCACACATTGTGTGGCCGTTTTCAAGGCTTTGCAGCTTCGGGCGGTATCGCCCGAAGCCAGGCGCCGGCATTACACCAGGGCAGCCTTCTGGACCAGGCGGGTCGCGACCCAGTTCTTGGTCTTGGACAGCGGACGGCTCTCGGTGATCTCGACCACGTCGCCCAACTTGTACTCGCCATTTTCGTCATGGGCGTGGTACTTGCTCGACTTGATCACGATCTTGCCGTAGAGCTCGTGCTTGACACGGCGCTCGACCAGCACGGTCACGGTCTTGGCGCGCTTGTCGCTCACCACCTTGCCAACCAAGGTGCGCTTGAGGGATGTTTTAGCTTCCGTCATGGTCACTCCTTAGGCCTTAGCGGTTTCAGCGGCTTGCTTCTCAGCCAGAATCGTCTTCGCACGGGCGATGTCGCGGCGGGCGACACGCAGGGCGGCGACGTTGTTGAGCTGTTGCGTTGCCTTTTGCATGCGCAGGCCGAAGTAGGCCTTTTGCAGTGCGGTCACTTCGGCTGCCAGGGCAGCCACGTCTTTTTGGCGCAGGTCAGTTGCTTTGGACATGTCTTCTACTCCTGATCAAGCGCCGAGCTGACGAGTGACGAACGTTGTGCGCAGCGGCAGCTTGGCGGCAGCCAGGCGGAACGCTTCGCGGGCCAGTTCCTCGGAGACGCCGACGATTTCGTACAGCATCTTGCCGGGCTGGATTTCAGCCACGTAGTACTCGGGGTTGCCCTTACCGTTACCCATCCGGACTTCGGCGGGCTTGGTGGAAATGGGCTTGTCCGGGAACACACGGATCCAGATCCGGCCGCCGCGCTTGACGTGGCGGGAAATGGCACGACGAGCCGACTCGATCTGACGGGCGGTCAGGCGACCGCGATCCGTCGACTTCAAGCCGAATTCGCCGAACGAGACAGCGTTACCGCGCGTGGCAATGCCGGTGTTGCGGCCTTTTTGCTCTTTGCGGAATTTTCTGCGTGCAGGTTGCAGCATGATTTTTCTCCATCAACTCGGCTGATTACTCAGCCTTGGCACCGTCAGCTGCTGCAGCTGGCGCGGCTTTGCGGACGCGCTTAACGGCGGACTCTCCAGTGGCCTCGGCGGGCTTGTCGCTGCCATCGGCCGGCGCGGCGTTGGTGCCAGCGGGGCGGCGGGCGCCACGACGGTCACCATCACGACGCTCGCCATCGCGGCGGGCACCGTCACGGCGCGGACCGCGCGGACGACGCTCTTCCTCGCGCGGCTCCTGCACGGCGGGCAGGTCGCCACGGCCGAGCGTGTCGCCCTTGTAGACCCACACCTTCACGCCGATCACGCCATACGTCGTCTGGGCTTCGGAGAAGCCGTAGTCGATGTCGGCACGCAGGGTGTGCAGCGGCACGCGGCCTTCGCGGTACCACTCGGTACGGGCGATTTCAGCACCGTTGAGGCGGCCAGCCGACATGATCTTGATGCCTTGGGCACCCAGACGCATGGCGTTTTGCATGGCGCGCTTCATGGCGCGACGGAACATGATGCGCTTTTCGAGCTGCTGGGTGATGCTGTCGGCGATCAGTTGAGCATCGGTCTCGGGCTTGCGCACTTCCTCGATGTTCACGGCCACCGGCACGCCCAGTTGGCGCGTCAGCTCCTTCTTCAGGTTCTCGATGTCTTCACCCTTCTTGCCGATCACGACGCCCGGACGAGCCGAGAAAATCGTGATGCGGGCGTTCTTGGCGGGACGCTCGATCAGGACGCGCGAGACTGCGGCGTTCTTGAGCTTGGCCTTCAGGTACTCGCGGACCTTGATGTCTTCGGCCAGCATGCCGGCGAAGTCACGGTCGCTCGCGTACCAGCGCGAAGCCCAGTTACGGCTGACTGCCAGGCGGAAGCCAGTGGGGTGGATTTTCTGTCCCATGTGCCTATACCTTTCAGTTGCCAACCGTCACGTACACATGGCACGTGGGCTTGCTGATGCGGTTGCCACGGCCCTTGGCGCGCGCGGTGAAGCGCTTGAGGGTGGTACCTTGTTCGACATAGATGGTCTTGACGCGGAGTTCGTCGATGTCGGCACCGTCGTTGTGCTCGGCATTGGCGATCGCGGACTCAAGAACCTTCTTGATGATCACAGCGGCTTTTTTCTGGGTGAACTGCAGCGTGTTGAGCGCCTGGTCCACCTTCTTGCCACGAATCAGGTCGGCCACCAGCCGGCCCTTGTCGACCGACAGACGGACGCCCCGGAGGACTGCACGTGTTTCTGACATGGTCTTTCCTTATTTCTTGGCTTTCTTGTCAGCCGGGTGACCCTTGAAGGTGCGCGTCAGGGCGAATTCGCCCAACTTGTGGCCCACCATCTGGTCGGTGACATAAACCGGCACGTGTTGCTTGCCGTTGTGCACGGCAATGGTCAGGCCGATGAAATCGGGCAGGACCACCGAACGACGCGACCAGGTCTTGATCGGCTTCTTGTCCTTGTTGGCAACAGCCTTGTCGACCTTGGCCAACAGGTGATGGTCAACAAACGGACCCTTTTTAAGAGAACGAGCCATTTGTCAGCCCCTTACTTCTTGCGACGCGACACAATGAAGACTTGTGTGCGCTTGTTGTTACGGGTGCGATAACCCTTGGTGAGATTACCCCAAGGATCGACAGCATGACGACCTTCACCGGTGCGGCCTTCGCCACCACCGTGCGGGTGGTCAATCGGGTTCATGGCCACGCCACGAACCGTCGGGCGGATACCCTTCCAGCGCGTCGCACCGGCCTTGCCCAGCTGGCGCAGGCTGTGCTCTTCGTTGGCGACTTCGCCGATGGTCGCGCGGCACTCGACGTGCACGCGGCGGACTTCACCCGAGCGCAGGCGGACCTGGGCGTAAACGCCTTCGCGGGCCAGCAGCGTGGCGGAAGCGCCAGCCGAACGAGCGATCTGCGCGCCCTTGCCGGGTTGCAGTTCGATCGCGTGGATGGTGGAGCCCACGGGGATGTTGCGGATCGGCAGGGTGTTGCCGGCACGGATCGGCGCATCAGAACCGGACAGCAGCGAGGCACCGACTTCGACACCGCGCGGGGCGATGATGTAGCGGCGTTCGCCGTCTGCGTACAGCACCAGGGCGATGTGCGCGGAACGGTTCGGATCGTATTCGATGCGCTCGACCTTGGCGGGGATGCCGTCCTTGTTGCGCACGAAGTCGACCACGCGGTAGTGGTGACGGTGACCACCGCCCTTGTGACGGGTGGTGATATGGCCGTTGTTGTTGCGGCCGGCCTTCTGGAACTGGGGTTCCAGCAGGGGAGCGTAACCGGCACCCTTGTGCAGGTGGTCACGGGTGACCTTGACGACGCCACGGCGGCCGGGCGAGGTCGGCTTGATCTTGATAACAGCCATGATTTACGCAGCCTCCCCGGACAGGTTCAGCTCTTGACCTTCCTTCAGCGTCACATAGGCCTTGCGCACGTTGTCGCGGCGGCCGATGGACTTGCCAAAGCGCTTGGTCTTGCCCTTGGTATTGACCACGGAAACACCCTTGACCTCGACCTTGAACATCAGTTCGACGGCGGCCTTGATTTCGGGCTTGGTGGCGTTCTGCAGCACCTTGAACGTCACGGCGTTGGACTTTTCGGCAACCAGCGTGGCCTTTTCGGACACGATGGGCGCGACCAGCACCTGCAACAGGCGGCCTTCTTCAAATTTTTGCGTGCTCATGCGAAGATCTCCTTGAGCTTCTCCAGCGCACTCTTGGTGACCAGCACCTTCTTGTAGTGCACCAGCGACAGCGGATCGGCATAGCGGGGCTCGACCACCAGCACGTTCGGCAGGTTGCGCGAAGCCAGGTACAGGTTGTCGTCGATCTGGTCGGCGATCACCAGCACCGAGTCCAGGCCCAGGGCCTTGAACTTGCTGGCCAGCAGCTTGGTCTTGGGGGCTTCGATCTTGAGATCGTCCACCACCGCCAGGCGGCCTTCGCGAACCAGTTGCGAGAAGATCGTGGCGATACCGGCACGGTAGGCCTTCTTGTTGACCTTCTGCGTGAAGTTTTCTTCCGGCAGGTTCGGGAAGATACGTCCGCCCCCACGCCACAGCGGGGAGGAAGTCATACCGGCGCGAGCGCGGCCCGTACCCTTTTGCTTGAAAGGCTTCTTGGTCGAGTGCTTGACCTGTTCACGGTCCTTCTGGGCGCGCGTGCCTTGGCGGGCGTTGGCCTGGTAGGCCACGACCAGCTGGTGCACCAGCGACTCGTTGTATTCACGACCGAACAGGGTCTCGGGCGCGTCGATCTTGGACGCGGCCTGGCCTTGGTCGTTGAGGAGTTCGAGCTGCATCAGTTCGCTCCCTGAGTAGATTTAGCCTTGACGGCGGGACGAACGGTCACGAAACCGCCCTTGGCACCGGGGATCGCACCCTTGATCAGCAGCAGCTGACGGGCTTCGTCGACGCGCACGACATCCAGGTTCTGGGTCGTCACGGTCACATCACCCAGGTGGCCGGTCATCTTCTTGCCAGGGAACACGCGGCCCGGATCCTGCGCCATCGAGATGGAGCCCGGGACATTGTGCGAACGGCTGTTGCCGTGCGACGCGCGTTGCGAGGCGAAGTTGTGGCGCTTGATGGTGCCGGCGAAGCCCTTGCCGATCGAGGTGCCTTGCACGTCGACCTTCTGGCCTGCCGCGAACACGGCTTCCGCCTTGACCACGCCACCGGCTTGGTACTGGCCCGCCACGTCGGCTTCGACGCGGAATTCGCGAATGATTTCGCCGGCTTCGACGCCAGCCTTGGCCAGGTGACCTGCCACGGGCTTGGTCACACGCGATGCCTTGCGGGCACCGAACGTCACCTGCAGGGCGACGTAGCCGTCATTCTCTTGGGACTTGACCTGGGACACGCGGTTGTTGGACACATCCACCACCGTGACGGGCACTGAATCCCCATCATCGGTGAACAGACGGAGCATGCCCACCTTGCGGCCCAGCAACCCCAGACGATTGCTTTGACTCATTTCAGTTTTCTCCTGGCGCCCCACCCCGTCCACGATGGACGGGCTAGCGCCTGGGTTTTCGACAGTCCCGACTTCAATTGGCCGGGGCCCTTTGTTTCCAGCGACGAAAAAACGCGCCAAGGCGCGCTCCAACCGATCACTGGAAAGTCGGGCATTGTAGCCCCTGCCCGTTTTTTTGGCAAATGCCGGGAAAGGGCCACGCGAATGAAAAGCCGGGCAACACGCGGTGCTGCCCGGCTTTTCGTCACACAAACAACAGTAAGGGGGACGCTGGCCCATGCACCCGAGTCGGCGCGCCCCAGGTCGGGATGGCCTGCAAGGCGGATTTCCTTGTCAATCGTGGTGCGATTGTCAAGGAAAGCCAACGCCGCAGGACGCCCGAGATGGGGATGCGACGGCCGGGGTCGGATGGGTCAGCGTCTCCCGGACTTACTGCAGCTTGATTTCGACGTCCACGCCAGCCGGCAGGTCCAGCTTCATCAGCGCGTCGACGGTCTTGTCGGTGGGATCGACGATGTCCATCAGGCGCTGGTGGGTGCGGATCTCGAACTGGTCGCGGCTGGTCTTGTTGACGTGCGGCGAACGCAGGATGTCGAAGCGCTTGAGGCGGGTCGGCAGGGGCACCGGGCCCTTGACGATGGCGCCGGTGCGCTTGGCGGTATCGACGATTTCAGCGGCCGATTGGTCGATCAGCTTGTAATCGAAGGCCTTGAGGCGGATGCGGATCTTTTGCTTGCTCATGTTGGCTCCTCAGGGATCAAACGATCAAGCGACGATCTTGGCCACCACGCCGGCGCCGACGGTACGGCCGCCTTCGCGGATGGCGAAGCGCAGGCCTTCTTCCATGGCGATCGGGGCGATCAGCTTGACGGTGATGGTCACGTTGTCGCCAGGCATCACCATTTCCTTGTCGGCCGGCAGCTCGATGGCGC
>JASGEH010000193.1:0-5589 GCA_047606565.1 Comamonas sp.
CGCGGAAATCGGCTTGGAGTTGATCAGGTCGTGCGGCATCAGCGGTTCTTGCTCAGCCTGGCCCAGGCGCTCCTTCACGGCCTTCTCGATACGCGCCAGGCCCGTGCGGTACTGGTTCTCGGCCAGCTCGCCCACGCAGCGCACGCGGCGGTTGCCCAGGTGGTCGATGTCGTCCACCTCGCCCTTGCCGTTGCGCAGATCCACCAGGATCTTGACCACCGACAGGATGTCGTCGTTGTCCAGCACCATCGCGCCGGTCGACTCGGGACGGCCGATCTTGGCGTTGAACTTCATGCGGCCCACGCGCGAGAGGTCGTAGGTGTCCGGGTTGTAGAACAGGCGCTGGAACAGAGCCTGCACCGCTTCCTCGGTCGGCGGCTCGCCGGGGCGCATCATGCGGTAGATGGCCACGCGGGCGGCGAACTCGTCAACGGTTTCGTCGATGCGCAGGGTCTGCGAGATGTAGGCGCCCTGGTCGAGTTCGTTGGTGTAGATCACCTGCAGGTCGACGATGCCGGCCGAGCGCAGCTTCTTGAGCAGCACTTCGGTCAGTTCGTCATTGGCCTTGGCGATGATCTCGCCGGTGTCCTCGTCGACGATGTTCTTGGCGACCACGCGGCCGATCAGGAACTCCTCGGGCACGCTGATGTGCGTGGTGCCGGACTGCTCGAGCTCGCGCGTGTGGCGCGCGGTGATGCGCTTGTCCTTGGCGACCACGACCTTGCCGGCCTTGTCGGTGATGTCGAAACGCGCGACTTCGCCGCGCAGGCGTTCGGCCACGAATTCGAGCTGCGCGCCGTCGTCCTGCAGACGGAAGTTGTCGTTGACGAAGAAGTTCGCCAGAATCGACTCGGGGTTCAGGCCGATGGCCTTGAGCAGGATCGAGACCGGCATCTTGCGGCGACGGTCGACGCGGAAATACAGGATGTCCTTCGGGTCGAACTCGAAGTCCAGCCAGGAGCCGCGGTAGGGGATGATGCGCGCGGAGAACAGCAGCTTGCCCGACGAGTGCGTCTTGCCCTTGTCGTGCTCGAAGAACACGCCCGGCGAACGGTGCAGCTGCGAGACGATCACGCGCTCGGTGCCGTTGATGATGAAGGAGCCCTTGTCGGTCATCAGGGGCACTTCGCCCATGTAGACCTCTTGTTCCTTGACTTCCTTGACCACCTTGGACTGCGAGGTCGAGGACTCGCGGTCGTAGATGATGAGCTGCACCTTGGCGCGCACGGCCGAGGCGAAGGTCAGGCCACGGGTCTGGCACTCGCGCACGTCGAACGCCGGTTTGGCGAGGTTGTACTCGACGAACTTCATCTCGACGAAGCCGTTGTGCGAGACGATGGGGAAAGCCGACTCGAACGCAGCCTGCAAGCCTTCGTGGGTGCGCTTGCGCGGGGCCACGCCGGCTTGCAGGAATGCCGTGTAGGCATCGCGTTGCATCTGCAACAGATAAGGGATTTCAAGCACGCTTTCGCGGCTGCCGAAACTTTTGCGGATACGCTTACGTTCGGTATAGGAATAGGCCATGAGATCTCCGGTTGAGGCTCTGGCGACTGTCGCGCCTCGCGCATCGGAACGATGCACGGGCAGACTTGGTGGTTGGCCACTACCAACCAATGGCGGACGGCGATGCATTGCACATCGCCCGAACCAAGGCATTCTCTGCAGTCACATCAGAGAACACTGCAAAAATGGCTGTTTGCAACCATTTTTGCAGTGCCGTCTCACAAGCACCAAAGGCAGGTGTCGCCACCTGCCTTGGTTTGCCCGCCGACGCCAGGGACCGAAGCCCCTCGCGCCCTTGGGCAGATGCAGCCCGTGCTTACTTCAGCTCGGCCTTGGCACCGGCTTCCACCAGCTTCTTGACAGCGGCTTCGGCGTCGGCCTTGGCAATGCCTTCCTTCACGTTCTTGGGGGCGCCGTCGACCAGGTCCTTGGCTTCCTTGAGGCCCAGGCCGGTGATTTCGCGCACGGCCTTGATGACCGACACCTTGTTGGCGCCAGCTTCGGTCAGGACCACGTTGAACTCGGTCTTTTCCTCGACAGCAGCGGCGGCGGCGCCACCGGCGGCGGGGGCGGCGGCCAGGGCCGCGGCGCTCACGCCGAACTTCTCTTCAATCGCCTTGATCAGGTCGTTGAGTTCCAGGACCGTGAAAGAGTCCAGAGCGGTCAGGAACGCGTCTTTATCGAATGCCATTTTGATTTCCTAAATATTGGTTGATGTGGGCAACGCACCGCGATCAGGCGGCGGCTTCCTCGGCGGCCGGCTGTTCTTCTGCCGCGCCTTCGCCCTTCTTCTCGGCCAGAGCCGCCAGCACGCGCGCGAAGCCCGTGATCGGCGACTGCAGCAAGCCCAGCAGTTGGGCAAGCAGCACTTCCTTGGAAGGAATGTTGGCCAGTTGCTTGACGCCGTCGACATCCAGGGCCTTGCCCCCGAAAACGCCACCGCGGATGACCAGCTTGTCGTTGGTCTTCGCGAAATCGGCCACCACCTTGGCGGCGGCCACAGCGTCTTCAGAGAAGCCGTAGATCAGCGGACCGGTCAGCTGGTCGCCGATGACTTCGAAGCCGGTACCGGCCAGCGCACGGCGTGCCAGAGTGTTCTTCAGAACACTCAGGGACACACCCTTGCTGCGGGCTTCGACACGAAGCTTCGTCATCTGCGCGACCGTGATGCCACGGTATTCCGCAACCACGAGCGTTTGAGCTTGAGCGGCGAGGCTGGTCACTTCTGCAATGACCGCTTCTTTCTCACTGCGATTCAGACTCAAGGTCTACTCCTTAAAAAGCACGATCGAGACGGGCTCTCTCGTGCACCTCAATGCAGCGATCAACTGTTTCAAGAAATCGGATTTCCATCTTCAGTGGGATCGCCATCTGCGTTGGCCGGGGGTTTAAGCAGAGGCAAAAGCATCCGCACCAACGGTCTTGGATGGCTCACCGGGCTCGCGCCCGGTGACCCACCAGATCGGCCACCGCGCTCAGCGAGCGATGCGGCCGAAATTCTTCACGCTCACACTGCGATGGACGCGGTTTCGACGCGAACGCCGACACCCATGGTCGACGACACGGCGACCTTGCGCAGGTAGACACCCTTGCTGGTCGCGGGCTTGGCCTTGTTCAGCGCATCGATCAGCGCAGCCAGGTTGCCCTGGAGCTTGTCGTTGTCGAACGAGCGGCGGCCGATCGTGCCATGCACGATGCCGGCTTTGTCCACGCGGAACTGCACCTGACCGGCCTTGGCGTTCTTCACGGCGGTAGCCACGTCGGGCGTGACCGTGCCGACCTTGGGGTTCGGCATCAGGCCGCGCGGGCCCAGGATCTGGCCCAGCGTACCCACGATGCGCATGGCGTCCGGCGCGGCGATCACCACGTCGAAAGGCATGTCGCCCGCCTTGACTTGCGCGGCCAGGTCTTCGAAACCCACCACGTCGGCGCCGGCGGCCTTGGCTTCCTCAGCCTTGGCGCCCTGGGCGAACACGGCCACGCGCTTGGTCTTGCCGGTGCCATGGGGCAGAACGACGGCGCCACGCACCACCTGATCCGACTTCTTGGCATCCACACCCAATTGCACGGCCACGTCGATGGACTCGTCGAACTTGGCGGTGGCGGCGTCCTTGACGATCACCAGCGCATCGCTCAGCGCGTACAGCTTGGTGCTGTCGACCTTGCCCTGCAGGGCTTTTTGCTTCTTGGTCAGCTTGGCCATTTACACACCCTCCACCGTCACGCCCATCGAGCGCGCGGAACCAGCAATGGTCCGCACGGCAGCATCGATGTCGGCGGCATTCATGTCCTGGATCTTGGCCTTGGCGATTTCCTCGAGCTGAGCGCGAGTGATCTTGCCCACCTTGTCGGTGTGCGGCTTGGCCGAGCCCTTGTCCAGCTTGATCGCCTTCTTGATCAGCGTGGTCGCCGGCGGCGACTTGATGATGAAGGTGAAGCTCTTGTCCGCGAAGGCGGTGATGACCACCGGCAGCGGCAGACCCGGCTCGATGCCTTGGGTCTGGGCGTTGAACGCCTTGCAGAACTCCATGATGTTCAGACCGCGCTGACCCAGTGCAGGGCCGATCGGCGGCGACGGATTGGCCTTACCAGCTGGCACTTGCAGCTTGATGAAGCCGACGATTTTCTTCGCCATGTTTCACTCCTTACGGGTACATGCGCCATGGACCAGCCATGACTCCCCGGGGTTGCAGCTCTTCAAGAAACGTTGCGCGCCGAGCCGTGGAGCGCGCAACCCAAAAAACGGAACGGACGCTCAGGTCTTCTCGACCTGGGCGAATTCGAGCTCGACCGGCGTGGCACGACCGAAGATCGTGACCGAGACGCGCAGCTTGCTCTTTTCGTAATTGACCTCTTCGACCGAGCCGTTGAAATCGGCGAACGGGCCTTCCTTGACGCGGACCAGCTCACCCACCTCGAACTCGACCTTGTGGCGCGGCTTGTCGGTGCCTTCCTGCATCTGGCTGACGATCTTCTGGACTTCCTCTTCGGAAATCGGCGAAGGCCGGTTGCGCGCGCCGCCCACGAAACCCGTCACCTTGCTGGTCTGCTTGACCAGATGCCAGGTCTCGTCGTCCATCACCATCTCGACGAGCACGTAGCCGGGGAAGAACCGGCGCTCGGTCGTGCGGCGCTGGCCGTTCTTGACCTCGACCACCTCTTCGGTCGGCACCATGATGCGGCCGAACTTGTCCTGCATGCCCGCGCGATTGACGCGCTCGGTGATGTTGCGCTCGACCGCCTTCTCCATGCCCGAATAGGCATGGACGACGTACCAACGCATATCAGGGCGCGATGGCGCACCCTGCGAACCCGGCTCGGCAGACTCCACCGAAGCATTCTCAGTCATACTCATCTCCACCCCAGAATCACGCCATACAGCAGCCATTCCAGGGTCTTATCGGCCAACCAAAGAAACAGCGACATCACCACCACGAACGCGAAGACGTACAGCGTCATCTGCAGCGTTTCCTGGCGGCCCGGCCACACGACCTTCTTGACCTCCCGAACCGAGTCGCGACCAAAGGCGATCAGTTGGCGGCCCGGCTCTGCGCTCAGGAAAGCGCCGACGGCCAAAGCAAGGCCGACCAGCAAGGCCGCCCATCGAATCCAGGCGCTGTGACCCGCCAGCAGGTAGTAGGCAACCACGGCCAGCACCGCCAGGCCCAGAGCCAGGACCAGCTTCAACTTATCAGCCGTGGAAGTTACGGTTTCAACCTGTGCAGTAGCCATTTTCGGCGAATTCCAGCTATCAAAAAATGTGCCCGAAGAAGACACATAAGCCCGCTAAAGACTTTTAGCGGGCTATGACCATCAAAGGATGGTGGCAGGGGCAGAAGGAATTGAACCCTCAACCTTCGGTTTTGGAGACCGACGCTCTGCCAATTGAGCTATACCCCTATGTATCAGACAGAACGCCTCAAGCGATGATCTTGGCCACCACGCCGGCGCCGACGGTGCGGCCGCCTTCGCGGATGGCGAAGCGCAGGCCTTCTTCCATGGCGATCGGGGCGATCAGCTTGACGGTGATGGTCACGTTGTCGCCAGGCATCACCATTTCCTTGTCGGCCGGCAGCTCGATGGCGC
>JASGEH010000194.1:0-35751 GCA_047606565.1 Comamonas sp.
CGCCCGCCGCGCGCAGGCTGCGCACCAGCCCGAGGCCGCGCAGCGCCAGCCGGGGCCGCGCCAGCAGCCCGCCCAGTGCGCGCCAGGACTTGGCGGCCGGCGCGGTGTCCAGCACCGCCGTCACCTGCGCGCCGGCCTGCAGGTATTGCGAGGCGACCAGGTACAGCAGCGGGCCGCTGCCCAGGAAGACGACGGACGAGCCGATCGCGCAGGCCTGGCTTTTCAGCGCGATCTGCGCGGCGCCCAGGCTGTAGCAGCCGGCGCGCTGCCAGCCCGGCACGGGCATCAGCCGGTCGGTGGCGCCGGCGCACACCAGCAGGGCGTCGAAGGGCAGGGTGCGGGGCTCGCCCGCGCTGACCACGTGCAGCGCGCCGGCCGTCACGTTCCAGGCCAGCGTGTCGGGCTGGTAGTCGACCTGGGCGCGCAGCGCATCGAAATCGCGGTGCAGGGCCTGGGCCTTGTCCGCCTCGCTGCCGTAGAGCTTGGCGTAGGGCCGGGTGAAGCCCTCGGGCTGGCGGCGGTAGATCTGGCCGCCGTCGCGCCGGCTTTCGTCGACCACGATGGGCCGCAGGCCGGCCTGCACCAGGGCCTGGGCGGCACGCACGCCGGCCGGGCCGGTGCCGACCACGACGATGCGCGGCGTAACAGAAGAAGGAGAAGAAGGAGAAGAAGGGCGGGAAGGGCTGGAATGGCTGGGCGCGCGGTTCATGACGCCTCCTGCGCGTGGCGCGCGAGCGATTCGCGCAGGTCGGGCGTCATCGGCCAGTGCTGCGCGGGCGGCCGCGTCAGCACCGCCATGCCGGCGGCCACGGGGGTGGAGCAGGCGCGCAGGCGCTGGCCCTCGGGGGTCCAGACCCAGCAGTCCTGGCAGGCGCCCATCAGGCAGAAGCCCGCGCGCGCGCCGTCGCCGAACTCGCTGTCGCGCACGCGCCGGCCGTGGCTGAGCAGGGCGACCAGCAAGGTGTCGCCGGCCAGCGCCGAGGCGGGCTGGCCGTCGATGGTCAGGGCCAGGGGCGGCCGATCGGTTTCGGCCAGCCGCACGAAGCGGGCCGGGGGGCGGGAGGCGGTGTCGGGCATGGACGGATGGGGAGTCAACGCGGGTGGGGAAACAGGCGTTCGATCGGACAGTGCGTCTTGACGAACGGCGACTTGATGACGATGTAGCTGAAGTACTTGGCGATGCCGATGTTGCGTGCGAGCAGGTCTTCCATCAATTCCTGGTAATGGTTGACGCCGCGCGTGAGAAAGCGCAGCAGGTAGTCGTAGCCGCCGCTCACGAGGTGGCATTCGAGCACTTCGTCGACGCCGCGGATGGCGCTCTCGAAGCGCGTGAAGTCCTCGCGGTGGTGGTCCTGCAGCGTGACTTCGGTGAACACGGTGAGCGTGTCGCCCAGCTTCTCCAGCCGCAGGTGGGCGCCGTAGCCGGCGATGTAGCCGGTCTGCTCCAGGCGCTTGACGCGAATCAGGCAGGGGCTGGGCGACAGGCCCACGGCGTCGGCCAGGTCCACGTTGGTCATGCGGCCGTTCTTCTGCAGCTGGGCGAGGATGCGCAGGTCCATTCGGTCGATCTTGGTGGCCTCGTTCATGGTGGGGTCAAAGCGTGAAAGGGGGACCTCGATTTTGCGATGGCGCGCACCGGTTTTCAGCTTCGTGCGAGTGCCGCGCGCACATCGGGCGCGGCCAGCACGTCGTCGAGGGTTTTCTCCAGCCGCTCGAAGAGCTGCGCGAACTCGTCGTCGGTGTAGGTCAGCGCCGGGGCGAAGCCCAGGATGTTGTCGCCGAAGGCGCGGAACACGATGCCGTTGCGGTAGGCGCTGGCGGCGATCCGGTCGGCCAGGCCCAGCGCCGGGTCGAAGCCGCGCTTGGCTGTCTTGTCGCTGACCAGTTCGAGCGCGCCCAGCAGGCCGCGGTGGCGCGCATCGCCCACCAGCGGGTGGGCGCGCAGCGCCTCCAGCCCGGCGGCGAACACCGGGGCGCCGCGCTGGCCGTTGGCCAGGATGCCGCCTTCCTCGTACAGGCGCAGCACTTCGAGGGCCACCGCCGCGCTCACCGGGTGGGCCGAGTAGGTGGCGCCGTGGCCGATCACCGCGCCGGCCGGCGCGCCGTCGGCGATGCCGGCGTAGATCTCGTCGGACAGCATCGTCGCGCCCATGGGCACGTAGCCGGCGGTCAGGCCCTTGGCCAGGGTCAGGATGTCGGGTGCCACGCCCTCGGCCTCGCACGCGAACATCGGGCCGGTGCGGCCGAAGCCGGTGATCACCTCGTCGACCACCAGCAGGATGCCGAGCTCGCGCGTGGTCTCGCGCATGGCCTTGAGCCAGCCCTTGGGCGGCACGATGACGCCGCCCGAGCCCTGGATGGGTTCGCAGAAGAAGGCCGCCACGTTGTCGGCGCCGAGCTCGGCCACCTTGGCCTTGAGCGCGGCCACCGAGGCGGCGATGATGGCGGCGCCATCCTGCGGATCGGCGGCGCGGTAGGGGTTGGGCGAGGGGATGTGGTGCTGGGTGGCCAGCGGCAGGTCGAAGCCGCGGTGGAAGGTGGGCAGCGCGGTCAGGCCGGCGCCGGTCGACGAGGAGCCGTGGTAGCCGCGTTCGAGCGCGATGAAGTGCTTCTTGGCCGGCCGGCCGGTGGCGTTGAAGTACTGCACGATGAAGCGCTGGGCCGCGTCCACCGACTCGGAGCCGCCGAGGGTGAGGTAGACGTGGTTGAGCGAGGCCGGGGTGATCTGCACCAGCTTCTCGGCCAGGCGGATCGCCGGCTCGCTGCTGAAGTGGAAATAGCCGGTGGCGTAGGGCAGGCGGCGCATCTGCTCGGCGGCGGCCTGCACCACGCTTTCCTGGCCATAGCCGACGTTCACGCACCACAGGCCGGCGAAGGCGTCGAGCAGCTCGCGGCCGCTGGCGTCGGTCAGCCAGGCGCCGCGTCCCGAGGTCAGCACGGTGGGGCCGCGCCGCTCGTGCGCGCGCCACGAGGAAACCGGGTGGATGAGGTGCGCGCGGTCGAGTGCGTCGAGCGTGCCGAGCGCGGGCAGGTCGGTGAGCGAGGTCATGGCTGGGTCCGTGGAAGAAGGGAAGAGAAGATACCCTTAGGTTAGGACGTGCCGCCCACCGTGTGGTGCTGCTTTGCGGGCCTGGCGCGCAGCGCCCTGCGGTTGTGTGGGCGCTGGCAGCAGATCGTGCGGCGGCATCTCATGAAAGGACCGTGACAGGTGCTCAGTAGCCGCGCTGGCGGTCCACCAGGCCGGCCATGGGCTCGCCGGCCTCGAAGCGGCGCAGGTTGTCGATGACCGCGCGCGCGGCCGTCAGCGGCTGTGTCACGCTGGCGATGTGGGGCGTGATCTGCACTTGCGGGTGCCGCCACAGCGCGTGGGCGGGCGGCAGCGGCTCGGGATCGGCCACGTCCAGCACGGCTTCGCTGAGTTGGCCCTGGTCCAGCGCGGCCAGCAGGTCGGCGCCGACCAGTTGCGGCCCGCGCCCGACGTGGACCAGGCTGGCGCCGCGCGGCAGCTGCGCGAACAGCGCGGCATCGAGGAAGCCGCGCGTGGCGTCGGTCAGGGGCAGCAGGCATACCAGGATGTCGGTGCGCGCCAGGAAGGCGCCCAGTTCGTCGGCCCCGGCGTGGCAGGCGACGCCGTCGACCGCATGGCGCGAGCGGCTCCAGCCGGCGCAATCGAAGCCCAGCCCCACCAGTTGCGCCAGCACGGCCTGGCCCAGCGAGCCCAGGCCCAGCACGCCCACGCGGCGCTCGCCGGCCGTGCGCACCGGCAGCGGCCGCCATTCGGCGCGTGCCTGCTGGCGGCGGTAGGCGGGGCGGTCGCGGTGCAGGTCGAGCACCGCGTGCGTCACGTACTCGACCATGCCCTGCACGATGCCGGGCTCGACCATGCGCACCACCGGCAGATTCGGCGGCAGCGCGGCGAAGTCGAACTGGTCGACGCCGGCGCCGGAGGAAAACAGCACCTGCAGATTGGGAAAGCGCGCGGCCAGCCCGTCCGGCGGCGCCCAGGCGGCGAGGAAGCGGACCTCGTTCGGGTCGCCGATCTCGGGCCAGATGCGAAAGTCCAGCGCCGGCAGGTGGGCGCGGAACACTTCGGCCCACAGGCGGCCGCGCGCGGGGTCGGACTTGTAGAGAAAGGCAGCGGGCATGGCGGCGGGTTTCCTCGGGCGGGTTGCGGGCGTTCAGCCGACGGCCTGTGTCACCAGCGCGAACAGCGCGGGCGCGCCGGCCTCGGGCACGGGCAGCGGCTGGCCGCGCACCATGGTGGTTGGCGCATCGACGCGCAGCAGGCCGATGCTCTCCAGCCACTCGGCCAGGCCGCTGGCGAAGTCGATGTCGATGCGGGTGAAATGGCCGGCGTTCAGGCCTGCCAGGTGCGCGATCAGGGCCTTGGCGCTTTCGGCGTCGGGCGCCACCACGGGGCCGATGACGTGGCCGCGGCCGAAGCGGCGCAGCATGGCGTAGCCGCGCGGCTCGCCGTCGGCATCGAGCACGACGCTGGCGTCCGCGCTGGCCAGCAACTCCTCGATCAGCGCGTCGCGCGGCATGCCGCGCGCCTGGGCGTCGAGCTGCTGCAGCGCGGCCGCCTCGTTCTGCCCGGCGGGCCGCAGGCGCCAGCCGGCCGGCAGCGCGATCAGCGGCGTCGGCCGTGCCAGGCCCTGGTGCTGGCGGATTTCGCCGGTGCGCACGAAGCCCAGCCGCTCGTACAGGCCGCGTCCGGCGGCGGTGGCCTGCAGCAGCACGGTGTGCTGGTCCAGCCCGTCGAGCAGCGCCGTCATCAGGCGGTGGCCCAGGCGCCGGCCCTGGCAGGCGGGGGCGACGATCACCAGGCCGATGGTGGCATGGCGCTCGCCCCACAGCCAGCGCTGCGCGGTGCCCACGACCTGCCCGTCGCGCTCGGCGATGAGGCCCTCGGCGAAGGCGAACAGCTGTGCCCAGTCGGCCGGCCGGTGCGGCCAGCGCAAGGCCTCCGACAGCGCGTGGGTGGCGCCGAGGTCGGCCGCGGCCATGGGGCGCAGCGTCACGCCGTCATCGGCGTGGAGGGGCGGGGCGGACAACGGAAGGGGCGGCATGCGAGCATCCTTGGAGCCAGGGGAACGGGCCTTATCTTGGACGACTTCGGCCGCCGGCGCCAGACCGGAAAGCGGGTTGCACGCAACTTGCAAGCATCGGCTGCGGCGGCCGCACGTTTTGCAATTCGCTGCGGCACGGCGCGCTTCTACGCACACAAATGCCGCGCTTTACTGCCTAGCATCGAAGCATCCCGACGACACCTCCGGACCTGTGATGACTTTGCTCGATTTCAACTCCATTTCCGTGGCCAGCGGCCACTTCATCGGCGGCCGGCTGGTGCCCGATGCGGCGCGCCTGGCGGTGCGCCGTCCTTCCGACGGCCAGGTCTATGCCGACTTGCCGCTGGCCGGCGCCGACACCGTGGACGTGGCCGTGCGCAATGCCTGGCAAGTCTGGCGCGACAGCGGCTGGGGCCGGCGCGCGCCGCGCGAACGCGCACGTGTGCTGCGGCGCTGGGCCGATCTGGTCGAGGCCGATGCCGCTCGCCTGGCGCCGCTGGAGGCGGTGGGCTCGACGCGGCCGATGCGCGACTGCGCGGCCTGGGATGTGCCCTTCACCGCCGAGGGCCTGCGCTTCTTCGCCGAATACGCCGACAAGCTCGGCGGCGAGGTGGCCGCCACCCGCCACGACAACCTGGGCCTGGTGGTGGCCGAGCCCTACGGCGTGGTGGGGGCCATCACGCCCTGGAACTTCCCGCTGGTGATGACCTCGTGGAAGGTCGGCGCGGCGCTGGCCGCCGGCAACGCGGTGGTGCTCAAGCCCTCGGAGCTGACGCCGTTCTCGGTCATCCGTCTGGCCGAGCTGGCGGTCGAGGCCGGCCTGCCGGCAGGTCTCTTCAACGTGGTGCAGGGCGACGGGCAGACCGCCGGCGAGGCGCTCACGCGCCATCCGCTGATCGCCAAGATGACCTTCACCGGCTCCACCCGCACCGGCGCGGCCATCATGTCGGCCTGCGCGCTGCACGGCCCCAAGCCGGTCACGCTGGAGTTGGGCGGAAAAAGCCCGCAACTGGTCTTCGACGACGCGCCCGACCTCGACCGGCTGGCCGGCATCATCGCCGGCGCCATCGCCGGCAACGCCGGCCAGGTCTGCGTGGCCGGCTCGCGGCTGATCGTGCAGCGCGGCATCGCCCAGCCGCTGATCGAGCGCGTGGTGCGGCGGCTGGCCGCGCTGCGGCCCGGCGCCACCTGGGACACCGAGGCGACGCTGCCGCCCATCATCTCGACGCCGCAGGCCACGCGCATCCTCGACATCGTGCAGCGCGCGCAGGCGGCGGGCGGGCAGTTGCGCTGCGGCGGCGAGCTGTTTGGCGAGGGGCCCGGCGGCGCCTATTTCCAGCCCACGGTGATCGAGCAGGTGGACGACGCCAACCCGGCCGTGCAGGAGGAAATCTTCGGCCCGGTGCTCACGGTGCAGACCTTCGCCGACGAAGAGGAAGGCCTGGCGCTGGCCGCGCACCCGCAGTACGGGCTGGCCGCGGGCGTGCACACCGCCGACATCGGACGCGCGCTGCGCGCCATGCGCGGCATCGCCGCCGGCACGGTCTGGATCAACCGCTACGGGCGCAGCGCCGACTTCGCCATTCCCACCGGCGGCTACCACCAGTCGGGCATCGGCAAGGATCTCGGGCGCCAGGCGGTCGAGGCCAATCTGCGCTTCAAAAGCGTGCTGATCGACTTCGCCGACGCGCCCTGATCAGGTGCATTCGCCCGCCAGCGGTGCAGACCGCATGGCATGCCGCCAGGGCCCGACAAACCGCAGATTTCTCGCGCCGGCGGCCCGCATTTCCCAACAACGCACATGCGGGCACATGCTTCAATGACTGCGTGATGACGCCATCGCCGACCCCGGGTCTGGCGCTGGCCCGCGCCCCGGTCGGTCACCGGGAAAACCCGAGGATGTCAGAGACCATGACGACTGTTTTCCGTCCCAAGTACGTGACCTTCGACTGTTACGGCACGCTCACCCGCTTTCGCATGGGCGAGATGACGCGCGATCTGTTTGCCGACCGCGTCGCGCCCGAGCAGATGGACGCCTTCATTGCCGACTTCACGGCCTACCGCTTCGACGAGGTGCTGGGCGACTGGCAGCCCTACGAGACGGTGCTCAAGAACGCCGTGCGCCGGCTGTGCAAGAAGTGGAAGCTGCAATACCTGGACGCCGACGCCCAGCAGTACTACGACGCCGTGCCCACCTGGGGCCCGCACGCCGACGTGGCCGAGGGCCTGGCCAAGGTCGCCCGCGAGATCCCGCTGGTGATCCTGTCGAACGCATCGGACGACCAGATCCAGAAGAACGTGGCGCAGCTCGGCGCACCCTTTCACCGCGTCTACACCGCGCAGCAGGCCCAGGCCTACAAGCCGCGCCTGCAGGCCTTCGAGTACATGCTCGACTCGCTGGGCTGCAACCCCGAGGACGTGCTGCACGTCTCGTCGAGCCTGCGCTACGACCTGATGTCGGCCGACGACCTGGGCATCGTCAACAAGGTCTTCGTCAATCGCGGCCATGGCCCGGGCAACCCGGCCTACCGCTACACCGAGATCGCGGACATCGGCGGCCTGCCCGGCGTGCTCGGACTCTGAGCGCTGCACGCCCTTCGCTGACCTGATCGCCGAAAAACACGCGGCCACACACGCGGCCTACACGGCCCCTACCCGCCGCAAGAAACGCCGCCAAAACGCCGCAAAAACAGCCGCCCCGCCCATGAAACTCGAGTCCTACTGGCATGCCTCGGCGCCGTCGCTGGCGCCGCCCGCGCAAGACCTGCCCGCGCAGGTCGACGTCGCCGTCGTCGGCGGTGGCTTCACCGGCCTGTCGGCGGCGCTGGCGTTGGCGCAACGCGGCGCGCGCGTGGCCGTGCTGGAGGCCGGCGCCACGGTGGCGCCCGAAGCCTCCGGCCGCAACGGCGGGCATGTGAACAACGGCCTGGCGGTCGACTACGCCGAGGTCGCCGCCAAGGTCGGTGTGGCGCAGGCACGCGCCTGGTATCACGCCTACGACGAGGCGGTCGACACCGTCGAGCGCCTGGTGCGCGAGCACGCCATCGACTGCGACTTCCTGCGCCACGGCAAGCTCAAGCTCGCCACCCGTCCGCAGCACCTGGAGGCGCTGCAGGGCAGCGCCGAGCGGCTGATCGCCGACGGCGTCGACACCGATGTCGAGATCCTGGACGCCGCGCGCGTGCGCGCCGAGGTGCAGAGCGACCGCTTCGTGGGCGGGCTGCTCTACAAGCGCAGCGGCCAGATGCACATGGGCCGCTTCGCCCAGGGCCTGGCGCAGGCCGCGCAGCACCACGGCGCGCAAATCCACACCGGCACCTGCGTGCAGCGCATCGAGCGCGTGCAGGGCCAGGCGCACCGGCTGCACACCGCGCGCGGCACGCTGCAGGCCAGCCAGGTGCTGCTGGCCACCGGCGTCTCGCGCCAGGGCGGCTACGGCAGCTTCGGCTGGCTGCGCCGGCGCATCGTGCCCATCGGCAGCTTCATCGTCACCACCGAGCCGCTGGGCGCCGAGCGCGCCCAGGCGCTGCTGCGCGAGCGCCGCACCTACGTCACGGTGGCCAACATCCACCACTACTTCCGCCTCACCGCCGACCATCGCCTGGTGTTCGGCGGCCGCGCGCGCTTCGCCGTCTCCAGCCCGCGCCAGGACGCCAGCAGCGGCGAGATCCTGCGCGCCGGCCTGGCCGAGACCTTCCCGCAGCTGGGGCCGGTCCGGCTCGATTATTGCTGGGGTGGCCTGGTCGACATGACACAGGACCGCCTGCCCCATGCGGGCGAGCGCGATGGCCTGTTCCACGCCCTGGGCTACAGCGGCCACGGCACGCAGATGTCGGTGCACATGGGCCAGCGCATGGCCGCCGTCATGGCCGGCGAGGCCGGTGCCAACCCCTGGGCCGGGCGCGACTGGCCGGCCATTCCCGGCCATCTCGGCCCGCCCTGGTTCCTGCCGGCGGTTGGCCTGTACTACCGGCTCAAGGACAGGCTGGCCTGATCCCTGCAGCCACCCGATAACGATTTCCTTCCCCCGCCCCTTCACATTGCCTCAGACAGGAGCCTCTCATGCGTGATCGAAATTCTTTCCTCGGACAGCTTGGCGATGCCGCCGAAAACCGCCAGGCGATGGACGCGCTGCGGCGCGGTGCCACGCGCCGCGATGTGATCGCCATGCTGATGGCCGGCGGCATGCAGGCCACGCTGGCTGGCGGCCTGGCGGGCGCGGCGGTCTCGGCCCATGCGCAGGCCGCGGCCACGCCGCGCCGGGGCGGCCGCATTCGCGTGGCGGCCGCCACCGCGGCGGTCTCCGACACCTTCGATCCGGCCAAGCAATCCAACCAGAGCGACTACGTGCGCGGCACCATGGTCTACAACGGCCTGACCGTGCTCGACGCCAGCCTCACGCCGCAGCCCGCGCTGGCCGAATCGTTCACCACCGCCGATGCCAAGACCTGGGTCTTCAAGCTGCGCAGCGGCGTGACCTTCCATGACGGAAAGCCGCTGGCGCCTGCCGACGTGGTGTTCTCGCTGATGCGCCACAAAGACCCCGCGACGGCGTCCAAGGCCAAGGTCCTGGCCGACCAGATCGACAGCGTCACGGCGAGCGGACCGAACGAGGTCACGGTGACGCTGTCGGCGCCCAACGCCGATTTGCCGGTGATCCTCGGCACCTTCCATTTCCATATCGTCAAGGACGGCACCACCGACTTCGCCGCCGCCATCGGCACTGGCCCCTACAAGCTCAAGGAGTTCAAGCCCGGCGTGCGCACGGTGGTGGTGCGCAACGAGGGCTACTGGAAGCCCGGCAAGCCCTACCTCGACGAGATCGAGTTCATCGGCATCGGCGACGACAGCGCGCGCGTTAACGCGCTGCTGTCGGGCGGCGTGGACCTAGTCGCCTCGGTCGACCCGCGCGCCGTCGCGCGGGTCAAGAGCACGCCTGGCTACGCCATCTTCACCACGCAGTCGGGGCAGTACACCAACCTCATCCTGCGCGGCGACGTGGGCCCGGGCAAAAACCCCGATTTCGTGCTGGCCATGAAGCACCTGTTCGACCGCGAGCAGATGAAGAAGACCATCGCGCTCGACTACGCGGTGGTGGCCAACGACCAGCCCATCGACCCGACCAACCGCTTCTACTTCCCGGGCCTGCCGCAGCGCAGCTTCGACCTCGACAAGGCGAAGTACCACCTGCAGAAGTCCGGCGTGAGCGGCACGGTGCCGGTGGTGGCCTCGCCCGCGGCCATGTATTCGGTGGAGATCGGCCTGGTGCTGCAGCAGGTGGCGCAGGGCATCGGCCTGAATCTCGACATCAAGCGCATGCCGGCCGACGGCTACTGGTCCAACTACTGGCTCAACAGCCCGGTGGGCTTCGGCAACGTCAACCCGCGTCCCAGCGCCGATGCCATCCTCACGCAGTTCTTCAAGTCCGATGCCGCCTGGAACGAGTCGCGCTGGAAGAACCCGAAGTTCGACCAGCTGCTGCTGGCCGCGCGCGCCGAGACCGACCTGGCCCGCCGCAAGCAGATGTACGCCGACATGCAGACGCTGATCAACGGCGAGGCGGGCATCGGCATCCCGCTGTTCCTGGCCAGCATCGACGGCCATTCCAGCAAGCTCAAGGGGCTCTCGCCGATCCCGCTGGGCGGGCTGATGGGGTATTCCTTCGCCGAGCACGTCTGGCTCGACGCCTGAGCCCGGCCACCCGACCCGGAGGCCGCTGCCCATGAACCTCATGATCCTCAAGCTACTGGGCCAGCGCGTGCTGCTGGCGCTGCTGTCGCTGCTGGTGGTGTCGGTGATCGTCTTCGCCATCACCGCTGTGCTGCCGGGCGATGCCGCGCAGGAACAGCTCGGCCAGGACGCCACGCCCGAGGCCCTGGAGGCGCTGCGCGTGCAGATGGGCCTGGACGTGCCGGCGCCGCTGCGCTACTTGCACTGGCTTGGCGGCCTGGCGCAGGGCGACCTGGGGCTGTCGGCCACCACGCAACTGCCGGTCGGCGAGCTGGTGGCCAGCCGCCTGCCCAATTCGCTGCTGCTGGCGGCCATCACCGCGCTGTTCTCGGTGCCGATCGCGCTCGGCCTGGGCATCGCCTGCGCGGTCTGGCGCGGCTCGTGGTTCGACCGCGCCGTCTCCAGCGCCGCCGTGGCGGTGGTCTCGGTGCCCGAGTTCCTGGTGGCGACGCTGGCGGTGCTGGTGTTCGCGGTGCAACTGCGCTGGCTGCCCGCGCTGTCCTACACCAGCGACATCGAGTCGGTCGGCCAGATGCTGAGCGCCTTCGCCATGCCGGTGCTCAGCCTGTGCTGCGTGATCGTGGCGCAGATGCTGCGCATGAGCCGCGCGGCCGTGATCGACCAGCTCGAAGCGCCCTACATCGAGATGGTGCGCCTCAAGGGCGCCTCGCCGCTGCGCCTGGTGCTGGCGCATGCCCTGCCCAACGCGGTGGGGCCGATCGCCAACGCGGTGGCGCTGTCGCTGTCCTATTTGCTGGGCGGCGTGATCATCGTCGAGACCATCTTCAACTACCCTGGCATCGCCAAGCTCATGGTCGACGGCGTCACCCAGCGCGACATGCCGCTGGTGCAGAGCTGCGCCATGATTTTTTGCGCCGGCTACCTGCTGCTGGTCACCGCGGCCGACTTGCTCGGCATTCTTGCCAATCCGCGCCTGCGCCACGGCTGAGCGCGCATCCGGAAACCCGCACGATGGATCTCTCTTCGACCCCGCCCGATGCCGCCGTCGCCCCCGCCCCCGCCGGGCGTCTTCGGACCCGTTGTACTGGCCGGCTGCGCCGCCGGCTGGCGGACTTCGGACTCACCGGCTGGCTGGCCCTGTTGGTGCTGGCCTTCTGGCTGCTGGCCGTGCTGTTCGGACCGGCGCTGCTGGCGCGACCGCCGGCGGGCCCGGGCGGCGAGGTGTTCGGCGCCATCAGCGCCGCGCACTGGCTGGGCACCGACTACCTCGGCCGCGACATGCTGGTGCGCGTGCTCGACGGCGCGCGCTACACCGTGGGCGTGGCCCTGGTCGCCACCGTGCTGGCCAGCGGCACGGGCACGGTGCTGGCCCTGCTGGCCGCCGCCAGCGGGCGCGTGCTGGATGCCTGCCTCAGCCGCGTGCTCGACACCCTGACCGCGATCCCGAGCAAGATGTTCGCGCTGCTGATGATCGCGGGCTTCGGCGCCTCGGTGCCCATGCTGGTGTTCACCGCCGCGCTGATCTACGTGCCGGGCGCCTACCGCATCGCGCGCTCGCTGGCGGTCAACATCAACGCGCTGGACTACGTCACCGTGGCGCGCACGCGCGGCGAGGGCAAGCTGTCGATCATGCTGCGCGAGATCCTGCCCAACATCGCCGCGCCGATGCTGGCCGACCTGGGCCTGCGTTTCGTCTACGTGGTGCTGCTGCTGGCCTCGCTGAGCTTTCTGGGCCTGGGCATCCAGCCGCCGCAGGCCGACTGGGGCTCGCTGGTGCGCGAGAACATCGGCGCCCTGCCCGATGCCGGCGCCGCGGTGATCGCGCCGGCGCTGGCCATCGCCAGCCTCACCATCGCCGTCAATCTGCTCATCGACAAGCTGCCGGGCAAGAAATGAGACCACCCCCGAAGCGCCTGCGGCGCCTCCCCCTCAAGGGGGCGACGGCCCTGGTCGGGCAAAGCCCGCCCACGCTGTCACTGGGCTGTGCAGCAGGCATCTCATGCGCCATCAATGTGCGGCTGATCTAAGTTCGAAGGAAACTGACATGGGAACTGCTGTCGTCGTCAAAGACCTGCACATCACCGCGGGCACGCAAACCGTGGTCGACCACCTGAGCTTCTCGATCCGGCCCGGCGAGGTGCTGGCGCTGATCGGCGAGTCGGGCTCGGGCAAGACCACCACCGCGCTGGCCCTGATGGGCTATGCGCGCCCGGGCTGCACCATCGCGGGCGGCAGCGTTCGCATCGGCGAGGGCGCGCAGGCGGTCGAGGTGCTGACGCTGCCGCCGGCCGCGCAGCGCGCGCTGCGCGGCCGCCGAGTGGCCTACATCGCGCAGAGCGCGGCAGCCTCCTTCAACCCCTCGCGCACGCTCATGGACCAGGTGGTCGAGCCGGCCCGCATCCACGGCACGCTGTCGCGCGCCGAGGCCGAGGCCAAGGCCATCGCGCTGTTCCGCGAACTGGCGCTGCCGCAGCCCGAGAGCATCGGCGCGCGCTACCCGCACCAGGTCTCGGGCGGCCAGCTCCAGCGCCTGATGGCGGCCATGGCGCTGATCACCGACCCCGACCTGGTGATCCTCGACGAACCCACCACGGCGCTCGACGTGACCACGCAGATCGAGGTGCTGCGCGCCTTCCGCCGCGTGGTGCGCGACCGCCAGACCACCGCCGTCTACGTCAGCCACGACCTGGCCGTGGTGGCGCAGGTGGCCGACCACATCCTGGTGCTGCGCGACGGCCGCATGCGCGAGTGCGACAGCACCGCACAGATCCTGAGCGAGCCCGCCGACGGCTACACGCGCAGCCTGCTGGCGGCGGCCCGCCCCGCCGAACGCCCGCATCCCGCCGCCGAGGTCCCCGAGCTGCTGCTGGAGGTGCGCGAGCTGGCCGCCGGCTACGGCCCGGTCGACGCCGAAGGCCGCCCCGCCAAGCGCATCCTGGAGGACGTGAGCCTGCGGCTGTACCGGGGTCAGGCCATCGGCGTGATCGGCGAGTCGGGATCCGGCAAGACCACGCTGGCGCGCGCCATCGCCGGCCTGGTCGCGCCCTACCAGGGCGCGCTGCTGTTCAACGACCGCTACCTCAAGCCCACGCTCGCGCAGCGCAGCCCGGATGACCTGCGGCGCATCCAGATCGTCTTCCAGATGGCCGACACCGCGCTCAATCCGGCGCAGACCATCGAGCAGATCCTGGCGCGCCCGCTGACCCTGTTCCATGGCCTGCACGGCCAGCCGCTGCAGCGCCGCGTGCGCGGCCTGCTCGACCTGGTGAAACTGCCGGCCACCGTGCTGGAGCGCACGCCGGCCGGCCTGTCGGGCGGCCAGAAGCAGCGCATCAACCTGGCGCGCGCGCTGGCCGCCGAGCCCGACCTGATCCTGTGCGACGAGGTCACCTCGGCGCTCGACACCGTGGTTGGCGCGGCCATCCTCGACCTGCTGGCCGAGCTGCGCCGCGAACTGGGCCTGTCCTACCTGTTCATCAGCCATGATCTGCACACCGTGCGCGCCATTTGCGATGAAATCGTGGTGATGCGCGATGGCCGCAAGCTGGCCCAGGTGGCCCGCGCCGATTTCGACCGCGGGCCTCACCATCCTTACTATGAGCTGCTGGCCCGCTCGGTGCCCGAGTTGCGCCAGGGCTGGCTGGACGAGCAAGACCGCCGGCAAGACCGTGCGGCCGCAGCAACGGCTTGAATCCCGAGACCACTCCCAAAGAATCAACGACTATGACCCGTCCATTCCAAATCGCAGTCATCCCCGGCGACGGCATCGGCAAAGAAGTCATGCCCGAAGGCGTGCGCGTCATTCAGGCCGCGGCCCGCCGCTTCGGCATCGCGCTCGACATCCACACCATCGACTGGGCCAGTTGCGACTACTACGCCGAGCACGGCCAGATGATGCCCGACGACTGGAAGGCGCAGTTGCAGGGCATGGATGCCCTCTACTTCGGCGCCGTCGGCTGGCCCGCGACCGTGCCCGACCACGTCTCGCTGTGGGGCTCGCTGCTGAAGTTCCGCCGCGAATTCGACCAGTACATCAATTTGCGGCCGGTGCGCCTGTTCGAGGGCGTGCCCTGCCCGCTGGCGGGCCGCAAGCCGGGCGACATCGACTACCTGGTGGTGCGCGAGAACACCGAGGGCGAATACACCGCGCTCGGCGGCGTCATGTACGAGGGCACCGAGCGCGAGATCGTGATCCAGGAGTCGGTCTACTCGCGCCACGGCGCCGACCGCCTGCTCAAGTTCGCCTTCGAGCTGGCGCGCAGCCGCGCGCGCAAGCATGTGACGCTGGCCACCAAGAGCAACGGCATCGCCATCAGCATGCCCTGGTGGGACCGCCGCGCCGACGACGTCGCCAGCGGCTACCCCGACGTGGTGCTCGACAAGCAGCACATCGACATCCTGACCGCGCGCTTCGTGTTGCAGCCCGGCCGCTTCGACGTGGTGGCCGCGACCAACCTGTTCGGCGACATCCTGAGCGACCTCGGCCCGGCGACCACCGGCACCATCGGGCTGGCGCCGTCGGCCAACCTCAACCCGGAACGCAGCTTCCCCAGCCTGTTCGAGCCGGTGCATGGTTCGGCGCCGGACATCTACGGCAAGAACATCGCCAACCCGATCGCCATGATCTGGTCGGGCGCGCTGATGCTGGACTTCCTGACCCAGGGCCAAGGCGCCGGCCGCGCCGCGCACGAGGCCATCGTGGCCGCGATCGAGGAAGTCTTGCGCAGCGGTCCGCGCACGCCGGACCTGGGCGGCGCGGCCAGCACCACGGACGTGGGTGTGGCCATCGCGCAGCGCGTCGCGGGCTGACCGCATTTTTCTCGGATGATCCCGGACCTGCCTTCCTTTCGAGACTCCTCACCATGCCTCTGACCCTGACCCGAACCGACCTGCAGCGCAGCGCCAACTTCATCGGCGGACGATGGACCCCGGACGCTTCGGCGCAGCTGGATGTGACCGACCCCGCCAGCGGCGAACTCATCACGCGGGTGCCCGACTCGGGCGCGGCCGAGGCGCGCGCCGCCCTCGACGCCGCGCATGCCGCCTTTCCCGCCTGGCGCAAGGTGCCGGCCAAGCAGCGCGCGGCCATCGTCAAGCGCTGGAACGATCTCGTGCTGGCCCACCAGGACGACCTCGGCAAGCTGATTTCGCGCGAACAGGGCAAGCCGCTGGCCGAGGGCAAGGGCGAGGTCGCCTATGCCGCGAGCTACATCGAATGGTTCGGCGAGCAGGCCACGCGCATGAATGGCGAGGTCATCCCCGCGCCGGTGCCGGGCCGCCGCATGTTCGCGCTGCGCGAGCCGGTCGGCGTGGTGGCGGCGATCACGCCGTGGAACTTCCCGGCGGCCATGATCGCGCGCAAGATCGCGCCGGCGCTGGCCGCCGGCTGCACCGTGGTCTGCAAGCCGGCCGAGGACACGCCGCTGACCTCGCTGGCGCTGGTGCTGCTGGCGCACGAGGCCGGCGTGCCGGCGGGCGTGCTCAACATCGTCACCGCCTCGCGCGAGCGCACCCCCGAGGTGGTGGACGTGTGGCTCGACGATGCGCGGGTGCGCAAGATCACCTTCACCGGCTCGACCCCGGTCGGCCAGCACCTGGCGCGGCGCGGCGCCGACACGCTCAAGAAGCTGTCGCTGGAGCTGGGCGGCAACGCGCCCTTCATCGTGTTCGAGGACGCCGACATCGACGCCGCCGTCGATGGCCTGATGGCCGCCAAGTTCCGCAACGGCGGCCAGACCTGCGTCTGCCCCAACCGGGTGTTCGTGCATGCGGCGGTCCACGATGTCTTCGCCGGCAAGCTGGCCGCGCGCGTCGGCGCCCTGCAGGTCGGGCCGGCGACCGATCCGGCGTCGCAGATCGGCCCCATGATCAATGCCCGCGCGGTGGAGAAGATCGAACGCCACGTCGCCGATGCCGTCGCCAAGGGCGCCCGGGTGCTGGTGGGCGGCCGGCGCTTACCGGAACTGGGCCCGAACTACTACGCGCCCACCGTGCTGATCGGCGCCGATGCGGCCATGGCCTGCGCCTGCGAGGAAACCTTCGGCCCGGTGGCACCGCTCACGGTCTTCGAGCGCGAGGACGAGGTGATCGCGGCGGCCAACGACACGCCGTTCGGACTGGCCGCCTACTTCTACAGCAACGACGTGCGCCGCATCTGGCGCGTGGCCGAGGCGCTGGAGAGCGGCATCGTCGGCATCAACGAAGGCGCGCTGGCGGCCGAGGCCGCGCCCTTTGGCGGCGTCAAGGCGTCGGGCTATGGGCGCGAGGGCTCGGTCCACGGGCTGGACGACTACCTGCACATCAAGTACGTGTGCCAGGGCTTGCTGGACTGACTGACCCGCCTCAGACCGCCGGCACCGCCGCGATCACCTGCGCCACCGCCGCCGTGAGCTTCTTGGCGTAGGGCACGTGCAGGAACTCGTTGGGGCCGTGCGCGTTGCTCTTGGGGCCGAGCACGCCGCAGACCATCATCTGCGCCGTCGGAAAGCCCTCGGAGAGCAGGTTCATGAGCGGAATCGTGCCGCCCTGGCCGATGTAGCCGCAGGGCGCGCCGAAGTGCGCCAGCGAGGCGGCGTCGAGCGCCTGGCCGAACCACGGCGCCGTCTCGGGCGCGTTCCAGCCGGTGGCCGCGCCGTCGGGGTGGAAGGTGACGCGGGCCTGGTAGGGCGCGTTGTCTTCGAGCAGGGTCTTGAGCGCCTGCACCGAGGCGGCGGCATCGACCAGCGGCGGCAGCCGCAGCGAGAGCTTGAAGGCGGTGGCCGGGCGCAGCACGTTGCCGGCGTTCTTCAACTCGGGCAGGCCGTCGGCGCCGGTGACCGACAGCGTGGGCACCCAGGTGCGGCGCAGCAGCGCCTCGACCGGGTCGGTGGTGGTCGGCAGCGTCTGCACGCTGGCGCCGCCGCAGTCGTAGTGGGCCCACGGGAAGCGCTTGTAGAGCTCCTCACCCAGGATGCCGGCGGTGACCTGGGCCTGCGCCAGGCGCTCGGCCGGGATCTCGCAGTGGAAGCTCTTGGGCAGCAGGCGGCCGGTGGCCGAGTCTTCCAGCCGGTCGAGCAGGTGCCGCAGGATGCGGAAGGACGAGGGCACCAGCCCGGAGGCGTCGCCCGAATGCACGCCCTCGGTCAGCACCTCCACCCGCAGCGTGCCGCTGGCCATGCCGCGCAGGCTGGTGGTGAGCCAGAGCTGGTCGTAGTTGCCGGCGCCCGAGTCCAGGCAGATCACCAGGCCGACGTCGCCCAGGCGGTTATTGCCCGGCGCGCGCAGCGCCTCGATGTAGGGCAGCAGGTCGTGCGAGCCGCTTTCCTCGCAGGTCTCGATCAGGCCGACGATGCGCGGGTGCGGCACGTTCTGCGCCTGGAGCGCCTGGATGGCGGCGATGGCCGCGTACACCGCGTAGCCGTCGTCGGCACCGCCGCGGCCGTAGAGCCGGCCGTCCTCGTAATGCGGCGTCCACGGGCCCAGGCCGCTGCGCCAGCCGGTGAATTCGGGCTGCTTGTCGAGGTGGCCGTACATCAGCACGGTCGGGCCGGGCGCGCTGGCAGGCCGGGTCGCGGCGACTTCGAAGAACAGCACCGGCGTGCGCCCGGGCAACTGCACGATCTCCAGCGTCAGGCCGGGCACCTTCTGCGCGGCGACCCAGGCGGCGGCCTGGCGCACCACGGTGTCGAGCAGGCCATGGGCCTGCCAGTCGGCATCGAAGGCGGGCGACTTGGCCGGGATGGCGATGTAGTCGCGGAGCTGGCGAATGATGTCGCCATCCCACTGGTCGGTGACCTGGCGCAGGGCGAGCGCGGGGTCGAGGGCGGCGGAGGGCAGGCGTGCGTTCATGGCTGAATCGGGACCGGGGCAGAAGGAGCCGATATTCTGCGCCTGCAGTCCTCAAGGACTCCAGGCTTTTGTCTTTGAACAGGTTCTCAGATCGGCACTTCGCTGTGATCGGCGTCGACGCTCAAGTGCTGGGCGCGGGCTTCGATCGCTTCGGCGCGGACTTGTTCGCGGGCTCAGTCCAGCTCGGGGACTTCGTCGAGGGCCAGCGCCTGCTCCACGATGCTGCGCGTGAGCGGCGGCGCGAAGGAGGTGATGAAGTCGTACACGTAGCCGCGCAGAAAGGCGTTGCGGCGCACCGCGAGCTTGGTGAGGTTGATGCCGAACAGGTGGCCGGCGTCGATGGCGCGCAGGTTGAGGTCGCGCTCGTCCTCGTAGGCGATCGAGGCCACGATGCCCACGCCCAGGCCCAGCTCGACATAGGTCTTGATGACGTCGGCGTCCATGGCCGACAGCGCGATGCTGGGCTCCAGCCCCTGCGCGCGGAAGGCGTCGTCGATGTGCGAGCGGCCGGTGAAGCCGTTGTCGTAGGTGATGAGCGGATAGGCCGCCAGAGTCTCCAGCGTCAGTGCCTGGTCCAGCAGCGCATGGCCGGCCGGCACCACCACCGAGTGCGTCCAGCGGTAGCAGGGCAGGGCCAGCAGCTCGTCGTACTGGGCCAGCGCCTCGGTGGCGATGCCCACGTCGGCCTCGCCGCTGATGAGCATCTGCGCGATTTGCTTGGGTGAGCCCTGGTGCAGCTGCAGCGTGACCTGCGGGTAGCGTAGGCGGAACTCCTGCACGGCCGTGGGCAGCGCGTAGCGCGCCTGCGAATGGGTGGCAGCGATCGACAGGCTGCCGGCTTCCTGGTCGACGAACTCCTGGCCCGCCTTGCGCAGGTTGTGGCTGTCGAGCAGGATGCGTTCGATGATGGGCAGCACCTGCGCGCCGGGGGCGGTCAGGCCGGTCAGGCGCTTGCCGGCGCGCACGAACAGCTCGATGCCCAGCTCGTCCTCCAGCTCGCGGATCTGGCGGCTGACGCCAGGCTGCGAGGTGTGCAGGGCCTGAGCGACATCGGTGAGATTGAACTGGCAGCGAACGGCTTCACGGACCGAGCGTAGTTGTTGGAAATTCATGGGCAATCAATCCTGTGCATCAGCGCGCCCGGAGCGGGCGGGGGGCGGTGTTCGCGGGCGCTGAGGCTGGCGATTCTGAGCAGGATTGCTTATTTCAAAAACAACTTATTATTAATTTCTATATATAGAATATTTATAAATAAGCTCACCCCCCATTTTGGGGGACATGTTGGCTCAGGGCCAGTCTCGGCAGCCCATCCAGGCCAGTGCGAGCGACGGGGAGTCCGTCAAGCGGCGTGCAGGCCCGCATGTCGTCGTCCCCGGACGCCATGGGTTCGAGGCCCCGGGGTCCATGTTGTCATGCAGATTTAGGGATATCACTGAGCAAAAAAGTGCATAAAAGTATTGATCTTGGCTTGACGGGTACCGATCCGTGAAGACCGCTCTGGACAGAATGGCTGCGCAGAAAACGCTCATTCCTTCCACGCCGCGGCCTTGGCCGTGCGGGAAAAACCAGACCCAGGAGACTCCTCATGCCCCGTTTGCTCAAAGCCGGCCTCGCGCTGGGCCTGTGCGCGGCGACTGTCGCGCACGCCGCAACCGAACTCGTCGTGGCCACCGTCAACAACGGCCACATGATCGAGATGCAGAAGCTCACCCCGGTGTTCGAGCAGGCCCATCCAGACATCAAGCTCAAGTGGGTGACGCTCGAGGAGGGCGTCCTGCGCCAGCGCGTGACGACCGACATCGCCACCCAGGGCGGGCAGTTCGACGTATTGACCGTGGGCAGCTACGAGGTGCCGATCTGGTCGGCCAAGGGCTGGCTGCTGCCGATCGCCACCGACGCGGCCTATGACGTCGACGATCTGCTGCCCACCATCCGCGATAGTCTTTCCTATCAAGGCAAGCTCTATGCCTCGCCGTTCTATGGCGAAAGCTCGATGCTCATGTACCGCAAGGACCTGGCCGACAAGGCCGGCGTCCAGATCCCCGATCATCCGACCTGGGAACAGGTGCAGGCGTTCGCGGCCAAGGCGCACGATCCCGCGAACGGCGTCTACGGCATCTGCCTGCGCGGCAAGCCGGGCTGGGGCGACAACATGGCGTTTCTGACCACGCTGGTCAACACCCATGGCGGCCAGTGGTTCGACATGCAGTGGAAGCCGCAGATCGACACGCCGGCCTGGAAGGCGGCCATTGGTTTCTATGTGGACCTGCTCAAGTCCTATGGCCCGCCGGGCGCTTCGGCCAACAGCTTCAACGAAAACCTCGCGCTGTTCAGCGAGGGCAAGTGCGCGGCCTGGGTGGACGCCACCATCGCGGCCTCGTTCGTGAGCGATCCCAAGCAGTCCAAGGTGGCCGACAAGGTGGCTTACGCCGCCGCGCCGGTGGCCAGCACGCCCAAGGGGGCCAACTGGCTGTGGACCTGGAACCTGGCCATCCCGTCGAGCTCGAAAAAGGCCGATGCCGCCCAGATCTTCGTGAAATGGGCCACGTCCAAGGACTACATCCAGCTGGTCGCCCAGACCCATGGCTGGCATGCCGTGCCGACGGGAACGCGCCAATCGACCTATGCGAACCCCGAGTTCCAGAAGGTGGCGGCCTTCGCCACGTTCGAAAAGCGTGCCATCGACAGCGCCAATCCGCGCGATGCGACCGAGCCGAAGTCGCCCTACATCGGCGTGCAGTATGCGGCCATTCCCGAGTTCCAGGCCATCGGCATCGCCGTGGGCCAGCAGATCAGCGCGGCGCTGTCTGGCAAGGTGACGGTGGAGCAGGCCCTCAAGACCTCGCAGACGCTGGCCGAGCGAGAGATGAAGAAAGGCGGGTACTACAAGTGAGCACGGCGCTCCCTGCCGAACTTTCCGCGGTCCGCCACGCTGACCCACGGCCTGGCCGGGGCGGTCCCTGGATGCAGCGGCTGGTGCCGCGCGCGCTGCTGGCCCCGGCGGTGATCGCGCTGCTGGCCTGGATGCTGGTGCCGCTGTGCATGACGCTCTATTTCTCGACCGTCAACTACAACCTCATGCAGCCGGGCGAGCATGGTTTCGCGGGCTGGGACAACTTCGAATTCTTCATCACCGATCCGGACTTCCTGCCTGCCGTGTGGAATACGCTGACCTTCCTGGCCAGCGTGGTGCTCATCACGCTGGTGCTGGGCGTGTTACTGGCGCTGCTGGTCAACGAGCCGTTCCCGGGGCGGGGGATCGTGCGGGTGCTGCTGATCTCGCCGTTCTTCGTCATGCCCGGGGTCAATGCGCTGCTGTGGAAGCACATGATGATGAACCCGATCTATGGCGTCCTCGCCAACCTCTGGCGCGCTTTCGGGCTGCAGCCGCTGGACTGGCTCACGGAGGTGCCGCTGGCCTCCATCGTCATCATGGTCGCCTGGCAGTGGCTGCCGTTCGCGTGCTTGATCTTCATCACCTCGCTGCAGTCGCTCGACCGCGAGCAGATGGAAGCCGCGCGCATGGACGGCGCCAACGCCCTGCAGCGTTTCTGGTTCCTCACGCTGCCGCACCTGGCGCGGCCGATCGCGGTGGTGGTGATGATCGAGATGATCTTCCTGCTGTCGGTGTTCGCCGAAATCGCCATCACCACGGCAGGCGGGCCGGGCAATGCCAGCACCAACCTCACCTTCCTGATCTACAAGCAGTCGCTCATGAATTTCGACGTCGGCGTGGCCTCGGCGGGGGCGCTGTTCGCGGTGGTGCTGGCCAACATCGTCTCCATTTTCCTGGTCCGCCTGGTCGGCCGCAGCCTGGACTGAGGAGCGATGGCATGCATCAACCGAACCTGCTGATCCGCACCACGCGCGCCCTCGCGGCGTGGGCCGCCGCCCTGCTGCTGTTCTTCCCGCTGGGCTGGCTGTTCCTGACCGCCTTCAAGACCGAGCTGCAGGCGATTGCCGTGCCGCCGCTGTTCGTGTTCGAGCCGACGCTGGCCAACTTCGGCGAGGTACAGCAGCGCAGCAACTACCTGCTGTATGCGCGCAACTCGCTCGTCACCAGCCTGGGTTCGACGCTGATCGGCTTGGCGCTGGCGGTGCCCGCAGCCTATTCGATGGCGTTCTTCCGCACGCGGCGCACGCGCGACATCCTCATGTGGATGCTCTCGACCAAGATGATGCCGGCCGTCGGCGCGCTGCTGCCGGTGTATGTGCTGGCACAGACGGCGGGGCTGCTCGACACGCTGACGGTGCTGACCCTGGTCTTCATGCTCTCCAACCTGCCCATCATGGTCTGGATGCTCTACAGCGCATTCAAGGACATCCCGCACGAAGTGCTGGAGGCCGCGCGCATGGATGGTGCCGGGCTGTGGGCCGAATTCCGCTACCTGGTGTTGCCGCTGGCCGCGGGCGGCATCGCATCCACCGGCCTGTTGTGCCTGGTGCTGAGCTGGAACGAGGCCTTCTGGGCGCTCAACCTCAGCAGCGCCAAGGCGGGCACGCTGGCCACGCTCATCGCGTCCTACTCCAGCCCCGAGGGCCTGTTCTGGGCCAAGTTGTCGGCTGCTTCGCTCATGGCCATCGCGCCCATCGTGGTGTTCGGCTGGTTCAGCCAGAAGCAGCTGGTGCAAGGCATGACCTTCGGTGCCGTCAAGTAAACCCACGCCAGACAAGGGAAGACTCCACTCATGGCCTACCTGCAACTGCAAGACATCCGCAAGAGCTTTGGCGACGCGCACATCATCCAGGGCGTCGATCTGTCCATCGCCCAGGGCGAGTTCATCGTGTTCGTCGGCCCCTCCGGCTGTGGCAAGTCCACGCTGCTGCGCCTGATCGCGGGGCTGGAATCCACCAGCGGCGGCCGCCTGCTGCTCGACGGGCGCGACATCACGCACACCCCGTCGGGCCAGCGCGATCTGGCGATGGTGTTCCAGAGCTACGCGCTCTACCCGCACATGAGCGTCTACGACAACATGTCTTTCGCGCTCAAGCTCGCCGGCGTGTCCAAGGCCGAGATCCGGCGCAAGGTCGAACACGCCGCCGCCACGCTCAACCTCTCGCAATACCTCGGGCGCACGCCGCGCGAACTCTCGGGCGGCCAGCGCCAGCGCGTGGCCATCGGCCGGGCCATCGTGCGCGCGCCCAAGGTGTTCCTGTTCGACGAGCCGCTGTCCAACCTCGACGCCGCCCTGCGCGGCAACACCCGCGTGGAAATCCACAAGCTGCACAAGGCGCTGGGCGCGACCACCCTCTACGTCACGCACGACCAGGTCGAGGCCATGACGCTGGCCGACCGCGTGGTCGTCTTCCGCGAGGGACGTATCGAGCAAGTCGGTTCGCCGCTGGAACTGTACGACCGGCCCGCCAACCAGTTCGTCGCGCAGTTCATCGGCATGCCGTCGATGAACCTGATCGCCGCCGATGCCGTGCCCGCGTTCTCGCAGGCCACCGGCGGGCGCTTGCCGAGCGATGGGCGACTGGGCCTGCGACCCGAGGCGCTGCGCGTGCAGCCGGACGCATCCGCGCCCTCTTCCGGCGTGCCCGGCAGGGTGGAACTGGTCGAGTCGCTGGGCGCGGACACCCTCATCCACGTCGACCTGGGCGGCACGCCCGTGGTGGCGCGCCAGAGCGAGCGCACGTCGCTGGCCGCAGGCGACGCGGTGCGCGTCACCCTCGACCCCGCCGCGCTGCATCTGTTCGACCGCGCGGGCCGCGCGCTGGTGGCGGCGGGAGGCATCGCATGAGCACGGCTCAGGACCTCCAAGGGCAGGTGGCGGCCGTCACCGGCGCTGCCTCGGGCATCGGTTTCGCCAGCGCCCGGGCCATGGCCGCCGCAGGCGCGCGCGTGGTGCTGATCGACCGCGACGAAGCGGCGCTGGAGCGGGCCTGCGCCGCCATCGGCCCCCGCGCGCTGCCGTTGGCGCTGGACCTGCTGGACGCGCAACAGTGCGCCAGCCTGCTCGCGCGAACGCTGGATCTGGCGGGTCCGCTCGACATCCTGCACACCAACGCGGGACTGTATGTGGGGGGAGACCTGATCGACGCCGACCCCGACGCCATTGACCGCATGCTGCAGCTCAACGTCAACGTGGTGATGAAGAACGTGCACAACGTGCTGCCCCACATGATCGCGCGCGGCCGTGGCGACATCATCGTGACCAGCTCGCTGGCCGCGCACTTTCCCACGCCGTGGGAGCCGGTGTATGCCGCCTCCAAGTGGGCCGTGAACTGCTTCGTGCAGACCGTGCGCCGCCAGGTGTTCAAGCACGGTATCCGGGTGGGCGCCATCTCGCCGGGGCCGGTCATCACCGCGCTGCTGGCCGACTGGCCCGCCGAGAAGCTGGCGCAAGCCAAGGCCAGCGGCAGCCTCATCGAAGCCGCAGAGGTGGCCGAGGTGGTGCTGTTCATGCTCACCCGGCCGCGCGGCATGACCATTCGCGACGTGGTGATGATGCCCACAAACTTCGATCTCTGACCCTGAATTACCGCCTTCACGCACCATGAACTTCATCCTGCACCTGGGCCTGGGCTCTTTCCACCGCGCCCACCAGGCCGTCTACCTGCAGCGGCTGATCGACCTGGGCGACACGCAGTGGGCGATCGCGGGCGCCAACCTGCGGCCCGACGCGACTGACACCCTGGCGGCGCTGGCCGCGCAGGGCGGCGCCTATACGCTCGAAACGGTTTCGCCCGCCGGCGAGGTGCGCTATGAGCGCATCGCTTCCATCCGCGAGGTGTTGCCCTACACCCCGGACCTGGCCGCCGTGGTGGCGCGCGGCGCCGACGCGGCCACGCGCATCGTGTCGTTCACGGTCACCGAAGCGGGTTACTACCTCGACGGCGCGGACCGGCTCGATACCGCCGCGCCCGAGCTGGCCGCCGACCTCGAGCGCGCCGCGCGCGGCCAGGCGGGGTCGACGATCTACGGGGCGGTCACGGCCCTCCTGCGCGCGCGGCGCGAGGCCGGCGCGGGGCCGCTGACGCTGCTCAACTGCGACAACCTGCGCCACAACGGCGACCGTTTCCGGCGCGGGCTGCTCGAATTCATCACCCGCGCGGGCCAGCCCGAGCTGGCCGCGTGGGCTCAATCCCAGACGACCAGTCCCAACGCCATGGTCGACCGCATCACGCCGCGCCCGCCGGACGAGCTGCGCGCGCGCGTGCACGCCGCCACGGGCCGCGACGACGCCGCGCCCGTCACCGCCGAGAGCTTCATCCAGTGGGTGATCGAAGACCGCTTCATCGCGGGCCGGCCGGACTGGGCGCGCGTGGGTGTCGAGCTGGTGGACTCGGTCGCGCCTTACGAGGAAGCCAAGATCCGCATCCTCAACGCCAGCCACAGCTGCATCGCGTGGGCGGGCTCGCTCATCGGGCTGCAGTTCATCCACGAAGGCACGCACACGCCCGCCATCCGCCAGTTCGCCTGGGACTACGTCACGCATGACGTGATGCCCTGCCTGTCCCGACCCGGCCAGCCGAGTCCGGTGGATTTGCCGGTCTACCGCGATGTCGTGCTCGAACGCTTTGGCAACCCGGCCATCCGCGACACCAACCAACGCGTGGCCGCCGACGGCTTCGCCAAGATTCCCGGCTTCATCGCGCCGACCATCCGCGAGCGGCTGGCGCAGGGGCAAGGCATCGACAGCGCGGCCATGTTGCCGGCCTTGTTCCTGGCTTTCCTGCAACGCTGGCACCGGGGCGATCTGCCCTATGCCTACCAGGACCAGGCCATGGACCCGGCCGTCGCGCAGGCCATCTGCGCGGCCGCCGATCCGGTGGCCGCGCTGTGCGCCGAGCGCGTGTTGTGGGCCGATCTGGCGGGCCAGCCGAGCCTGGAGCAGGCCGTCCGGCGAGCCGCCGAACGGGTCGGCGCATTCGTGAACAGGTGTTAAGGCCATGCGCATCGCAATTGCCGGCGAGGCCCTGATCGACTTCACCGCCACCGGTGGCCTGGGTTTCCAGGGCCACGAAGGCGGGGCGCCCGCCAACACCGCGGTGGCGGCGGCACGGCTGGGCCAGCCCACGGCGCTGATCTCGCAGCTCTCGCGCGACTTGTTCGGCGAACGGCTGCTGGCGCACCTGGCGGGCAACGGCGTGGACCTGCGCTTCGTGCTGCGCAGCGACGCGCCCAGCACGCTGGCTTTCGTCGAGCGTGCGGCCGACACCAACCGCTACGCCTTCTACATGCAGGGCACGGCCGACACGCTCTGGGCACCCGCCGAGCTGCCCGCGCTGCCGCCCGAATGCCGTATCCTCCAGTTCGGCTCCATCGCGCTGCTGCACGAGCCTGCGGCCAGCCGCATCCTCGATCTGGTGGCGGCGCAGCGGGGCCGCCGCATGGTGGTGTTTGACCCCAACGTGCGTCCCGTTTTGGTTGGCGATGCGCCAGATTTCCGCCGCCGCGCCCTCGGCTGGTTGGCGCTGGCCGATCTGGTCAAGCTCAGCGACGAGGACGCGGCCTTTCTCGCGCCGGACCAGCCGGTGGAGGAGGCCGCCGCGCGCTGGCTGGCGCCAGGTGATGGACCGGGGCCGCGTGCCGTGGTGCTCACGCGCGGCGGCCAGGGCGCGACGCTGCTGCGCCGCGGCCGTGCGCCGCTGTCGGTGTGCCCACCGACGGTGGCCGTGGTCGATACCATCGGCGCGGGCGACACCTTTGGCGCGGCCCTCGCGGTCGCGCTGCTCGAACACGGCGTGGCGCACCCGGCCCAGCTCGGCACCCTGGGCGACGACGCCTGGCTGGCGGTGCTGCGCTTCGCCGCCACGGCCGCCGCGCTCAATTGCACGCGTGCGGGCGCCCAGCCGCCGTGGCGGGCGGAACTCGACGCTGCGCTAGGATGGCCGCCCACGCACTGATCCACGGGCATTCCGCCATGGCCGCCACGCGCAACCGTCCTCCCCGCCAGCGCCAGCCCGTCCTGGAGCGCGACTATGTCCGCACCCCGGCGCTCGGCTACGAGGATGCGGGGGACACCGGCCTGGTGCGCTGCATCGCGCATGGCTACCCGAGCCCGCTGGTGCGCTGGCATTTCCACGAGGAGTACGAGCTGCACCTCATCACGGAAACTTCGGGCCGCGCCTTCGTCGGCGACTGGATCGGCCCCTTCGAGCCCGGCCACCTGGTGCTGTGCGGCCCCTTCCTGCCGCACAACTGGATCTCCTTCGACGTGCCCGAGGGCGGCGCACCTGACCGCGACCGCGTGATCCAGTTCCTGCACGACCCGATCGCCCGCGCCGCCGAGGCGGTGCCCGAACTGCGCGAGGTGCTGCAGCTGCTCGACCGCGCGCGCCACGGCATCGAGTTTTTCGGCATGGCCGAAGCCGCCCGCGCGCATTGGGACGTGGTCAAGGCCACGCGCGGGCTGCGCCGCTTCGCGGTGTTCTGCGACTTCCTGGCCGATCTGGCCGACTGCACCGACTACCGCCTGCTGTCCACCGCGCAGATGCAGGGCGCGGAGGGTGAGGCCCAGGTCGACCGGATCAACGAGATCGTCAACCGCATCATGGCGCGCGTGGCCGAGCCCATCAGCATGGCTGACATGGCCGCCGAGCTGGACATGAGCGAGAGCCGCTTCAGCCGCTTCTTTCGCCGCGCCACGGGCAACAGCTTCACCGACTTCGTCAGCCGCCTGCGCATCCACAACGCATGCCACCTGCTCATGCAGACCGATGCCTACATCACCGACATCTGCTACCAGGTCGGCTTCAACAACGTCGCCAACTTCAACCGCCGCTTCCTGGACATCAAGGGCATGACGCCCTCGGAGTTCCGTCGCCAGTCCGAGAGCCGCTTCGGCCTGGGATGAGGGCAGGCGGCGGGGAGGTCTGTGCGGTGTTCAGCGGGCCTGGCGCCCCAGCAGCGCATACAGCCCGATGGCGCCAAACGTGGCGCAGCCGATGCCGCCGAGCGCGAAGTCGCCGAAGCGCAGCGTGAACTCGCCCGTGCCCAGCACCAGCGGGATGGCGGCCACCAGCAGGTTGCGGTTGTCCGAGAAGTCGACCCGGTTGTCGACCCAGATCTTGGCGCCGGCGACCGCGATCAGGCCGAATACCACGATCGAGACGCCGCCCATCACCGGCAGCGGAATCGCCTGGATCACGGCGCCGAACTTGGGCGAGAAGCCCAGCAGGATGGCGATCAGCGCGGCCACCACGAAGATGGCGGTCGAGTAGATCTTGGTGGCGGCCATGACGCCGATGTTCTCGGCATAGGTGGTCACGCCGGTGCCGCCCGCGCTGCCGCTGACCACCGTGGCGATGCCGTCGCCGATGAAGGCGCGGCCCATGTAGCGGTCGATGTCGCGGCCGGTCATGGCCGTCACGGCCTTGATGTGGCCCAGGTTCTCGGCCACCAGGATGATCACCACTGGCACGATCAGCAGCGCCGCGTGCGCCGTGAAGACCGGCGCGTGGAAGGCTGGCAGCCCGACCCAGGCGGCCGCCGCGATGCCGCTGCCGTCGATCGGCTTGCCCAGGCCCAGGCCGTTGGTGAGCAGCGCGTAGATCAGGCTGGCGGCGATCAGGCCGATGAGGATCAGCAGCCGCTGCAGCATGCCGCGCGTGAACACCGCCACCAGCGCCACGCTGACGAAGGTGACCAGCTGCATCCAGGCGTCGAAATTGCTGGCGGCCATGTTCTTGACGGGAATCGCCGCCAGGTTCAGGCCGATCACCGCCACCACGGTGCCGGTGACGACCGGCGGCATGAAGCGCTCGATCCAGCGCGTGCCCACCGCCTGCACCACCAGGCCGATGGCGATGTAGACCAGCCCGCACAGCACGATGCCGCCCAACGCCAGGCCGATGTGGGCATTGGTGCCGCTGCCGCCGTAGGCGGTGGCGGCGATCACCACGCCGATGAAGGCGAAGCTCGACCCCAGGTAGCTCGGCACCTTGCCGCCGGTCACGAAGAAGAAGATCAGCGTGCCCACGCCACTCATCAGCACCGCCACGTTGGGGTCGAAGCCCATCAGCAGCGGCGCCAGGATGGTCGATCCGAACATCGCGATCACGTGCTGCACGCCCAGCGCGGCGGTCTGCGGCCAGGGCAGCCGTTCGTCGGGCGCGATCACCGAGCCGTCGGCGGACTTCTCGGTCCAGTTGAACATTCCCATTTTGATTGCTCCAGAAAAAAGTGGCGCAATGCTAAACGGCTCTTTGGCCAGCACCCTGAACCGTTGATTCAGGCCAGCCGCGCGACCTGCTCTTCGGCGTGCGCCAGGTGCCGAGCGAGCGCGTGGATGCAGGGCTGGAAACGTGCCGACCAGCCGCGCGCGTCCTCCAGGCGGCGCTGGAAGGCGCGGGCCAGCAGGGCGGCGCGGCGCCAGGTGGCGTTGTCCACGTTGGCGTGCAGGTCGGCGGACCGCAGCGTGTCGGGCAGGCCGCCGCCGCTGCGTGGCGCAAAGGCCATGGGGGTCATGTCGTAGGCGGGCGCCAGGCCGTAGGGGCGGCCCTGTTCGGTGATGAAGGCGAGGTTGCCGTTGTGCATGTCGGTGTTGCCGATCAACTGGCCCCAGGCCCAGAGCAGGGCGGCAAGGCGGGCGGCCTCGGCCTGGATCTGGCCTTGCGCGGCCAGGCGGTGGGCGAGGTGGGCCCAGCCCGCGTTGCCCGCGCCGACGAATTCCGCGTCGAGCGCCGTCAGCGAGAGGACGCCGCGCCGGCCCCGCTCGCCGACGCGGTCGAAGCGCCCGACCTCCAGGAAGCGCTGGCCGGCATGGTCGAGCAGGCGCGTGCGGGCGGCGGGCACGCCGGCCTCGCGCAGCGTCTCCAGGGCGAGATGTTCGGCCTGCAGCAGATCGCGCCAGCGTTCGCTGACGGGGCTGGCTTCCGCTTCGCTGAACTTGACGATGAGGTGGCGCGGGCCGTCGGGGGTTTCGGCATAGGCGGTGAATTTGGGCTGCTCGCCGCCGGCAGATGAACCGGGCGGCAGTTCGCCCTGGGCGGCCTCGCGCGCCCACTGCGCGTAAGCCGCCGGCTTGCCGGCTTGCGTGACCGGCTCGGGGCGCGGGGCGGCCAGGAAGTCGCTGCGGGCCTGTTCGCCCAGCAGCAGGTTGCCGACCAGGTCGTGCCCGTGCGCCATCAGCGCGCGCAGCGCATGGGTGTCCGACCAGTCCGCCAGCCGCGGCGGCAAGCCTTGCCGGCCGCCGTGGCGCAAGGCATAGGCCCGGCCCAGATAGCCTTGCGGGCGCATGTCGTACAGCCACCAGGGCAGGCCATCACTGTGCAGCGTGCGGCCCCCGGCCTCGTGCATGACGAAGCCGTCGGGCCGCACGGGCACGAGCGTGCCCAGCGCGCCGATGTGCCCCTGGGCGTCCACGCGATACACGGGGATGTCCGGCAGCCCGCGCATCGGATCGCGCAGGGCGTATTGCATCGATCGGGCCGCGCCCAGGCGCACCACGTCTTCGCCCAGGGCGGCGAGGGTGCGCGAGACGGTGGGCTGGCTCACGCCCAGCGCTGCGCCCAGCCGCCGTGCCGGCATGGGGCCGTGGGCCAACTGGGCCTGGATCTGGTCGCGGTGCGATGGCATGGGCGGAGGCCGGTTCAGGGTTGAGCCTGAATAACTGTGTGGATAGTTATTTGAATGGATTTATGAATAGATTGATGAATGGATTTTAATCTTGAGTAGGGCACCCGACAACCCGCGCGTGCTCTAGCATGAGGGGCGCTGAATCATCAAACCGATATTGGAGACAACATGGCCACCAAAGCCCCCTTCGATTGGGCCGATCCCTTTTTGCTGGAGCAGCAGCTCAGCGACGACGAGCGCCAGATCCGCGGCGCGGCCGAGGCCTATTGCCAGGAGCGGCTGGCGCCGCGCGTGCTCGAGGCCTTTCGCCACGAGCGCATGGACACCGACGTCTTCCGCGAGATGGGCGAGATCGGCCTGCTGGGGCCGACCATCCCGGAGCAGTACGGCGGCCCGGGCCTGAATTACGTGGCCTATGGCCTGATCGCGCGCGAGATCGAGCGGGTCGATTCGGGCTACCGCTCCATGGCCAGTGTCCAGAGTTCGCTGGTGATGGTGCCCATCCTCACTTTCGGCACCGAGGCGCAGAAGCAGAAATACCTGCCCCGGCTGGCGCGTGGCGAATGGATAGGCTGCTTCGGCCTGACCGAGCCCGACCATGGCTCCGACCCCGGCAGCATGGCCGCGCGCGCCCACAAGGTCGACGGCGGCTATCGCCTCAAGGGCAGCAAGATGTGGATCACCAACAGCCCGGTGGCCGACGTGTTCGTGGTCTGGGCCAAGGAGGTCAGCGCGGGCGGCGCGGTCGGCCCGATCCGCGGCTTCGTGCTCGAAAAGGGCTGGAAGGGCTTGTCGGCGCCGGCCATCCACGGCAAGGTCGGCCTGCGTACCTCGGTCACGGGTGAGATCGTGATGGACGACGTCTTCGTGCCCGAGGACAACGCCTTCCCCGAGGTGCGGGGCCTCAAGGGCCCCTTCACCTGCCTCGACAGCGCGCGCTACGGCATCGCCTGGGGCGCCATGGGCGCGGCCGAATCGTGCTGGCACACGGCGCGCCAATACACGCTCGACCGCCAGCAGTTCGGCCGCCCGCTGGCGGCCAACCAGTTGATCCAGAAGAAGCTGGCCGACATGCAGACCGAGATCGCGCTGGGCCTGCAGGCCGCGCTGCGCTTCGGCCGCATGAAGGACGAGGGCGTCGCCGCCGTCGAGGGCACCTCGCTCATCAAGCGCAACAACTGCGGCAAGGCGCTGGACATCGCGCGGCTGGCGCGCGACATGCTGGGCGGCAACGGCATCAGCGACGAGTTCGGCGTGGCGCGCCACCTGGTCAACCTGGAGGTGGTCAACACCTACGAAGGCACGCACGACGTGCATGCGCTCATTCTCGGGCGGGCGCAGACCGGCCTGGCGGCCTTCGCGGGCTGAGTCCCCTCCCCCCAGTCCTCCCCCGCCAGGGAGGGGGAGCCCAACTGGGCGCGGGTGCCAGCCATGGCCGTCCGGCATCCCTCCATGCGCAAGCGGCATTGTCTTTTTGGGCCGCCTGTCGCCATGATGGCGTCCGTCGCAATCGATTCCCTTTCAACGGACCGCCCATGACTGCCAAGAAACCCGCCGCTCACCTGCCCCTGTCCTACGCCAGTGCTGACCCGCACAGCGCCTGGGCCATCTATCTGGCCCAGGTCGACCGCGTGGCGCCCTACATCAGCCACCTCGACAAGTGGATGGACATGCTGCGCCGTCCCAAGCGCACCCTGATCGTCGACGTGCCCATCGAGATGGACGACGGCAGCGTGCGCCACTTCGAGGGCTACCGCGTGCAGCACAACCTCTCGCGCGGCCCGGGCAAGGGCGGCGTGCGCTTCCACCCCGACGTCACGCTCGACGAGGTGATGGCCCTGGCGGCCTGGATGACGGTCAAGACCGCCGCCGTCGGCCTGCCCTTCGGCGGCGCCAAGGGCGGCGTGCGCGTCGATCCCAAGGAACTCTCGCGCGGCGAACTCGAGCGCCTGACGCGCCGCTATACCAGCGAGATCGGCATCATCATCGGCCCGCAGCGCGACATTCCCGCGCCCGACGTCAACACCAACGGCCAGATCATGGCCTGGATGATGGACACCTACTCCATGAACAGCGGCCACACCTCCACCGGCGTGGTCACCGGCAAGCCCATCCACCTGGGCGGCTCGCTGGGCCGCGTCAAGGCCACCGGGCGCGGTGTCTTCGTCACCGGCAGCGAGGCGGCCAAGCGCATCGGCCTGGAGCTCAAGGGCGCCAAGGTCGCGGTGCAGGGCCTGGGTAACGTCGGCGGCACGGCCGCCGAGCTGTTCGCCGCCGCCGGCAGCGTGGTGGTGGCGGTACAGGACCACAGCGGCACCGTGGTCGCGCCCGAGGGCTTCGACGTCGCCGAGGCGCTGGCCATCGTCAAGCGCGAAGGCGGCATCGCCGGCTACGCCAAGAAGAAGGGCGCGCAGCTCATCGACAACGAGCAGTTCTGGGACGTGCCGGCCGACATCCTGATCCCGGCCGCGCTCGAAGGCCAGATCACCGCCGAGCGCGCCCGGCGCATCCAGGCCCGGCTGGTGCTCGAAGGCGCCAACGGCCCGACCCTGCCCGAGGCCGACGACGTCTTCGAGAAGCGCGACATCCTGGTCGTGCCCGACGTGATCTGCAACGCCGGCGGCGTGACGGTCAGCTACTTCGAATGGGTGCAGGACTTCAACAGCTTCTTCTGGACCGAGGACGAGATCAACGTGCGCCTCGACAAGATCATGCGCGACGCGCTCGAACACATCTGGACCACCGCCAACCAGCACAAGATCGGCCTGCGCACGGCGACTTTCGCCGTCGCTTGCGAGCGCATCCTGCAGGCGCGCGCCGAGCGCGGCATCTATCCATGACGTCCCTTTAATTTGCGATGAAAAATCGTAACAGCCTTGAATTCACAAGGGAAAGAGCGCGCGTGCCCTGCAGGCGCTCTAATAGAATGATTTGCATTTGGCAATCAGGACAACACCTTGGAATTTCCCCTGCACTCCACCGACCGCCAGCCCGAGGCCACGCAGGACGCCCCGGCGCCCGGGCCGGACGACCTGGCCGGGCTGCTGGCGCGCTATCAAGACGGCGATAGTCTGTTCATCTCTCCCGGGGCCGCGCTGCTCGGGCGCGGCGAGGTCGTGCCGGCCGGCCAGGACGCCCAGGGCACGGGTTCCGCCGCCAGCGTCGCCGAGGCCGCGCAGCGCCTGCGCGCACGGCTGGCCGCACTGCAGGCGGCTGGCGCCGGCGCTGACGGCAACCCCGATCGCGTGGTCATGGGCGCCGTGCCCTTCGACGTACGCCAGCCCGCGCGGCTGATCCGCCCGCACACGGTGTGGCGCGCCGCCGGGGCCGCGCAGGCCGCCGGCCTCACCGACCTCGCCGCTCCCGCGCCGGCCGTGGAAACGGCCGCCTTGCAAGTCGAGCCGCAGCCCCAGCCGCAGGCTTATGCGCGCGCGGTCGAGGCGGCGCTGGCGCGCTTTGCGCCCGGTGTGCTCGACAAAGTGGTGCTGGCACGCACGCTCCAGGCCCGCCTGTCGGCCGTGCCCGACGCGCGCGCGCTGCTGCGCCGGCTGGCCGTGCTCAACCGCCACGGCTACACCTATGCGGTGCCGCTGGGCGGCGATCCGGCCGGTGCCTTCCTGGGCGCCACGCCGGAGCTGCTGGTGCGGCGCGCCGGCCGCCGCGTCATCGTCAATCCGCTGGCCGGCTCGGCCGCGCGCGGCACGGGGCCGGCGCAGGACCAGGCCATCGCCCAGGCGCTGCGGCAGTCGCCCAAGGACTTGCACGAGCACGCCGTGGTGATCGACGCGGTGGCGCAGGCGCTGCGGCCGCTGTGCCGCACGCTCGACGTGCCCGCCGCGCCCTCGCTGGTGCAGACCGATGCGCTGTGGCACCTGTCGACCACGCTCGAAGGCGAACTGGCCGACCCCGCCACCACCGCGCTCGACCTGGCGCTGGCCCTGCACCCGACGCCGGCGGTCTGCGGCCATCCCGGCGCCCGGGCCTTCGAGGCCATCGCCGAGCTGGAGGACTTCGACCGTGGCCTGTTCGCCGGCTTCGTCGGCTGGTGCGACGCGCGTGGCGACGGCGAGTGGGCCGTCAGCCTGCGCTGCGCCGAGCTGCGCGGCGCCGAGGTGCGGTTGTACGCCGGTGCCGGCATCGTGCCCGGCTCGGTGCCGCAGTCCGAGGTCGACGAGACCCAGACCAAGTTCCGCACCATGCTGCGCGCGCTCGGCCTGGCGGTCTGACCGACCGGCCGCCGCTTGTCCGCGCCGCCGTTTCGGCGCATCCTTGCGGCCTTTCTTCCCACCCCGATCTCGACTTCTCCCATGGCCATTCCCGTCATCGCGCCTTATTCCCTGCCCGAGCAGCCCGCCGAAAACCGCGTTGGCTGGCGCCCGCAGGCCGCGCGCGCGGCCCTGCTGATCCACGACATGCAGGCCTACTTCCTCGACAAGTTCGACACTGCCCAGCCGCCCGTGCCGCAACTGGTGGCCAACGTGCGCCGTCTGCGCGAGGCCTGCGACGCCGCCGGCGTGCCGGTCTTCTACACCGCCCAGCCGGTCGAGCAGCCGCCGGGCGACCGCGCGCTGCTCAACGACTTCTGGGGCCCGGGCCTGACGCAGCCGCAGTTCCACGCGCAGCAGCCGGTCATCGCCG